>NZ_JBNPEF010000004.1:0-563257 GCF_051117495.1 Marivirga sp. | reverse complement strand
ATCGAAATATGGTATAACAGAAGAAGAAAACACAGCTATTTAGGATATTTATCACCTGAACAATTTAATGAAAATAATTATTCAAAATGCGCTTAATTATTTGTCCAGTTTTTTGTTGCAAGTCCAGAAATTTTTATTATTATACTAGTAATGTCAATATCTATAGAAACTGTAAGAGTCGGAAAGGATTATTATTTGGTAAACTATGGTGAAGTCCATGAATTTAAAGTGACCAAAGCAATTGGTTATAAGGATTTTAAATGTCAAGATATCAATACATTGGAAGAGTATGACCTTAGTGAATTAACAGCTTACGGTATGGGTAAAGATTTTGAATTTTATGAAATCGAGTAGCTATTTCATTATATTCCTTCTTCAAGTTCAAATATTTTTTTTATTTTCTTTTGAGTTTTTTGGTTCATTAACATAATTAAATAATCATCCGTCTTAATTTTATAATTATTAGATGGATTTTTATAAACTATTCTATTTCCCTCATCAATTCTTACCAAACCTAATAAAATAACATTTTCATTTTTTTTAAGATCGAAGAATGCTTTATCATATTCTTGCCCGTTATAAGGATTTCCTTCAAGTACTTTAAATTCCTTCATGTCATATTCCTCATCATTGGTGGGATAGGTTAATATTTCCTCGGAAAATAAGGCTACATCTGGCTCAAACATATAGCTGGCTAATAATCTGCTGGCAATTTCATTTTGTGAAATGGCATGAGTCACACCTGCGCTTAAAAAGGTTTGCTTTAAATTTGAATTCTCTAGAGTAACAGTAAAATTCAATCCCTCATATTCCTTTTTAAGATTTAAAATATAAACCAATTTTTCTGTATCATCATTGAGATTAATGAACACTGTTGAGGATTTTTTAATATTGACTTTTTCTAGAAGTTCAAAATTCTCATAATCACTGTAGAGAATGAAAAGGTTTTTGTCTTGATAAAGCTCCTTTAATAAATCAATGGTTTCTCTGTTTTTTGTGACAATTGCCACTTTTCTTCCTGCTTTTATTAGTTGGTCAATAACTGTTTTTCCAAATTGTGTCCAACCAATAACCACAATATGATCTTGAAAATCTGTTCCGTACATTCCCATTTTTTTATTTTCTTTTATGTTAGCCATTATTGAGGAGATTTGGCCAATTAACAAACCATATACTCCTAAACTCAATAATATCAGAATGTAGCCAATGGCTCTACCACCTGCAGAAGTAGGTACCATATCTCCATAACCTACTGTTGTGAGTGTTACAATTGAATACCATATAGCATCTGACAAATTATCAATTTTTCCTTCCTCTGAAAGAAGTTCAAATTCCAGTAAATTAAATACCAGGAATAAAAATATTCCCAAAAAGGCTAAAAGGTAATAAAATAATTTTTTATAACTTTTGATGTCCATTAGTTTAATTTAAATCCTACTATGAGGATATCATCGGTTTGGGTATTGCTTCCTCTCCACTTTATAAATTCTTCTTCAATATCATTTTGCTGTTCTTGGATTGGTTTTTCGGCAATCCTAGCAAGAAATTTACGAAAATTACCTTTCATATATTTTTTATTTTTTTGACCGCCAAATTGGTCTTGAAAACCATCAGAGCTCATGTAAATCATATTACCGGGCTTGTAACTTATTTCTTTTTTAGCAAAGGATTTATCCAGTTGTTGTGTGCTCCCAACACTGTTTCTATCTGGATTAATAACTTTTAATTCATTATCCTGATAAATATAAAGAGGAATTTTAGCACCCGTGTATTCTATTACTGCATTTTTACGGTCGATTAAAATAAGACTGATGTCCATTCCGTCAGTATTGGCATTTTCTAATTGTTGTTGATGGAGGTTTTGCTGAATTTTTTGATCCAAAAGCGAGACGATCAAGTCAGGGGACGTGATTCCCGTTTCTAAAACTATTTGGTTTAATAATGAATTCGCCAAAACGGTCATAAAAGCTCCCGGTACACCATGTCCAGTGCAATCTACCAGTGCGATAGCGGTTTTATTTTCAATTTGACTAAACCAATAAAAATCACCACTAACAATATCTCTTGGTTTAAAAAATATAAATGATTCTGGCAATATTTCTTTAATGGTTTGTAATTGAGGAAGTAAAGAATCTTGGATTTGTTTAGCATAAATGATACTGTCAGTTACTTCCTGATTTTTATCAACCAGTTTGCTACTGGTTTCAGCTAATTCCTCTTTTTGGTTTTCGATTTCCTCCTTCTGTTCCTGTATGGCTATGTTTTGCTCATTTAAAGCTTGATTGGCTCTGTTTTTGAGTTTAAATCTATTGTATAGTATTATGAGCAATATTATTAGTAGAAAAAGACCAATGCTTAATGCGATTATAAAAAAACTTCTTTGCTCGGCCTGCAATTCTTTAATGGCATTATCTTTTTTTAGTAAATCAATTTCTTTTTCCTTCTTGTCTATATTATATAGAGCCTCAATTTCAGCAATCGAACGAATATTTTCTTCTTTAAACTTTCGTTCTGATTCAAGCATGAAAAGCTTCATGTAAATTAATGCGTTGTTTTTGTCACCCATTTTATCATACAGCTTTGAGAGCTTTTGATAGGTATCTTTTAAAATACCTGATGAGTTGATTTTCTGGGCAATTGTTACACTGTTTTTAAGTTCTTGAATAGCTTTCTGATAATCAGAGTTCGTAATATGAACTTCACCCATTTCAAGTCCAATTCTTGCTTTCAATTCTTGCATATTTTGTTCATCAGCCAATGTCTTTGCTTTTTTAAAGCTTTCCATCGCTTTATTTAATTCATTTTTTAATTGATATACCTTCCCTACATCATAAAAGGAATAAGCTAGACCTGTCTTGTCCTGACTGGCGGAATCTATTTCCATGGCTTTTTGAAAACTTTCAAGTGCTCCTTCAATGTTACCGATAGCCAAATAATAATTGCCAATATTACTGTGAGTTGTGGCAATATTATAAGGCTCACCATTTTCTCTTGCTAAGGTTAGGGCATTAAATAAGTATTCTTTGGCTTTTTCATACGTTCCTAGTTCTTGATAAATCAGACCGATTGTATTTAAAGTAATTTCTTTACCTTTTTGAATTTCTAATTCCTCTTTGATTTTAAGTGATTGGATGCAATTTTGAATAGCCAAATTGTAGCGCTCCATGTAGGTGTAAATATCACATATTAAGGCTAAGAGGTTTGATTGCTGAGCCTTATCATTCATTTCATAGGCTAAATCCAAACCTAATTCTGCAAAATTTAGGGCAGTTTTATATCGGTCTCTGAAGAAATAAACATTAGCTAAAGAGGAAGCGGATTTTAAGGCACCAATTGAATTTTCTCGCTTTTGAAAAATTTCATAGGAGCTTAGAAAATATTGCTCCGTTTTATCAAAATCTTCCACTAAATAATAGTAATCTCCTAAATAGTATTGAGCCCAAGCATAGTTGTTGCTAACAGTGTCTTCCTGAGATAGGGTAATAAGCTCTTCTGCATACAACCGCATGGCATTAGGGTTGGATTCCCGATATTCCTCACATAATTGTATGAGGATATCCTTTTTCTGAGAATCACTAATTTCAGAATCTAACAAATTTTCTAAGCTATCAGTGTTTTGGGCTGATAATGGATGAAAGGAAATGATAAAAATTGCTATACTGAGAAATACTTTCATAGAAAACACAATATAACAATAATTATTTTTATTTGTATAAAATAGGTAGAGAAGGATCTGTTAAATTTATAAACTTCAAGTGGATATTGATAAAATCACCCACTTGAAGTCTTTCTGTATTTATTTTGCGCCTGCTTTAATTTCTTCCACAATTTCTGGGTTTAATAAAGTAGAGGTATCACCAAGATTGGAAGTATCTCCTTCAGCAATCTTCCTTAAAATCCTTCTCATGATTTTACCCGAACGCGTTTTGGGTAAACCTGATACGACTTGAATTTTATCGGGTTTAGCAATGGCTCCTATGATATTTCGAACTGTTTCACTGATTTCGTTGATTAAATTCTCCTCAGTTCTGTTTTCCAAATCACAAATCACATAAGCATAAATGCCTTGTCCTTTTACTTCATGCGGATAACCCACCACAGCAGATTCTATCACTTTAGGGTGTTCGTTAATGGCATTTTCCACTTCAGCAGTTCCCATTCTATGCCCGGATACATTGATGACATCATCCACTCTACCTAAAATTCGGTAATATCCATCCTCATCTCTTTTTACGCCATCGCCTGTAAAGTACATATTTTTATAAGTAGAGAAATAAGTGTTTTTACATCTTTCATGGTCGCCATAAGTCGTTCTTAACATGCCTGGCCACGGAAATTTTATACAGAGATTTCCTTCTACTGAATTTCCTTTTAACTCATTGCCTTCAGGATCAACAATTACCGGCTGTACCCCAGGCAATGGTAAAGTTGCATAAGAAGGTTTTGTAGGAGTAATTCCTGCTAAAGGAGAAATCATGATACCACCTGTTTCAGTTTGCCACCAGGTATCTACTACAGGGCATTTTCCTTTCCCCACATGCGAATGATACCAGTGCCATGCCTCCTCATTAATAGGCTCGCCCACTGTCCCTAGCACTTTTAAAGAACTTAAATCTCTTTTATCCACAGGCTCTGTTCCAAATGCTTGAAGTGCGCGAATAGCAGTTGGGGCGGTATAAAATTGATTGACTTTATATTTATCCACCACATCCCAAAAACGTCCCGCATCAGGGTAGGTAGGAACTCCTTCGAACATCACAGTAGTAGCTCCGGCCAATAATGGTCCATAAACAATATATGAGTGGCCTGTGATCCAACCTATATCGGCCGTACACCAATAAACATCCCCTTGGTCATATTGGAATACGTTTTCAAAAGAATATTTGCTATAAACCATATATCCACCACAAGTATGCACAACTCCCTTTGGTTTGCCGGTGGAGCCTGAAGTGTAAAGGATGAACAACATATCTTCAGCGTCCATTTCTTCAGCAGGGCATTCGGTAGATTGTCCTTTTATGGCTTCATGCCACCAAATATCTCTACCTGATTTCATTTCAACCTCTTCTCCAGTTCTTTTAAAAACTATAACATTTTCAATGGTTTTGGTTTTTTCTAAAGCTTCATCCACTACTGCTTTTACAGGAATTGATTTTGCTCCTCTGAAATTACCATCTGAAGTCAACACCATTTTGGCTTCACAATCATTAATTCTGTCCGCCAAAGCATTGGAAGAAAATCCTGCAAAAACTACGGAATGTACAGCCCCAATTCTAGCGCAGGCCAACATGGCTACGGCTGCTTCGGGCACCATGGGCATATAGATAATGACTCTATCACCTTTTTTAATGCCTTTTGCCTTCATGGCATTGGCAAATTGATTTACTTTTTCATAGAGCTGTCGGAAAGTAATGGTTTGATTTTCATCTCCTGGTTCGTTGGGCTCCCAAATGATGGCGGGTTTATCACCCATCGTAAAGAGATGTTTTTCAAGAATATTTTCTGTAATGTTTAATTTTGCTCCTTTAAACCATTCAATTTTTGGTTCCTCAAAATTCCATTCCACTATCTTTTCCCATCTTTTTTTCCAGTGAAATGAATCAGCAATTCTGGACCAAAACTTTTCAGGTTGATGTACACTTCGCTGGTATTCGTGTATGTACCCACTTAGGGTATGGATTCTATCACTCATAATATATCAATTAGCTGTTTCTTTAAATTATTTTGAACTTAATTTAGCAAGATTTAAACTAAAATGAAATGGTAGTGGTGGTTTCGGTGGATTGTGGGTTTAAATATTATTTTTATTTCATTAGTTTCGTGCATGAAACAGTAAAGATTTTAGGGAGCGATTTACTCTGCTAGTCTTAGCGTCTCGCTAAGACTTTCAAGGCTAAAATTAAAAGGCAAAAAGAGATATTATAGATTTAGTTTATAGATGGTGTAATGCATTGGCTTTATTCTTAGCGAGACGCTAAGACTAGTGGTGATATAAACCAGAAGGATTTACATTTGAAATTAATTGATACAATTGATCAGCTTGCCAGAGATTTAATTGGAAAGACTGGAGGAGTAAAAGGAAATGGCAAAGAACTTTTCAATAGTTGCGCAAAGATCGATAATTTAAAATCCGTCTTTGATAATTATAAAGTTAATAAGATAGAAATATTGTATAATCAACTTGATGAAACTGAAAAGTCAAATGAGATTAGAAAAGAATTAAACGAGTTTATTTACAATGAGAAGGCTTATTTTGATAAATCTTATTTTCAAAATCAAAACATTACAAATCTTACATTTGATCTTATGACTCTTGAGTTAATCTTAATAAATTAAGTTCTATTAATATATATGATTTGTGTTCTTTGTACAAACTTATTTAGTATTCAAGAAAGCTGAACCAAATAATCCTTTAAAATTGTTAATTTGGGGAAAATGAATTGTTATGGATATAATACAACTGAGAAAAAAAATTCATGAATATGTAGATCAAGCTGATGATAGATTTTTGACATTAATCACTGGCATGATAGAAGCAGACAAAAGCAGTGATTGGTGGGATGAATTGCATCCGAATCTGAAAGATTCTTTAGATCGGGCTTTAGAACAATCAAAAAGAGGTGAAGGACGCCCACACAAAGAAGTCATGAGTGAAATCAAATCAAAATACCTTAAGTGAGTTATACAGTTAAATGGTTACCTGAGGCTGAATTAACTTATGCTTTGGTACTAGAGTATTTGGATGAAAATTGGACAACAAAGGAAATTGAAAAATTTATTGACCGAACTGATGAAGTGATAAACTTTATAAGTCAGAACCCAGAACAGTATTTCTATTTAAAAAAGAAAAATTCATATCGAGCAGTAGTCACAAAACATGTTAGTTTGTATTATAAAATTCAATCTACTGAGATTGAGCTCTTGATATTTTGGGATAATCGTCAGGATCCGGAGAAGCTAAAATTGTAGATTTCCAAATTAACCCTCGTATTGACAAGCGTCCACCTGTGCTAAATAACGCAAGAACATACAAATCACCCAACCAACTCCTCATGCAAAGCCATCACCTGTTTAATAACTGACTTACTCTCATCATTATGAATCACATAATCCGCTAGGTCTAATCTCTTCTCATCCGAAAATTGTTTTTTCATAATAGCCAAAATACTTTCTTCAGTTCTGTGCGGATCTCTTTCCAATGTTCTTTTGAGACGTAATGCTTGATGGGCGTGGACGTTTATAATGGCATCTAATTGTTTGTAAGAACCCGTTTCAAATAGAAGTGCCGCTTCTTTTAATACATAAGGTTTGTTTGAATACTTTTTACACCAATTTTTGAAATCTTCTGCAACGGCTGGGTGTACCAGATTATTGAGTAGTTTTAATTTTTCATCATCACCAAAGACTTCTTTACTCAAATAATTTCTATTAAGTTCGCCATTTTCAAAATAGGCTTCTTTTCCAAAATGGAAGGCGATTTTTGCCTTAAGTTCCGGATCGTTTGATTGAAGCCATTTCGCCCTATAATCAGCAGGGTAGTTGGGGATATCTAAAAGCTCAAAGATTTTACAGACTAAACTCTTGCCAGCACCTATTCCTCCGGTAATCCCAATTTTCTTCATTCCCTAATATACTGATATTGAATGGAATCTATTTTAATATCCAAATCTTTTAGCTGACTTGGTACTAAAGTTAAAACTGGGCTTGCTATACTGTCTTGAGCATTGATTCCTTCAAAATCAACTACTAACTGAATGCTGTCTAAGTTAAAATTCCCAGCTAATTTTTCTTGGATTTTAAAAGATATCCTTGCCAAACTATCGCTGAAGATATAAGCATTGGAATCTGCAGGTAAATTAATTTTTTCAAATGGCAGCATCAATTCTTGCTGGATAAATTTGGCTACTTCAAAACTCACATTTACCTCTACAGGATTTCGGTTTACCAAGCTTGACCCAAAAGTAGGCAGGTATATATCTTCGGAATAATTGCTTGATATATTTTCTTCCTCAATATCAATAAATACTTCCTCAGGTATATTTTTTATAAATCTCTCAGGCCCTGAAAACGAAGCTGAATCATGTGATTTTTTGATTGTGGATATGATTCCGTAGCCTTCAGCTAAGCTGATTTTAGTGCTATCTATTGATAATTTAGAATTCGCAGTTCTTATTGAATCAATTTCAATTCTTAGGGTATCATTCTCTACATAATTCAATTGAATTTCATTCATTTGATCAGCTATTAAGCTGTATAAGGAATTGCCTAATATATATTTAGTGTTTACTGGCTCTTCCAATGGAACTTCAACTGGGGTAATCGTAAACCAGAAAGTTTTTCTAAGTAAATTCCATCCGCCACCACTTACGTTGATACTGACTTTTTTTGGTAATTCTTCCACTACAACTAAGGAAGAATCGGGATAGGTGAATTTTATCGGGTAGCTGATTCTGGTAGAGTAATTATCATTTAACGCATTGAAAAACCAAAAAGTGGTAGCTGTAACTATGCACAGAACTACCACTTTTATAGTGTCATTTGAATGAGGCAAAAATATATTGCTCAGCCAATCTCCTATTTTTTCAAATCGCTTCAATAATTTATTTCTCTTGAAGTTTTTTACTTTGCTCTAGAGAAACCGCTGATTTCTCAAAAATCATTTTTGTTCCTTTATCAACTTCCAAAATGATTTTATCTTCCTCTACTTGATAAACTTTACCATGAAGCCCACCAATAGTCACCACACTGTCGCCTTTTTTAATTTCAGCAATAAATTTCTTTTGATCCTTCTGTTTTTTTTGTTGTGGACGAATCATAAAGAAATAAAATACTAAAATAATACCGCCAAATAAAAGTAATTGGCTCATCCAAGCGCTATCATCTCCTGTAGTGGCTTGTGCTAAAATAAATTGTATCATTAATTATTGTTTTACTGGTCCGGCATTTGTGTTGTTAGCTTTTGGCTCCACAAATGCTTTAATTGTTAAATTATTGGTAGCTGGCCAAGTATTAGCCGTAATTCTTACTACTTTATTGTCCTGATTCTTTTTACCTCTAGAATTATATTTCACTTCAATTTCTCCTTCTTCCCCAGGAGCAATTGGCTTATCTTTAGGATAAGAAGGAACTGTACATCCACATGAAGAGGTAGCATTTGAAATGATCAAAGGGGCTTCTCCTGTATTTTTAAACGTGAAAACTTTTGTTACAACGTCACCTTCTTTAATCCTTCCGAAGTCATGAACTTTTTCTGAAAACTCCATTTTTGGTAAAGGCCCCTCAGGTTTTTCTTTTGGAGTGTTGTTTTGCACTTGAGGCTTGTTTTGATTAGTAGCCTGTAGTGATGTGTTATTAGCAGTGCTTCCACCATTTCCTTCCAAAGCGGCCACTCTTCTTTCTAAATCAGTCACTCTTTTTTCTAAATCACCATTGCATGCGGTGAATGACAATAATCCTATCGCAAAAACTGCATATATTACACTTTTCATAATTGAGTTATATTATTTAATTGAAATTTATTTTGTTTTCTCTTCTTTGGTTTTGATTTGACCCAACAATGCATCTACATCAGTCAATAATTGCTCTGCTTTTTCTTTGGCAGAGTTCACGACTTTTTCCCCATCGCTTCTGGCAGTGCTCAACCCTAAGTCTTCACCTTCAGAAATGTCGTTTAATAAATCCTCCAACATTTCTTTATATTTACCCAAACGATAAGTCAACTTATCTCTGGTATTTACACCAGTATCTGGTGCGTATAAAATTCCTACAATTGCTCCCGCAGTGGCTCCTGCTAAAAATGCAAACAAGTTACTTCCTTTACTCATAATTTTTTCCTTTAGCTGTCAAATATACTGCACATAAAAAATGATTCAAATGCACATTTAAAGTTTTTTGGTTTTTACGCAAATAGGATGGTGAAGTTATTTGTTATCAATCAAACCTCTACCACTTTTCTTAATTCTATCTTCTTTCTCTAGACTTATGGAGATTTTGTCCAATAAACCATTTACAAATTGCTTACTTTTTTGCGTACTGTAATTTTTGGAAAGCTCAATATACTCATTTATTGTCACTTTAACAGGGATACTTGGGAAATTAAGCATTTCGGCCACTGCCATTTTTAAAATAATCATATCGACTATGGCAATTCTGTCCGTTGCCCAGTTTTTGGCAAAATCAGATATAATTTTCTCATACTCCTCATTATGAACTACGGTTTCTTGAAACAAATTCTTAAAGAATTCACTATCTTCTTCCCAATTGGCGGATAACTCTATTAATTCAATATGTTGGGTCATGTCATCCAATGATTTGATGCTTTTCTTTAGCATCGATTTTAAGGCGGATTTATTTTCTTCCCAATACAAGTCCCTTTCGGCCATAAAATTGGTAATTGCCTCACTTTTCAATATTAATTGACGGGTAATTTGATCCAATACCTCAACATCCTCTTCGAAGGAAGGATCATTTTTAAGCATGTATTCTTTATAGAAATCAGCCTTTTTCAAAATGTCTCTGTACCATTCTTGAACATCTAGCTTGTCATCTTCCCAGCTGGTGCCAAAGCGGGTAAATTCATTTTGCAAGGCATCGTTTTCCCTAATAATCTTGATGGCTTTGTTTTTATACAGATTTAACTCGCTTTCAAAAACCTGTTTGCCACTATCGGATAATCTCTTTTGTCTTTTTTCAACATCTTCCTTCGCCAATTCAGCAAACTCCTCTAAGAGCTTTAAAGAAAGATAATAGTTTTCAAGGAGCGTGTTCACCGCTTCCAACATGTCTTTTTTAATAAAGGAAAGGTCTTTTTTTACATTTGTGTGGAAGAAATCGAGGGCATTACTAACAGCTGAACGAATTTCAGGATTACTGTCCTGTTCTTCTTTTATTTGTCTGGATTGGAAATTTGATTTGAATACTTTCTTGGCAATTTTGGCATTTTGTTTCAAAAGTGCTCTGTCCTGCACTTCCATGGAATTCAAATCAGGGGTAAAGATATCTTCAATATGGTCTAGCGCTAATTCAAAATTTGCATCTTCGCATTTTTGAACCGCATAAAGCGCTTGCATAACTTTAATTCTTAAGGACCTTCTGTTCAGCATAATCAGTAATAAAAAGAACGATAATAAAATAAATAAGGAAGGCAGTTGTTCGCCTTCCTCGCAAAATTAATAATTCAAAACTTAGTAAGCTAATTTCACTTTTCCCATATCAGCCATCCGTTTGTCAGCAATTTCAATAGCGGCTTGGTGAGATGTTTTTCCTTCAGCTTCCGCTTTATTTAAAATTTCAAGGCATTTGTCATAAATCTTCTCAGTTTGCTCTAATGCCAATGGTTTATTGTAGTTTCTCATTAATTCTGGGAAAATATTGATAATCCCACCTGCATTCACCAAAAAATCAGGTGCATAGAAAATGCCTTTATCTTTCAGCATTTCCCCATGTCTGACTTCTTCAGCTAACTGGTTATTGGCTGCGCCTACAATAACATTAGCTTTTAATCTAGCAATAGAATCATCATTGATGGTAGCACCCATGGCACATGGAGCATAAATATCGGCATCCACATCGTAAATTTCCTCTGGCTTTACCACTTTCACTTTATGCTTGTCAGTTACTCTTTTGATATTACTTTCATTAATATCAGTAATGGTAACCTCTGCTCCATCTTCTATCAAATGATCAATCAAATAATGGCCAACTTGTCCTACCCCTTGCACTGCTATTTTCTTTCCTTGCAGATTATCATTACCATAAGCTTTTTTTGTAGTTGCTTTCATGCCCATATAAACACCAAAGGCCGTAACTGGAGAAGGATCTCCACTACCGTTCATTGATTCTGGCAATCCCATCACATAATCGGTTTCATAGGAGATATGTACCATGTCGGATGTGTTCATGTTCATATCCTCAGCGGTGATATATCTTCCACTAAGGCTATCTACAAATCTTCCGAATCTTCTCAAGAATGCTTCATTTTTTAATTTTTTCGGATCACCCATGATGACTGCTTTTCCGCCTCCTAAATTTAAACCGGAAATTGCAGCCTTGTAGGTCATTCCTCTTGATAATCGGAGTACATCAATCAATGCTTCTTGGTCATTTTGGTAAGTCCACATTCTTGTTCCTCCTAAGGCAGGGCCTAAAATGGTATTGTGAATGGCAATTATGGCTTTAAGGCCTGTGGGTTTATCATAACAATAAACTACTTGTTCGTGCCCCATTTCAGCGATTGTATTGAATGCCGAAAATGTTTTTTGGGCTTCTTTTTCATTTAATTCAACCATCTTGGAATTAATTTTGATGTCTAAAAGTCGTTTCCTGTTTCCCTAACTTTCGGGAAATATTACTGCAAAATTAACTTAATTATTGCTGCAAATCAATTATGATTCAAATTGTATAAATCCAATAGTACTGGAGGGATCTTCTTATAATGTAAAATGATTATTTTATAATATACGTATTTTTAAAATATAATTCTGTATTTGGATGTTTCGCAATATTTATTCAATTATCAAAGTCAATTAATTATTTTAGAATTTTATATAAATTGGCTTTAAAATGAATTCAATCCATTAGCTAATAGTATATTTGTGATTCAAAACTATTAATTTTTGTGGATTAAAAGATTGCTTTGAACCATCTACTTCATCAAACGTTGTTAATTTCGTGATAGAATTAAAGCACCTCAATAAATACCTATTTAAATATAAATATTTACTGCTTTTGGGCATTCTCTTTATGATTGTGTCTAATTTTTTTGCAGTATTTCCCGCTCAAGTAGTGCGCTATGCTTTCAATTTGGTGAAGGAAAATATTGAAATGTACCGCATGTTTGAAAACTTCGAATTGCAGGAAAATTATTATGAAATTTTTGCTGCCGCAATATTAATTTATGGTGGGATCATTATCCTGTTGGCCTTAGGTCGAGGCTTATTTTTGTTTTTAGTCAGGCAGACCATTATCGTGATGTCACGTCATATTGAGTATGACTTAAAAAATGAAATCTACAATCATTATCAAAAATTGCCTTTAAGTTTTTACAGAAGAAATAATACTGGAGATATCATGAACAGGATATCCGAGGATGTAAGTAAGGTTAGGATGTATTTAGGCCCTGCCATCATGTATTCGGTAAATCTGGTCACTCTTTTTTGTATTGTGATTCCAATTATGTTTTCGGTAAATGCCACTTTAACTTGGTATTCATTGATTCCACTTCCTTTTCTTTCTATTAGTATTTATTTTGTCAATAATTTAATAAATAAACGTTCGGAAGAAATTCAGCAAAGCCAATCACAGCTTTCCACTTTGGTGCAAGAGGCTTTTTCGGGGATTAGAGTATTAAAATCATTTGTTCGTGAAGAGGATTCCTTGCAAAATTTCACTAAAGAAACCAATAATTATAAATTCAGGGCACTAAAATTAACCTTTATCCAGGCTTTATTTTTTCCGCTGATTATGGGGATGGTGGGATTGAGTGTGATTTTAGTGGTTTATATTGGTGGAGTGGAGGTGATGAATGGTGCAA
This sequence comes from Marivirga sp., assembly GCF_051117495.1. Taxonomy (NCBI): domain Bacteria; kingdom Pseudomonadati; phylum Bacteroidota; class Cytophagia; order Cytophagales; family Marivirgaceae; genus Marivirga; species Marivirga sp. The sequence goes on along the minus strand of NZ_JBNPEF010000004.1, from coordinate 549,726 downwards.
TAAGCGCAGGAAATATTGCTGAGTTCATCATATATGTAAACCTTTTAACTTGGCCAGTTACTTCAGTGGGTTGGGTGACAAGCATTATTCAAAGGGCTGCAGCATCTCAAAAACGAATCAATGAATTTTTGGAAACTAAAACAGAAATTGTTTCTGATAAAAATCTGGAAAAAGAAATCACGGGCGAGATTGAATTTGAAAAGGTCAGCTTCACTTACCCCGATAGTGGAATAAAAGCATTAAAGGAAGTGAGTTTCTCGGTCAAAAAAGGAGAGACTTTAGCAGTGATAGGCACTACTGGTTCTGGTAAAAGCACTATTGCAAATTTGATTACCAGAATGTATGACCCTACTGCTGGGAAAATCACCATTGATGATGTTCCGATTGCAGATTATAAAGTTGAAAATTTAAGAAGTCAGATTGGCTATGTACCGCAAGATGTATTTTTGTTTTCTGATTCAATAAGAAATAATATCACTTTTGGAAGTACGGGATTAAGTGAAGAACAAATGTTGAAAGCCTCCAAAGATGCTGATTTGCATAGTAATATAATTGAATTCCCTAAAGGTTACGATACTGAATTGGGCGAAAGGGGAATCACCCTTTCTGGAGGTCAGAAACAAAGGGTTTCTATTGCCAGGGCTATAGCCAGAGATCCGAAAATCATGATTTTGGATGATGCTTTATCAGCCGTAGATACCAAAACAGAAAATGCCATTCTGAATGCACTAAAGAAAATAATGGAAGATAGGACGAGTGTAATTATTTCACATAGGGTGAGTTCTGCAAAATTGGCAAATTATATCATAGTGCTTGATGATGGAGAGATTGTAGAACAAGGAACAGAAAAGGGACTTTTAGCACAGAATGGGCCTTATAAAGAATTGTATCAGAAACAGCTTCAAGGAGAAGTAGTTGAGTAATAAAAATTATTAAGGCAATAAGATTGCGTTAATTTGAATTCTCTTAAAATTTCCTCATATTTGAAAGAGAAATTAGAGCAATGGAAACAGCAGTTAAAGCAGAAAGCATATTAAAATCCAACGGTTTGCGGAAAACGCATATTAGGTTGGAGATGCTCCAAATTTTTATGGATACTAAGCATGCTTTATCTGTTAATGATTTGGAAAAAAACCTAAAAGCCAGTCATGATAGGGTGACCATTTATAGAGCATTAAATTCCTTTGAGGAAAACGGGATTTTGCATCAAACCCCTGACCCGAACGGAAATATGCGTTATGCAATGTGTTCTGATAGTTGTCCGGAACATGTTCATCAAGATAAGCATGCCCACTTTATTTGTGAGGAGTGTAATCAGACATTTTGTTTGGAGGACGTTAAAATTCCCGATGTGGAATTAGAAAATGGGTATCAGCTTAATAGTATCAGTTACACTATGAACGGCATCTGCAAGGAATGTCAACAGGCTTAATCTTGATTCTTAGCCAGTAGCCAGTCTTCAGCTTCCTTTTCATCTTGAAAGATTTGGTAATCAAAACCTCTTTTTCTGCAAATTGAGGCCCAAAAACTTCCAATTTCTTGAGTTCTTGGATTGATTATAACCGCCATTTTAACTTCCTTGAATTCAGTGAGTTTAAGTTCGAATACCTTTAATAAATTAAAGGCCTCATTGTGAGGCATTTTAAAAATAGTTAGTCTGTAATCCAAGAAAATCAGTTTTTTGTTAGATGCTTGAATGGCTTTATGAATTTTCTCAGCATTTTGCAATACAACACCAAACTGAGTCCGCTCACCTTGACTCACTACTTTTAGGTAATATTTTTCCTCACTTATTTTAATGGCTTTGTTAAAAAAATTCTTCACAGGTTAGTTGATAGTATTGAAGTGCGAAATTAAAGATATTTTTTGGATTTTTTTTAGATGGAGTGTCTATAATATGACAGATGTAACTTTTTGAAAGATAAAAAATATGGATGGGAATTTAACAAATTCTGATTTCAGGATCTGAATAATAAAAAAAACTGCTTATGAGTTGATTTTTAAAAATTCAGTCAAAGTAACAATTTTTGTGTTCTCAATTTCACCTAATATTAATAAATCGGAGTCTCCGGTTATTAGGTATTCTGCATTACTATCAATTGCTAAATTCAATAGGAAATTATCTTTATAATCTCGGCATAAAGATACTTTTGATTTTACTTCAATTAAAACTCCTATCACATTAAGTAATTCAATAAGATTTTGAACATCCTGCTTTTTGAATTATTTTCTAAATTTTTTTTTTCGATTTGCAACTTCAAGAAATTCTTCGATTAATTCTGAAGAAAAAAGCAGTTTAATTTTCTTGCTAGTAATTAATTTATCTAGCTCAAGATGCTTTTTAGATATTAAAAAACTAATCCAAAGATTTGTGTCTATAATTACCCTCTTACTTTTCATATCGAGCCTTGCGGACTTGCTCAACTTCATGAGTAATTTCTTCTAGACTTGGAGCAGATTCTGATTGTGCTCTGAATTTTTCAAGTAAACTGTTAAAATCAGTTATTTTCTCTTCTTTTCTTATTTTTATTAGTTTAAGCTTTGCTAAGTTTTTCAAAAGAGCTTTTGCTTGAGGATTTAATATGTCGATTTGTATAGTTTTCATTTAATCGCTTTATTCAAATATAAAAATTTAATTTAAAAACGTTTAATTAATCTAATCAGTTCATTGGAATACTCAACTTGGTAACACGATTTTAATATATTAATGAAGGTTGATTTACAGACTTTAGGAAAATGAATGACGCAAATACGGAAACGATCTTTCTATTTCACCTTTTGCTATTAATTCCTCTGGCGTTCCGCAAATAATGTTCTCCCCACAATTTGCAAGCCAAACTTCATCAGCCATCTTTAAAGCTACTTCAACTTGATGAGTGCTGATAAGCATTGATTTTTGAGTTTCATCTACTAATTTTCTCAAGAGTTCTAAAACCATATAACGATTATTGGCATCTAAATGAACGGTCGGTTCATCCAAAAGCATCAATTCACCGTCTTGAGCCAAAGCTCTTGCAATCATGGCTTTTTGCAGTTGACCATCACTTATTTCAGTGATATTAGCATTTTTCAAATAGCCTATCGCACATAACTGAATGGCATTATCTACTTTTTCATGATCGATTGACTGTAATTTTCCGGTCCAATTAGTGAAGGGATAACGCCCCATTTCTACTAATTCCTGAACATTCAAATTTCCGCTTTGAACAGGATCGGTTAAAACCAAACTAACTTGCCGTGCAAATTCTTTTGGGCTATAGGTTTTGATTTCTTTCCCTTTCAAAAATACTTTTCCGCTCAGGGCAGGCTGAAGATTGGCCAAGCTTCTAATAAGCGTACTTTTTCCCACGCCATTTGCCCCCAATAAAGCGATATACTTTCCTTTTGGGATGGACAGATTGAGCTTTTCCAACAATCTATTTTCAGATTTACCACTTTTGTAGCCTATAGATAAATCTGTAGTGGTCAATATCTGGGCTGAATTATCCAAAGTTTTTACTGATATTTCTTCTTCTTAAAATTAACCAAATCACCACAGGAGCACCAAAAAGTGAAGTGACGGCATTGATTGGCAATATTAAATCATAATTAGGTACTTGGGCGATCAAATCACAAATTAAGAGCAAACAAGCTCCTAATAATAAAGTAGCAGGAATTAAAATAAAGTGATTGGAGGTTTTGAATAAAATCCTGCTGATGTGTGGTACTGCTAATCCCAAAAAGGCAATTGGGCCACAAAAAGCGGTGACTATTCCTGCCATTATACTAGTGGAAATCACTAAAAATAATCTTACAAATTGTATCCTCAACCCCATGCTGTGTGCATAATTTTCGCCCATCAATAAAGCATTTAGAGGTTTGGCTTGCCAATAACCTAAAATAATACCGACTATAATGACAGGTATAAAAATCCTTAGTTCTTCCCAACTCAGGTTGCCTGTGGCACCAAATGTCCAGAATAGAAAATTTTGAATATCATCAGCTGTGCTGAAATATTGCATTATGCTAACAATTGCGGAAGTAAATGCACCAAACATCAAACCTACCAAAAGCAATGACATACTGTCTTTCAGCCTTATGGAGACCAAAACCACTAATAAAAGCACTATGGAAGAACCTATGATAGAAGCAATTGCCATTCCCCAATAGGCAAAGGTACCGCTTACTCCAATACCCAATAAGACTAATAAAGCAACTCCTAAACTAGCGCCAGAACTTATTCCCAATACAAAAGGGCCAGCTAATGGGTTACGGAAAAGTGTTTGCATTTGCAAGCCAGAAAATCCTAGAGCAGCTCCTGCAAAAACTACTGTTAAAGCTTTTGGTAATCGGTAGGAGAAGATGATATGATAATGAGCATTATCCTGATTTGCACTTCCCATCAAAACATCCATAATATCTGTAAAAGGAATATATACTGAGCCTAAACTGATGGATAAAATAAATAATACCAACAGGAGTGGTATTAGTAAAGCTATGCTTTGATATTTTGATCGCTTTTTCAATGTTTTAGTGGCTGAAAATAAGTTAAACTAGAATCTTCCAGTAAATTTGGGTGCAATAGATTCACATAATCTTTCAAAATCCAATCAGGTCGCATATAACCGGTTTCCAGATAGTCATTGGCGCCATTTTCATTTACCCTTTTAGTGTAAGAAAATACGTTATGATTATTGTAGGCATCGAACAAGGCATATTTTTCATTGGTGTTTTTCAAATTTTCCAAAGAAGAAAAGGAAGCGGCTCCAATCCAAAAATCTGCCTCTTTTGCAACAGTTAAAACAGATTCAAAGCTTAACTCTAAACTTCCTGTTTTTTGATTGGAAGACCATAAATAATGTCCGCCAGCATCTTCAATAAACTTTGCCGCATAACTTTCGCCACCCGGTACATACCAAACATCCCCATACATCAAACCTGTCATTACACTTGGTTTTGGTTCAATTCCAGCTACTTGATTTTTAATTTCCTGATAATTTTTTTTGATAACTCTAAATAAACTATCCCCTGCTTGTTGTTTATCCAATAAAACAGCGGTTAATTTCAACCATTCTGCCCTTCCTAAAGGTGAGTTTTCCAAATAATCTGAATTGAGCAAAACAGGAATTCCTGATTTCTGCAATGGCTTTAATTGTTCCATATTGCTTCCCATAGCATAAGCCATAATAAAATCAGGTTGCAAGGCCATTAATTGTTCGATATTTACCCCATTTTTTCTGCCAATATCATGAAGTGTTCCTTCTGTCGCTGATTTCAAAAGTTTCTCACTGTAGATTAACTTGGTGTTAGGAAAGCCAATTAAAGTTTCACTTTTGCCGAGGGCTGTATAAGGTGAAAGATGGGTAGTAGATAAACAAACAGCAATATTTATGGGTATTTTGATAAAGGCATCGGCCTTAATTTGGGGTTTGTATTTTTTATTCTTGTATAAAATGTATTTAAAGAAACTACTGTCAGTTGAGTTGGGTTTTAGAACGTGGACTTCATAATAGTCATTGAATTTTTCTATTTCCAGAATCTTACTGTAAGAAATTAAAGACTCCCCAGACTTAGAATTTTTAGACTCTTCTGGTGGATTACAAGCGATTATAATCAGGGGAAAAAGTAATAGTTTTAAGTTTAGTTTCATAGAGGTAAAGTTATTAAAAAATGCTTGTTGAAACGTTAAAAGGAAGGATGAAATTTTGCCTTGCCTACTTAGAGTTTTACGAAATACATCTCACTATTAGTTAAGATTTATATGCAATTAACAATGCATATGTCCACTACGGGATGTGATTTTTAGAACAAAACACTATTTTTTTTGTTTTCCTTAGGATTATATATACATTTGACTATGAAATATTTACAAAAAATCAACATAAATCTGTCATTATTTTTAACCATTAGCATATCTATGTTGCTATTGTTTTCCGGTTGTACTGAAAAACGACAAGCGTCCGAGTCCGATGTAACGATGGAGGTAACCGCCACAGCTTATAATTCTGTTGAGAGCCAAACGAAAAAGGGTGATCCTACATTGGCAGCTTGGGGTGATCGCTTAAAACCCGGGATGAAAGCGATTGCTGTTTCACGTGATTTAATAAAAATGGGGCTTGATCACAACAAAAAAGTGGAAATTGAAGGTCTTGAAGGCGTATATGTAGTAAAGGATAAAATGAATAAAAGATGGGAGAAAAAGATTGATATTTACATGGGGCTTGATGAAGAAGCCGCAATCAATTGGGGTAAAAAGAAAGTAACCATAACTTTTAATCCTGAAGAGGAAGTAGAAAATTAATTTCATTAAATATTTAAAAAACAAATTCAAATACTATGATTGATTCTGTACAAAGTTTTTTTGATTCCTTAATGCAAGAGACGGGACTTGCTATTCCAAATATTATAGCAGCTGTTTTGGTTCTTGTTTTGGGTTTTATCATAGCAGGTGCTATAAAAAGGTTTATCTTATATCTATTTAAAAAAGCTTCATTTGACGAAAAAGTGGGGAGCAAGTTTGGTTTAGATTTTAGGATAGACAAGTTTGTTGCCAGCATCATCTATTATATTTTGATCATTTATGCATTGTTAATGGTCTTGGACTATATGGGGCTGGAGGGCGTATTAATCCCGCTTTCTGATATGTTGGATAAAGTATTATTGTACTTGCCTAACATCTTTGCAGCAGCCATTATCATTTATGCAGGTTATGCAATTGCCAACCTCTGTTCGCAAGCCATAGCTTTTTTCTCTGGTCAGATTTTGAAAATCACCGAAAAAGCAGGTGTAAAAAGTTCAATAAATATTGAGGCAATTATCAAGCAATTGGTGTTTCTACTTGTTTTTGTACCTATCATAATCGTTGCGCTTGATACACTGAATATGAAAGTAATATCTGAACCAGCAACAGCAATGCTTGATGAGTTGTTGGCTGCCATCCCTAATATTTTAGGTGCGGTAGTGATTTTACTTGTTTTTTTTATAGGAGGTCGATTTGTTGTTGACGCAATAGTAGAGTTAATGAAAAATGTAAACTTGGATGGTTTGTCTAAGAAGATGTACCTGAACAAGGTATTAGGAGAAGATAAATCGCTTGCTAAATTGATGGGAAACCTTATTTACTTTTTCATCATTTTTGCAGGTGTGATATCAGCAGTCGAGAAACTCGAGATGAGTGTCTTGTCTGAGGCACTTGACGGGCTATTGGTTTTGTCTGGAAATATATTCTTAGGGCTGGTTATTTTAGCTATTGGTAATGCCCTTGCTCAATTTGCTTACAAAACCGTATCTAGCTCAGATAATGGTAAATGGGTTGCAAATATTGCAAGATTTGCGGTGTGGGGTTTATTTATTTCCATTGCATTGAACACTATGGGACTTGGTGAAGATGTTGTAAATCTTGCCTTTGCACTAACACTTGGTGCGGCATCAGTTGCCTTTGCACTTGCCTTTGGATTAGGTGGAAGAGAAGCAGCCGGTAAATTTCTTGATAACTTAATCAATAAAAAGAAATCAAAATGAAGTAGCGGAGTTTAAATTCGCTCGATATATTCGATTGAAACACTGTCAACTTTTATGACAGTGTTTTTTTATTTCAGCTAAAATTCAAGCCTTATCTTTTAATAATATTTTGAAATTTGTTATTACAGTTAATAGAAAGTTTAGATTTTCGCTTGAAATTTTTTGAATATGAAAAATATAGACGTTTGCTTAACCCCTGAGCTTTTACAGCAATATGATCTGAAAGAGAAAATTGTAGTAGTGATAGATATTTTACGGGCTTCTTCCTGCATGGTAAGTGGCTTTGCAAATGGAGTGAAAGAAATTGTGCCAGTATCCACTTTAGAGGAGTGCAAGGACTTGCAAAACCAGGGGTATTTGGCTGCAGCCGAAAGAAACGGCAGTAAAGCAACGGGTTTTGACATGGGCAATTCTCCATTTGAATATTTGGAGGAGAAAGTGAAGGGAGAAAAAATAGCTGTGACTACCACTAATGGGACTTTAGCCATTAATAAAAGTTTGGCCGCTAAAGAAATATTAATAGGGGCATTTTTGAATTTAGGCGTATTAACAGCTTATCTTCAAAACAAAGAAGAAGATATTATAGTATTATGTGCGGGTTGGAAAGGGAAGTTCAATTTGGAGGATACTTTGTTTGCTGGGGCATTGTGCCATCGATTAAAAAATTATTTTGAATTTGCTTGTGATGCTCCTTTAGCAGCAGAAGCCATGTATCTAACGGCTAAAAAAGATATGATGGCTTATATGCAGGACTCTTCACATGCGAAAAGACTCGCAAAATTGGATGTGGTGAAGGATATTGAATTTTGTATTCAAGAAAGTATTTATGATGTAATACCTTATTTATCAGGAAAAGCATTGGTTGCAAAGCGCTAATAATTATAAATGCTTTTAAAAATCCCTTTTATTAATGACTAATAATGATAAAATTGGCTTTCTGATATGCTAAACACTACCTACTCACCTTATTGGCTGATTATTTTTATATTAATGGGCCTGGGTTATGCTTATTTGCTTTACAGTAAAAAGAAAAGCCCATGGAGTCCTACTTGGAATAAGGTGTTGTTTGTGCTACGTACATTAGCTGTAAGCATTATTGCCTATTTATTTTTGGAGCCATTTATTAATGTTCAAAAAACGGAAAGCGAAAACCTGAATATTGTTTTTTTATGGGATGATTCTGAATCTTTAGAAAAAAGCGAAGAGAATTTACAAGCTTATTTTCAATCCATTAAGGAATTAAAACAAGATTTGGAAAATGAAAAAGGTGTTGACGTTCCTATAATTGGGCTTTCGGGCAATACGCTATCTGATCTGGACAGTATTGATAATAGCAGAAATGAAAGCCCTTTAAATAATGCCATAAAAAATGTGTCGGAAAAGACTGGTAATAAGCTGATTGCTGAGGTTGTACTTTTTTCGGATGGTATTTACAATAAAGGAATATCACCCGACTATTATGCTTTTCCCTTTCAATTGTCAACTGTTGGATTAGGAGATACTACTCAAAAGAAAGATATCGCTTTACAGCAAGTAAGGTATAATAAAGTAGCCTATGAAGGAAACCAATTTCCAATTGAAGTGGATGTTATGCAAAATGGTTTTTCAGGAGAGAGTTCAATTCTAAAATTGAGTAAAAGGGGTAAGCAAATCGCTCAAAAAACCATTCTATTTGAGAGAAATGATGAGCTGAAAACAGTACAATTTCTGGTGGAGGCAAAGAGCACTGGCTTTCAAGATTATAAAATTGAAATAGAATCCTTAGAAAATGAGTTTAATCCCAATAATAATGAGAAAAATGCTTATATCAACATAGTGGAAGGTAAAAAAAGTATTTTGCTGTTGGCTCCTTACCCACATCCTGATATAAAAGCTTTGTCTGCTTCCATCACTCAAAATGATAATTATGAATTTAAAATGGTCATTAATGGAATTGATAACGAACAGCTTGAAAATATAGAGGACTACGATTTAGCCATTTTATTTCATTTGCCTAGTAACTCCAATGCATTTATATCGGAAATCAATAAACTGAAAAATGCAGGCACTCCGCTCTGGTTTATTAATGGCTCAAATTTAAATTATCAATTGCATAACGAGCTCAATAAATCAGTTGATTTAAGGCCTTCAAATGAAAAAGACGAGGCTTTTGCCTATTTTAATTCCAAATTTGACCTTTTTGAATTGAATTCTGAGCAAATGGAAATACAAGAGAAACTTCCTCCCGTTTATATGCCTTTCGTGGATCATCAATTTCACCCCTTGTCAAAAACGCTTATGATGAAGCAAGTGGGTAATGTGAAAACACAACAACCGGTATTTGTATTTTACAATGATGATGAAATAAGGCAAGCTACTTTGTTAATTCAAAACTTTAGAATTTGGAGAATGGTAGAGTTTTTAAACACCCAGGATTTTAAGCTTTTTGATGATTGGGTGATGAAAACTATTCGCTATTTAACGGCCGATAATCAAAAAGACAGATTTAAGACATTTCCAATAAAAGAAGCTTTTGCCGATAATGAAATCGTGAAATTTCAAATAGAAATGTATAATGAGGTGTTTGATAGAATTTATGGTGTACCTGTTAGCTTGACTATAAAGAATGAAAATGATAGCGCTGTAAATTATGAATTCACTCCTAATAGATTGAAGCCCGATTTTGAAGTTGGGAATTTGCAAGGAGGAGTATATGAATACATTGCCAAAACAAATATCCAAGGCAAAAAATTTGAGGTCGCTGGACAATTTGTGGTGGATGAATTTGACATTGAAAGCCAAAACTTGCAGGCTGATTTCAATTTAATGAGAAGATTGGCCAAGAAAAATGAAGGCGATTTTTATCAAAAAAATCAATTAGAATCATTAAAAACTTATTTGTATTCAAAAGATTACCCTAAAGCGTTAAGTGGAAAATCTGAGGTTATTCCATTTCATCAAAATTTTCTTCCTTATATAATGATACTGTTATTATTGTTTAGTGAGTGGTTCATTAGAAGATTTTTTGGCTCATACTGATTGGAAATCGGCTTTTTTGTATTAGTTTCGGCTTATTCCAAATGTTTTTAATGGCTTTTTATGTATTCAAAAAGGAATTACTACATAAAAAATTAAACAATTACTTTAAAATAAAGTATCTAATTCATTGGTTTTTAGAAAAATATAATAATATTGCAATACAAACTTCATAGTTTAAACAGAAATGAATAGAAAAATTTTTAGCGCACTCATTTTATTGGTTTTAGGTTTACTAACCTATTTTTTTGTTTTTGAGTATTACGCCACCACAAATCTGGAGGAAAAAGCCAAGGTTGAATATGATTCAATACCATCTGAAGTATTAAAGCCCGATCCTACCATCCTTTATGGTATGGTGGTAGATTCATTTCAAGTTCAAGAACATGCTGTAAAGCGCAATCAAAGTATTTCGGATATACTTTTAGCCTATAATGTATCACATCAAACAATATTTCAATTAGCTAATGTGGCCAAAAATGTTTTTGATGTTAGAAAAATAGCCCCTAACAAAAAATACACAGTAATATACCAAGAAGAAGATTCATTGGCATCAGCAGCGGCTTTGGTATATGAGCCTAATCCCGAAGAATATGTTGTCTTCAATCTAAAGGACTCTATTAATGTTTATGTTGAGAAAAGACCAGTTGAAATAAAAGAGAAAGCCATTAGTGGTACTATACAATCCTCACTTTATGAGGAGATTCTAAAAAATGGAGGTACACCTGAATTGGTCGATTTGGTTGCCGATATGTACGGTTGGCAGATTGATTTTACTAAAATTTATCCTGGTGATCAATTCAAAGTTTTATTTACGGAAAGAACAATCGAGGGAAAATCAGTTGGGGTTGAAGAAATACTTGGAGCTGAATTAATTCATTACAATAACCCATTTTTATCAGTTGCATTCGATCAAGGGGATGGGGTTGATTATTTTGATGAAGAAGGTAAAAGTTTAAGGAAAGCGTTTTTAAGATATCCTGTAAAGTTTACCCGAATTAGTTCAAGATATACAGCCAAAAGATTTCATCCTGTACAAAAAAGATATAAGGCTCATTTGGGCACTGACTATGCCGCACCAACGGGAACCCCAATATATGCGGCAGGAGATGGTGTTATCACTAAATCATTATATGAAAAATATAACGGGAGAAATGTGAAAATTCGCCATAATGCAACCTATTCCACGCAGTATTTGCACATGAATAGGATTGCCAAAGGAATTAGACCGGGTGTGAAAGTAAAACAAGGTCAATTGATTGGTTATGTTGGGAAAACAGGTTTAGCCACAGGGCCTCATTTATGTTATCGATTCTGGAAAAATGGAAAGCAAGTAGATGCTATGAAAGTTGATTTGCCTCCATCCGAACCAATAAAAGAAGAATACCTATCTAATTTTAATCGATATAAGGGTTATATCAAATCTAAGCTAGATGAGATTTCTTATCCTGAAAGTGAAGAAGAAGTTTTAATGGCCGGCATGCAATAAAATCAATTTTGGTTCTTTATCTTTTGAATGAAAATTCAACAAACAGATAAACCCAACTGAAATGTATTTCTATAAAAAGCTATTGCTTTTATTCCTATTTTTAATATTTCAGCAAAATATTTATTCGCAGAAAGTTGGATTGGTTTTAAGTGGTGGCGGAGCAAAAGGGTTAGCTCATGTTGGGGTATTAAAAGCCTTGGAAGAAAATGGAATCCCAATTGATTATGTAATGGGCACCTCAATGGGTGGGGTTGTAGGTGCTTTTTATGCTGCTGGTTATAGCCCTAAGGAAATTGATTCTATAGCACGATCCAAAAATTTTCAAAATTGGATAGACGGGAAATTTCCATATGATTTCAATACTTATTATTATAGAGGTAATCCAAGCCCGGAATGGCTGGAGATCAATTTAGGAGTTGATTCCACTTTTGAAGCTAATCTGCGTCCTTCGTTGGCAAATGATTTAATCTTAAATTTTGCTCTAGGTGAATATACAGCGCAAGCCAATCAAATAGCCGATGAAAATTTCTCAAATCTTCTTTATCCTTTCACAGCTGTAGGAGCCGAGATTTTTACTCAAAAATCAGTATATATGGATAAAGGTAATTTGGGACAGGCTTTAAGGGCTACCATGTCCGTACCTTTTGTCTATAGACCAGTCAAAATTAATGGAGAATATATTTTTGATGGAGGCATTTATGATAATTTCCCTGCAAAAAGATTAAATGAAAAATTTGATCCTGATATTTCAATAGGGGTAAATGTAGCTACTAAAATATTTGAGGATTATCCTGAAGATGATAAAAAGTTGATATCCAATTCATTGCTTTTTATGATTATGGATAAAGTAAATCCGAATGATTTGGGTGATTCCGGTATATTCCTTGAGCCAAATACAGATAACATTACTGGTTTTGATTTTAATAGGGCAGGAGCCATAATTGACAGCGGGTATGCAGAAGCGATGAGAAAAATGCCTGAAATTCTGGAGAAAATCACGAAAAGAAGGAGTCATCAAGAATTTGAAAATTTAAGGCAAGAATTTAAAAAAGAGATAAAGCCACTTAAATTCTCAGATTTTAATTATACGAATTTCAGGCCTGGAGAAAAGAAATATATTAATAAAATCATCAATCCTGAAAATAAATCTGAATTAGATATTTCAGAAGTAAGACGAAATTACTATAAGTTGATTGCGGACCCCTATTTCAACACAGTATTCCCTAAAATAGCTTATAACAAGAAAAAAGAAGCATATTCCTTTAATTTGTCATCCGAAGGCGAACAAAATATCAGGCTTCAAATTGGAGGGAACGTAGCTACTTCTGGTTTGAGCAATTTTTATTTAGGTGCTGGCTATGACCATCTGAATTATTTATTGTTTAATCATAGCACCTCATTAAATATCGGTCAATTTTATAAATCCTTTCAATATAATTTGAAGCTTCATCTTCCTTTCGGATATCAATTTTATGTGACGCCTTTTTTTCATTATAATGGATGGGATTATTTAAATACGGGCAATTTTTTAGATAATAGAAGAGTGTCTCCCATCAATCAATTTGATAGAAATTATGGGATCAATATTGGGGCGCCCATTTTTGATAAAATGAAAATAGAATTGAAGAGTAGTTTATTACGAAAGGTCAATGAATATACTAATCGAGAAAATTATATTTCTTCCGATACATTGGATTTCAACAGATTTTATGGGTTACATCATCAAATTTCTTTGAATTATGCCGATTTAAATCGAAAATTATTTCCATCAGAAGGCATAAAATATGGATTTAGCTTGTCTCATAATTATGGCAATGAATTATTTGAGCCAGGATCAACAACTGAAATTGATCAAAATGAGCAATTACATAACTGGTTTCAATTGGAGGCAGAATTGGAGCGATATTTTCCGTTGAAATATGGGGATATCGGTTTTTCAATTACAACAAAGGCAAGTTCAATTAAGGCTTTTAGTAATTATAGAGCCACCCTTTTAAACACACCTACTTATTTACCTACCTTTGAAAGTCAGGGGCTTTACTTAGAAAATTTCAGAGCCCCGGTTTTCCTTGCTGGCGGGCTAAAATATCAAATTGAGCTTTATAAAAATTTCAATTTTAGAATAGAAGGCCATGCATTCAAACCCTTTTTCAAGTGGGAAGAAAATGCAGATGTAACAAATATGACAGGGCTTATTCCTGATTACCATCTTTCAGCCATGGGAGCCTTATTTTATAAATCTCCAATTGGGCCTATTAGTTTATCAGCTCATTATTATGAAGATAATTCCCCTTTTTTACTTCTTTTCAATATTGGCTATTTGATGTATAATAAGAAGCCACTCGAATAGAATTCTGTCATTTTCATCGAATAATTTTATGCATTCCGATATTAAAACTTAGTTTTGCACAATTATTTTCATAAAAAATCAAAAGAAATTACTATATGAAAGGTTTGTTCTTTATATTAAATATTATCTTTACGTTTTCCATTCAATTGGTTATCGCACAGCCAGGTATGAACTGGGTGGATTTGGAAGGAAAAGTAATTAATAAAGCATTGGAAGGGCCAATTGAGGCTACTTTAACATTGGAAAGTTTACCTTATGGAGCAGATATCAGAGTGTTCCATTCTGATGCTGAGACAGGTGATTTTTCATTTAAAGTTAAAGAAAATAAAGCGTATAAAGTAAAAGTAGAAGCTAAAGGTTACATTGCAGTTGAGGAAGAAATTGAGGTCAGACCTGAAAACGAACCATTAATATTTAGCCTGATGCCTTCTGGTGCAGGTTCAATTTTAAGGTTAGATATAAACTTTAAGCAAAGCAAAGCAGAAATTTTGGAAGGTTCTTATTCAGAACTGGATAAATTATTAAATATGTTAAATGAATATCCTAATATGGAAATTCAGTTAGAAGGGCATACAGATTTTAGAGGTAGTTCATCTGCCAATATGAGATTAAGCGAGAGAAGAGTTAAAGCTGTGAAATCTTATTTAACCTCTAAATCCGTAAGTCCAGATAGAATCAAAACCAAAGCATTTGGAGGCACCCAACCATTAAGTAAGGAAAATACAGCAGAGGCAAAACTAAACAATAGAAGAGTGGAAGCTCGAATATTGAAGACAGAATAATATATTAAAATGAAAAAACTATTATTAGTACTACTAGCATCTTTTTCAACATTTTTTTATTCTAAAGCTCAAGACACTAATTGGGCAGATAGGGTAATTGAGTTTTCATCTGAATTGGAAGAGACTCAATATTCAGTAAAGCAATTACTCGGAAAACCTAATGTATATCCTTGGGGTGAAGGAAGCCCAAGTGCTTGGACTCCTAACAGACCTGGAAGACAGGAGTTTGTAAAAGTAGGTTTCGATAACCCTAAGCCGATTAGACAAATTGCCATTGCGGAGTCATATAACCCAAGTGCTCTAACTAAGATATTCTTTTATGATGAAGCTGGAAATGAATATCTCATGATTGAAAGAGAACCTGTAATTGTAAATCAACCCGGTAGATTTTTGAGATTGTTTACAGAGCTTACGGAATTTAATGTTGCGGCAGTGAAATTAGAATTTGATGGCGGTGCAGTACCCGGCTACTATAGTATTGATGCAATTGGAATTACTGATTCTGAAACCCCTATTGATTTACAGTTGGAATTGGTGCCAAATGTTAAAGAGGAGTTGGTATCGGAGCGTTTGGATGAAAAAGTCAATAGCCCTTATGAAGAATTAAAACCGATATTGAGTCCTGATGGGAGACAGTTGTTCTTTGGAAGAAAATTTCATCCTGATAATATTGGCGGAATTGAAGATTATGAAGATATATGGGTAAGTGATTTGGATACGTTAACCAATGAATGGAAAGAAGCTAAAAATTTAGGAGAACCATTGAATAGTGATGGACCCAACTGGGTAAGCTCCATTACACCTGATGGCAATACTTTAGTGTTACTTATCGGAAACGAATACGATGAAAAGAAAGGTAAAATGTTTTCAGGTGTATCTGTTTCATCTAAAGAAGGAGAAAGCTGGTCAAAACCTGAAAGTCTGAAAATAGATGATTTTTATAATATGTCTGAAAAAGCTAATTTTTATCTAGCGAATAGTAGGAAAACATTGATCATGTCCTTAAAGAGAGATGATTCTTATGGCGACAGAGATTTGTATGTTAGTTTCGAGAAAAGAGATGGAACTTGGACTGCCCCTATGAACTTGGGAGCTAATGTGAATACTGCCACGGATGAAACCTCTCCATTTCTTGCGGCCGATGACAAAACGCTATTCTTTTCTTCTTCTGGATATATAGGTTTTGGAAAGAGTGATATATATATGACTCAAAGATTGGATGATACTTGGCAAAATTGGAGCGAACCTTATAACATGGGTCCTCAAGTAAATTCAAATGGAGATGATTTATTCTTTAGTATGCCAGCTGAAGGTAATTATGCTTATTATACCAAAGAAGATTCTCTGGGAGATATGGACATTTACAGACTACCAATGCCATTATTCAATGAATTAAATCCGGTAATCACCATATCAGGAAGGGTAGTAGATGCCGAAACTCAGGAACCGTTGGATGCAATTGTATCTTATGAAACATTAGATGGCAAAGAAGTAGGGAAAGTTCAAACAGACCCTACTACAGGTGAATATAAAATTGCTTTGCCGGCTGGTCAGGAATATCAATACATTGCAAAAGTAAAAGGCTATTTGCCAATTAGTGAAAATGTGGATTTAACGAATCAAAAAGAATCCAAAAGCTTCAATAATGATATGATAATGGCTCCTATCAAAGAAAAGGCTGAAATCGTGTTAAATAATGTATTCTTTGCATTTGATAGTTATAAGTTCTTACCAAGCAGTATTTCGGAATTAAACAGAATGGTAGAGGTATTGGAAGATAACAGCAAAATTGAGGTGATTATAATCGGCCATACTGATAGTACTGGTCCTGAGGAATACAATCAGGTATTGTCCGAGAAAAGAGCTCAATCCGTGGTTAATTACTTAACGGATAATGGAATTAATAAAGATCGTTTAGAATATGTGGGTAAAGGAGAAACGGAACCTGCGTATCCTAATGATACTAGAGAAAATAGAGCTAAAAATAGAAGAGTCAACTTTAAAGTAGAAAGATAAACTATAGCTATCTAAAGTATCCAATATAAGTTTTAGAAAGCCAGGCAATGCTTGGCTTTTTTTATTGCGATTTTCATGGGCGCTCTTACTGCGGTTCTCAACCATTTATAATAATGCTAATTTAAAGTTTATCATAAATAAGTTCAGTAATTTATACTGCCATTTTTGGCCCCTACGATGATTTAATACCTCAAAGAAAAATTTCCGGTGTGGATTACATCTGTTTTACTGATCATCCTTTTAGATCTAAAATATGGAAAGTGGTTCATGTTGAGCCTGAGTTCGAGGATACGCCTAGAAATAGTAGAAGATTTAAAATCTTGCCTCATTTATTTCTTCAGGATTATGAATATTCTGTTTTTATGGATGGTAATTATCTTGCTAAAATAGATATTACAGATTTTGTTTTGTCAGGGTTGAAAGAACATAAAATGATGATTTATGACCACAATCAAAGTTCTGATGCTAGGGACTGTATTTATGAGGAGTATGAATCTTTATTAAAGTTAGGGAAAAAAAAAGGTTTTTTTAGAGATGATCCCGAAATAATGAAAGCTCAAATCGAACGCTATAAATCAGAAAACTACCCGAAAAATAATGGATTGATTTTTTCTGCTGTTTTAATTCGAAGGCATCATGATCCTGAAGTCGTTAAAATAATGGAAAATGGTGGTTGGAATTGGAAAAAGGAAGCAAGAGAGACCAATTGAGCTTTAACTATACTGCTTGGAAGCTGAATTTTAAACCACATTACATCACAGATAATTTGAGAGATAATGAGAATTTCTTGTTTTTAGGTAAACACAGGAAAAGCTATAGGGGAAAGTATTTTAGATATAGGCTGAAAAATTTTTTTGGTATAAAAAAATAGCCCTCTGGTCAGGATTTTATCCCGTAAGGAGTCTTAATGTATTGGTTGTCAACGGTTTCTTGAAGTAGTTTTAAATTTTCTTTTTCTCCACCGCGGCTTTGTTTCTTATGCCATAAATGAAATTGAATTAAGGCATATTTAGGTTTGAAAATTTCGTATCCACCGTTTTGAAGACGAGCCCTTATTTCTGTATCTTCACCAACACCAGGATGAATATAGCGCTCATCGAATCCATTGATATTCATTAGTATTGCTTTAGAAAGCGAAAAATTACAACCTAAAATTCCTTTTTTATTTGAGCCTAATTTTTCATTCAACCATCTGTTTGAAATTCTAAATCCAGCTTCCGCTTTTCGGGTATCACCATCAAAACTATTGATTAAAGCCTGTAGCCATAAGTTTTCAAAAGCGCTTGATTGGATATAATTTTCAGATA
Source organism: Marivirga sp. (assembly GCF_051117495.1). Classification (NCBI taxonomy): domain Bacteria; kingdom Pseudomonadati; phylum Bacteroidota; class Cytophagia; order Cytophagales; family Marivirgaceae; genus Marivirga; species Marivirga sp. The sequence goes on along the minus strand of NZ_JBNPEF010000004.1, from coordinate 531,267 downwards.
TTTTTTTGCTCAATTGATCTGATAATTCAACTCGCCTTCCTACCACAACCCTGTTTTCTTTCGCGTATTTAATATGGTCTTCTATAAAATGAATGGCAGGAACGCAGTCTCCATCAATAAAGATTATATAGTCTGAATCAGCTTTGAGAATAGATTTATTGAGAATTTTCGTTTTATTAAACCCATTATCAGGGTGCCATACATGTTTGATGCTAAGATCAGACTGCTTTATGATTTCTTCTAATTCATTTACTGCCTCTTCATTTGAACCGTCATCAGAAATAATCACTTCAAAATCAGGAAAAGTCTGTCTTTCTAATGCCGCAAGTATCAATTGTAATTGATCAACTCGGTTATAAAAGGATATAATGATGGAAGCTTTTTTCACTTTTCTGATTTTATTTCTTGATACAAATTCAAATACTTTTCAGCCATTGATTTTGTGTTAAACTGCAAGGAATATGTATATGCATTTTTGATAAGTTGCTTTTGTAATTTTTTATCTTTTTTCAACTGAAACAAATCTTCAGCCAAATTTTTGAAATCCTTAATATTGGAGGTTAGGCCTGTTTCCAGATTCCTTACCAATTCAGGAATGCCTCCGGCCTTTGTAGCTACCACCGGTACTTTAGAAGCAAAAGCATCTATAACACTGGTGCCCAATCCTTCTGTTTTTGAACTAATAAAGAAAATATCCAATGATGGTAATACCTCTTCGATATTTTTTTGAAAGCCTGTGAAAATGAAATATTCTTCAAGCTTTCGGTTTTTAACATAATCCTTGATTTCTTTTTCTAATTCACCCTTTCCAATGACAAAAAACTTCACTTTTTGATCGAAATTCTGCACATAATATTGGGCACTATCCACAAAAGTATAATAATCTTTATGGGGAGCAATGGCACTTGTATTCCCGATTAAAGTGATCTCATCAGCAATATTATACTTCTTTCGCAGAAAATCATTTCCAATATAAGGCTCAAACTTTTTATGATTGATTGCACTGTATATGGTCATGCATTTTTCCCTTTGCTTTGTGGTCTTTAGTACGATTTCTTTTATGGCATCTGAAACACAAACGATTTTTTTAATTTTAGGAAAGGTGTATTTGTGCTTGGAAATAAAGTTGTTTTTTAATTCAAAATCTACTCTTCTGGTTAAAACGACAGGTGTTTTATTGCCCAATAAATAAGATAAATAGGCCGTTCCATGGGAATGAGAACTATGAGCATGTACAATATCAATTGATAAATTTTTACATAATTTTTTAAGACCAATGCCTGATTTTACATCAGTTGAATTTTTCATCTTCAAAGTATAATGCTCCCAGCCTTTATCAATACAAAGCGCTTCGAATCTTGAGTCGGGCTTGCAGGCCACAATCGGTTTAATCCCCATTTTATCTAATTCTTCAATTAGGTAAGCAATTTGTTGCTCCCCTCCCCGCCAACTTGATTCAGAACTTAGATGAAGGATATTCATTTTTTAGATTTAAACTGTTTGTATTTAGCGTATTTTAAAAATTTTGCCTGCGCTGAAATTACCGCAATGGTTAAACCATAAAAACCATCCAAAAATCCTAGTTGTAAAATATATCTTTTGATAAAAATAAAAGGAGGATCAAATATCATTTTGAAAGTGGCTGAAGGTTTTTTCTTGGAATTAAATAATTGAAGAGCTGCAATTTCAGAAAATTTATTGACTTGATTAATATGTGCGCTTAAGCTAGCAATGGTATAGTGTAATAAATTTGAATTGAGCTTGCCTGATTGAATGCCATTATCCAAAATGACTCTATCATGTGGGTTATGACCTCCCCATTTGCCCATTTTCCTGTTCCATAACCTCACCTTCCTATCAGGATACCAACCACTATGCCTGATCCATTGTCCACAATAATTGTTTAATCGAGGCATTGAATAGGCTTGAAATTTATCTTCCGTCTTAGATTTTATATTCTCTATTTCAGTTTTCAAATTATCGCTTAAGCATTCGTCAGCATCCAAAGAAAGTATCCATTCATGCTCTGCTTGCTGAATGGCAAAGTTTTTCTGTTCAATATGCCCTTTAAATTCATTTTTAATAAATCTGACCTGATCAAATGAACTACATATTTTCTCTGTTTGATCAGTGGAATAGCTATCCACCACCACGATTTCATCAGCGACTTCAAGCACAGAATCTATGCATCTTTTGATATTTTCTTCCTCGTTAAAGGTTATAATGGTAGCACTTATCTTCATGCCGAATATATTTTAGCAAATTCAATGCATTTTCGCCAATCATCCTGATAAAATTCCGCCACCTTTTTTTGATGGTTTGAATTGACTAAAGTTGCTGATTTAGATCTGGGAATTAATTGAGCACCATAAAGCACCAAATGATTTATGAGCCATTTTGAACGATAAACGATAAATGTTATCACTCTATTGGCATAATGAGTTTCCTGATCTTTATTAATTGGGCTGTATTTCTTGACTAATCTCAACTGGTGATCACTATAAGCGGAATGTTTAGGTTTCAGGTTAATATCATGGAGTGAAAATTCGGCCTTTAAATAATGTGCGATTTTATTTAGAAATTCTTCGGGATCTTTCCTTAAATCCTCATGAAATAAAACCAAAGGCTTTTTAGTAAAACTTTCTTTTATAAACTCGAGCATAGGATAAAAATACAAGTCCTTTTGTTTCCAAGCCCCATTATCATTATCCAAATCTATAAATTCTTTAAAATCTTGTTTGCCTCCGTTTTTAACATACCTCCTGTATTGGGAAGCAATCCAGTTGTCATGCCTTCTTAGAATGATAATTATATTTGTGTCTTTAGAAAGATCAGCTATTTTCTGGGTTTCGGTATAAAATTGTCTGTCAAATTCCCTAGAGAACAAGTATCTGTCATACTGCCCTTTTTTCACTATTTTTGGAAAAAATCTGTAGATGTTCGAGGGGGTATAGTGGATACCTCTTAATTTTGGGAAAAATCGAGATTGCAAAAAAGTAGATGCGGTTTTACCAAGACCAACATGAAAATAGAGTTCTTGATTACGGGAATTCATATATTTCCAAGATTTGTAAGAAAAGTGAAATACGAAATTACTTAAAATTTAAGAAATTGAGTAATTCTATTTTGGCAAGTTTAAAATATAGATGAAAGCTGTCAGGTTTTAAAAAATTACAGTATTATCGATTGTAATGTTTTTTATTAATAGCGGTCAATAACCTGACAGATTTTGATCATTGTGCTGATGTCAAAAAGTAAGTAAAATTTAAAATATAAGCTAGATGAAAATTAGTGGCTTTACCATGGTAAAGAATGCAGGTAAGCTGTATTACCCAATTAAGGAGTCTATCGCTTCAATATTGGACATAGTGGATGAATTTGTGGTGGCATTGGGCGATTGTGATCCTGACGATAATACCAGGGAACTGATTTTATCATTGGGGAGTCCCAAAATCAAGATAATTGATACGGTTTGGGATACTGAAAAATATCCAAGAGGCATGGAAAATGCCCATCAAACCGATATTGCAAAAGAAGCCTGCACAGGTGATTGGCTGTTTTACCTACAAGCAGACGAACTAGTGCATGAAAAATACCATGCTGAAATTGTGGAGAAATGCAAAATGTACCTTGAGGATGAACGTGTAGAAGGATTTTTGTTCAAATACATTCATTTCTGGGGCGACTATAATCATTTCCAGCATGAACATGGATGGTATCCTTGGGAGATAAGAATTGTCAGAAATAAAAAAGATATTCATAGTTGGAAATCGGCACAATCATTTAGAAGGATTCCGAATTTTGATGGAATTAATTATAGAGTGAAAGAAGGCACTTATAAATTGGGAGTGAAAAAATTAGATGCCTATATCTATCATTATGGTTGGGTTCGTCCTCCCAAATTGATGACCAAAAAATCCGCTTCCTTAAGTAAGATTCATTCCAATAAAGTGGATGAAAATGATTTTCAAAAGCCAAAAAGTTTTGATTATGGCTTCATGTTAAGATTTCCAGAGTTCAAAGGTACACATCCTCAAGTTCTACAAGACTGGATAAAAACAATGGATTGGCAGGATGAATTAAATTTTACTACCAAAACAAAACTGGATCATGACGTTTCCAATACTAAAAAGTTGAAAAAGCAATTATTGACTTGGGTGGAGAATAATATTTTAGGAGGGAAGAAATTATTTACAACAAAAAATTATAAATTAATAAAATAGCTTCTTAACTGTGTGCTGAAAAACATAACCTTCTCTCTATTTTTTGGTTATATACAATAATTAAACTATTCTGTGGGAGAGCGCATGTCATACGAAAGCAAAGATAAAAAAAGAGTATTCAATGAGGAATTTATGCCTCATATTGATGCGATGTATAATTTCGCCTTTAGGCTTACTTTAGATGAGGACGATGCCAAAGATTTGGTGCAAGAAACCTTTATGAAAGCCTATAGATTTATCAATTCTTTTGAAACGGGAACCAATGCCAAAGCTTGGCTGTTTCGAATCTTGAAGAATAGTTTTATTAACAATTACAGAAAGAAAAGTAAACAGCCTAATAAGGTTGATTACCAAGAAGTAGAGACTTTCTACAATTCTGATTCTGTGAATGAAAATATTACCACTGACCTAAGGGTGGAAACTGTTCAGCATTTAATTGGAGATGAAATCACCAATGCACTCAATTCATTGGATGTAGATTTCAGAACAGTTATTATTTTGTGTGATTTGGAAGGCTTCACTTATGAGGAAATGGCCAAAATTTTAGATATTCCCATTGGAACCGTAAGAAGTAGATTGCACAGGGCAAGGAATTTATTAAAAGAGAAATTAAAACAATATGCTAGTTCCTTAGGCTATAAGGATAAACGAAAATAATTGAAAGAGATTTTTAGTAGAAGAAAACATTAGGCATATTTGCAAAGAAAAGGGTAACCGCCATAATTTTTTAATGAACAAGCAAACCATGGAAGTTGAGCAAAAACAAGCGTGTACTGAATTATTACAATTAGTAATTGATGGACAAGCAACGCCAGAACAACATCAAACATTAATGCAACATTTAGAAAAATGTGAGGATTGCAGAGAAGAATATCTATTAAGTAAGACTATCAAAGACAGTCTCAAAAATCACATCAAACCCAATAATTCCCCTACAGGCTTAGCCAACTCTATTCAAAGTAAAATTTCCGAAACCGCTTCCTTAAAATGAAAAAAAACGGTAAAGCCATTATCTTTTCGGCTCCATCAGGGGCTGGTAAAACTACTATCGTACAACATTTATTAGATAAACATCCCGAGCTAGGATTCTCTATTTCTGCCTGCACGCGAGATAAAAGAGGAAGAACTGAAGTAGATGGGGTTGATTATTATTTCCTGACCGTGGAAGAATTCAAAAAGCGTATTGATAAAGATGAGTTTGTGGAGTGGGAGGAGGTTTATGAAGGCAATTTTTATGGTACGCTAAAAGAAGAAGTCCAAAGAATTTGGGATGCTGGTAAAGCGGTTATTTTCGATGTGGACGTCAAAGGAGGACTCAAACTTAAAAAGTACTTTGGTGATGATGCCTTGGCTGTTTTTGTGAAAGTCCCATCACTTGAGGTATTAGAAGAAAGATTGAAAAACCGAAATTCTGAGTCTTCATCCAGTTTATCCCAAAGACTCTATAAAGCCAAATTTGAAATGACTTTTGAAAAAGAGTTTGATGTTACCTTAGTCAACGAGGATTTGGAGACATCCCTCAAAAAAGCAGAGGACATGGTGGCTGATTTTATTGAAAAATCTTAAATAGCTGTATATTTTAAGTAAAATTCGTATTGTTTTGACCAAAAATAAAATCATACCCTATCAACCATATCTTAAGGATTTGGCTAGAAGATTAAGAAAAAATAGCACTTTGTCCGAAATATTGCTGTGGGAGCAAATTAAAGGTAGGAGATTGGGTTATCAGTTTCATAGGCAGGTTCCGATGGATTGTTATATTGTGGATTTCTATTGTCATGAATTAATGTTAGCAATTGAAATAGATGGTTCTTCACATGATTACGAAGAGGCAATTCAACTTGATTTTGAAAGACAGAAAAGGCTTGAGAGTTTCGGGGTAAATTTTTTAAGGTTTGATGATTTGGATGTTAAGCACAGCATAGAATATGTCATAAATTCAATTTTGGATTATATTAACGAATTGGGACACCCCCCTTCGCCCCCCTCAAGGGGGGAGTCGCAATGATCAAAAAGGATATGCTTGATTAAAAATCACTGCAAATATTTTATTTGGTGGTGGAGAAATATTAAAATGTAATATATGCAAATTTAAATCTGTGAGACTATCCCCTTGAGGGGATTATAGGGGTGTTACTTGAGTTAATAGAGGTGTAATTTATCATAGCTTCTTATGGAAATTTTGAAAATTAAATCAAACCTAAATGAATAAAGACATAGGCCTATTTTTTGGTTCTTTTAACCCCATTCATGTGGGGCATTTGATTATTGCCAATACCATGTTGGAGGAGCCGGATGTAGATGAAGTTTGGTTTGTAGTGTCTCCGCAAAGTCCATTCAAAAAACAGAATTCCTTAGCTCATGAATTTGATCGTTATGATCTGGTACAATCGGCTATTGCCGATAATTTTCATATGAAGGTAACGGATATTGAATTCAATATGCCCAAACCAAGTTATACTTGCGATACCTTAGCCTATCTGACCGATCAAAACCCCAATCATCATTTTAGATTAATTATTGGGGAAGATAATTTGAAGAGTTTCCCAAAATGGAAAAATAGTGATGTAATCTTAAGGGATTACGGCTTGTTGGTTTACCCTAGGCCAAATGCTAAAAAATCATCATTGGAAAATCATGAAAATGTACGTTTTGTGGAAGCACCGATGATGGATATATCTGCGACCTTTATCAGAAAATCCATAAAAAATAATCGTTCGGTGAAATATTTAGTGCCCGAAGAGGTTTTAGATAGGATAAAAGGCAAAAAGCTTTATATGTGATTTTTTTCATTTAAGCTTCTATTATAAATCTTTACTTTAATATCTTGAACCTTCATTTGAACCCACTATATGAAAAAACTATTTACTACCTTTCTTTTATTAGGATTAATATTTCAAATCAAAGCACAAGGGGTTAGGGGAGTCGTTTATGGAGATGATGGGGAAATATTGCCTTTTGCTACCATCTATGTGGAAGAAACGGGCTCAGGCACATCTACCAATCAAGAAGCTTATTACGAATTACAGTTAAAAGAAGGAAACTACACACTACAGTTTAAGTTTGTGGGTTATGAAACAGTAAGAAAAGATATTACTGTTAAGAATGAAAATATCAGACTGGATGTGATTTTACCAAAACAAAGTCTGTTATTGGATGAAGTAACCACTACAGCCAAAGCCACTGATCCTGCAAATTGGATGATGAGAAAGGCCATCGCAAAAAGTAGTTATCACCGTCAGCAAATTGATGCTTACTCCGCCACAGTTTATGTGAAAGGAAAAGGTAGGGTGACCGATATCCCATTCTATTTGACTAGTATGTTAAAAAAAGAAGGGATAGACACGGAAACCATGATAATTACAGAATCTGTGAGTGAGGTGAGTTATCGCAGACCCAATCAGTTTTCTGAAAAAGTGATATCTGTATATGCTTCCAAAAAGACAGATTTTAATGCCAACCCTATGCGTTTCATAGCGGGAAGTTTTTATCAAGATGAAATTGCCTCCGTTATTTCCCCGCTTTCTTCCAAGGCCTTTCGATATTATCGATTTAAACATCTTGGTGCTTTTATGGATGGTGAATATTTAATCAATAAAATTAAAGTCATCCCAAAAGTACCTGCCCCAAATGTATTTGAAGGGGAAATTCAGTTAGTGGAAGAAGATTGGGCATTATTTAGGGTAGATTTGGATGCTCAAATTGAATTGGGAATTCAGGTAAGAATACAACAAGTTTACCAAAATATTAATGAGTTAGCTTGGATGCCTATAACCCATCAATTTGATGTTGATGGCAAGTTGATGGGAGTAGGCTTTGAAGGAAAATACTTGGCTTCCATGAGTAAATACAATATTGAATTGAATCCTGCATTGCCAAGAAATATCAAAATTTTGGATAAAGACGATGCTGAACAAGGGAAAATGACAGAGGATATTATAGAGGAGGCAAATGAATTGGTCAAGACCGAAAAGAAAGAAAAAGTAGTGGTGAAATCTGAGGATTTGGCAGACATCATGAACGACTATAAAAAATCACAACAAGATTCATTGGCCAAACAAGATATCATTGGTATTTATGATTATAAAGTTGACTCCTCCGCCTTTAATCAAGATTCCAATTTTTGGGCGCAAATACGCCCTATCCCATTATCTAAAGATGAGACCAGAGGCTATGCCAAGATTGACAGTTTGAATACTCTGATAGAAGAAGATTTATCGAAAGATTCTGTTAAGTCGGTTAAAAAATCATCCTTTCAAATTACTGATATTCTAGTAGGAGGAAATTATCGATTAGATAGTGCAAGTAAACTTTACTTTAAAATTTATAATCCCTTTTTAAATATTCATTATAATACAGTAGAAGGTTTTAATATTGATTATAGTATCGGCCTGAAGAAGTTTATTCCCATAAAATTTGATACCACTCTAAAAAAGGATGAGGTTGATAGAAGTTATTTTTATCGGAACTCCTATGCATTGTTAAAACCGACTGTTCGTTATTCAGTTGCTCGAAATAAATTCATTGGGAAAGTATTGGCCAAATATCAATTCAAAACAGGTGATATATCCTTTAGGATAGGGCGTTATGTGGATCAGTTTAATGATGCCCCTGCCGTCATACCGCTTCTAAATACAAGCTTTTCTACTATATGGGAACAGAATTTCATGAAGCTTTATGAAAAGGATTTCATGAAGTTAAATTATGAAAGGAGATTCTCTACTAAATTGGGAATGTCTGCCGAATTGGAATATGAAGAAAGAAAGAGACTCAATAATAATACAGATTTTAAAACAATTGACTGGAAACGGGAATTTACGCCTAATTTTCCTGTCAATATAAATCCTATTGATGATTTTGATGGACAGACTGCACTTACAGCCAATGTGAAATTTTATTATAAGCCTTTTGTAAAGTACGTGATTCGAAATGGCATAAAAAGACCTGTGACTCAACGGCCAACTCGCTTTACTTTAGAATACTATAAAGGCTTTAAAAACCTGGCGGGAAGTGATGTGGATTTTGACCGATTGGTAGTGGGCTATAAGGACGAATTCGATTTTGGAGCGAAAGGTAAAACCTATTTTAATACTAATATTGGGGCTTTTCTCAATAATAAGAATCTGGGCTTTATGGATTATGCCCATTTTCCGGGCAATAGAGCATTCATTACCCAAAATGATCCCGTGGAATCCTTTAGATTACTAGACTACTATAGATTCAGCACCGATCAGTTTTATGCACAAAATTTCATTTTTCATCGATTTAGAAAATTTTTGGTTACACAAATTCCCGCTACCCGATTCTTAGGCTTAAAAGAAGGTGCATTCCTAAATTATCTTTATACGCCAGATAGTAATAATTATACTGAATTAGGCTATTCTTTAGATGGCATCCTAAAATTTTTCCGTATTGAAGTGGCTACTCAATATGAAAATATGCAATATAAAGGTTGGGGAGTAAGGGTAGGTATTTCCACTAGTTTAGGAGGTAATATTTCCGTTAATGTCCAGGATGATGAATGATTGAATTAGATGGATTTAGGCAGTTCAATTTCAAAAATTGTATGTTTATGGTTTTCGGGTTGGATATTGAAATCCCCGTTCAGTTTTTGAATGCATTGCTTAACTGTATAAAGCCCAATGCTAATATTTTCAAATTCGTTCTGAGCTTTTGAAAAACCCTTCATCAGTTTATTGCTTTCTTCATCAATTAGCTTCAGATCATATAATTTAAAGATCATACTGATGCTTTGAGGCTGATGGGTAACAGAGAACTCCATTTTGTAATCCTTAAGATTCTCACTTTTCATGAATTGTATGGAGTTTTGTAAAATATTGAAGACTATTAGCTTTATAATTGATTCATCGGAATAGAATAAAAAGTTATTTTTGATATCGATTTTGAGGTCAAATATTTTTATGTTTTCAATATAAATTACTTCGTTAAAGGCTTCCTGAACGATGGTTCGAAAATCTATTTGACTGTTTTCCAATGTTTTATCATGTAGTTCGCCAATTAATTTTAATTCTTCAATAATAACATTCAACCTCATGGCTGCTTTGTCCAACATACTGAAATAATTCAATGCTTTTGCATCTTCCACATCTTGTAAGGCTAAATCACAAATTCCCATTAACCGGACTATGGGGCCTTTAATGTCATGCGAGGATTTATATATAAAATTATCAAGTTCCAAACTTGTGGATTTAAGCCTTTCATTGACAGTTTTAAGTTCTATATTCCTTTTATCAACAGTACCTGCCAACTGTTCATTTAAAATTTCCAGCTCATCCTTTTGTTGGCTTATTACACTTTTGGCTCTTTCTAACTCCTTTAAATTGAGTTCCAGATATTCTTTTTGTGATTCTATCTCCTCTTTTTGAGCCTCAACTTTATCATTTTGCTTTTTGAGTGTGTTATTTATTTTTTTGTTTCTCTGGAAGATTAAAATCAATAAAATAGAAAATGGGGTGATCAAAATAAGTAGAGAAATGTAAACCAGATTTTGAAATCCTTTTTCTTTTAATGCGATTTCACTTTCTTGTAAAAGTCTCATATTTTCATTTTCCTTTAATTTCAAGTGAATGAGACTTAAATTTCTACCTAGTACATTTACATATAAAGAATCTTTGAGTTTTACATTCATCGCTAGTAATTCATTAGCTTTCTCTAAATTTCCTAACTTTTGATGAATCATGGCTTCCAATTCGTGAATTTTAATAACCAAATCCTGTGCCTTGATTTTGTTGGCTATTGAATCACTTTTCCCCAATAATAATAAAGACTCCTCGGGCTTTTCTTGCATGAAAGATAATTTCGCTAGCCATAAGTAAATTTCACCCATTCCTTTTTGGTCCTTAATAGATTCTCTTATCTCAAAAGACTTGTTTAGGTAATAGAGTGCTGAATCATATTTCTCCTTAAAAAGCATGACTTGCCCCATTCCATGAAGTGTTACAGCTTGCCAATTTCTATTTTCATGCATTTTGGTATATTTTAAGGAGGATTTAAAATACATTTCAGCTTTATCGATTTCAAGTTGCAATAAATGCGTATTCCCAATGTTATTTTGTGAATATATAATCAAATCATATTCTTTATTGTCTTGAGCTACTTTCAATCCCTTTTGGAAATAATTATGAGCACTGTCAAACATTAGCGCTTGTTGATAAACTAGGCCTATATTATTTAATGTATGTTCTAAGCCATATTTTACACCTAATTTTTTCTTCATTTCATAAGAACGCATCAAGTATTCCAATGCATTCTGATAATTTCCTAAGCTGATATTTACAAAACCAATATTATTCAAGGCATTGTGCATCAATATGGAATCATTAATTTGATTGGCAATTTCCAGTGCTCGGATGTTGTATTCCAATGCTTTTTCAAATTCTCCTTTATAATTAAATGTGCCTCCTAAAAGTCTTAAGGATTTTGAAATATTGACTTGATCATTTAATTTCTTGGAGATAAAAAGTGCTTGTTCAGCATATTTTTGGGCAGAATCAGGCTGGTTTAACCAATTATCAAATATCAATAAGTGGAGAACATCAATTTTCTCTCTGCCTTCTGCACTTGACAATAATTGTCTAAGGCTATCAGTTTTATTTGCACTTAATAATTGGATATTAATCAGTGAAACTAGGGCTATATATAAAAGTCTGACTTTCAATTCAATAACTTTATTTAAGAAGTCTGTTTAATATAATAAATAAATTGCTGATTTAATAGTTATTGTTTACAGCTGTAGGGGGAGTGTGGGTGTTTTAGATGTAATATGATTATGGCTATTACATTGCTTATCTTGTATCATTTAAAGATAGAGGGAGGCCTTATAGTGTTGGTAAATCCTGAATAATCACCTATTATTTTTAAAATATAAGAGTTATTACAGGAAGTTATAATTTATTGGATAAAAAAAAGCCTTTCAATTTGATTGAAAGGCTTTTTATATGAATTTTTCTTTTGCTCTTAACTTACAGGCTCAACAGAAACATAAGATCTGTCTTTTTTACCTCTTTTAAATTGAACCACTCCATCAGTAAGTGCAAATAAAGTATGATCTTTTCCCATACCCACATTGTTTCCTGGGTGATGGGAAGTACCACGCTGACGAACCAAAATATTTCCTGCTATTGCAGCTTGGCCACCATAAATTTTCACACCTAATCGTTTACTTTCCGATTCTCTTCCGTTTTTGGAACTACCCGCTCCTTTTTTGTGTGCCATGGTTTATATTATTTTGAAATTTTTTCGATTAAAACTTTTGTGAAATCTTGACGATGTCCATTTCTTTTCTTGTAGCCTTTTCTTCTTTTCTTTTTGAATACCACTACTTTATCGCCTTTAACATGACCAAGGATTTTCCCTGATACCTTAGCGCCCTTTACTAAAGGTGCACCTACTTCGACTTTTCCGTCATTGTCAACTAACAATACTTTGTCGAACTCTACGGAAGCGCCATCCTCACCCTCCATCTTTGGAGCGTAAACGAATTGGTCTTGCGTTACTTTGAACTGCTTTCCGGCTATGTTTACAATTGCGTACATTGAAATAATTGTTTATTAAGAATACTATTTCCCAAAAGGAATGCAAATATAGTGATTTTATTTATAGTTGCAAAAGCTTATCTAATATGGAGTGTATTTTCTCCTTTTTCTGTTCTACACATTTAATAAGCGTTAATTTATTCGCTTGAATTATCGATAAAAGCAAGCGGTACAAGTAATAAAAACGCCAATAAACTCATCATAGAATAATATAATGCTTGATATGCTTGCTTAAAACGCTTGAATTGCTTTGTTTTGTATGGTTCGTTAGTCTAATAAATATCAGCTTTATGAAAGTAAACATTCCTGAGAAATATACCGACCTATATGTAAAAGCTTTAGGAGACAAAAAGAAGGCTTTACAAATGAAAATTAATCAATTCAAATCGGAGATAGAAGAAATTGACAGTCACCTTGCGGCTTTGGTTAACCTTCCTCTTTTTCAGGAAAATGAAGCGCAGAACTTATTGCATCAGAAAACCAATACCTACCATGATCAATGGGCTTGGACCAAGAAAATCGCCTATTTTATTGATTTTAAGCGGAAATTAATCAAAACCAATGAAGTGGTTGATTTTATAATGGAAAAAGAGCCTGACCTGAACAAATCTAAAGTAAGGAGCTCAGTTTCAGCAGCATTATCCAATAAAATGAAGAAAGGGGTATATAGGAAATTCGAAGATCCGGTAACAGGCAACACTTACTACGGACCAGTAGCATTTTTTCTAAATCAACACGAGCCTCAGATTGAATTTATGCCTGAAGACTTGAAAGAGAGGTTGTTGTATAATAATTAAGTATGTAATAAAGTTCTTTTACCTCCATATTTTTGGTCGTTTATATGCTTGTACTTGTGGAAAACTTTCGCAACTTTTTTTAATGTTCGAATACAGCGAAAAATCCCCTAAGTATTGATGAGATAAAAGTACTTAAAACATTGAAAAACAGATAAATATGTACTTATCCACAACCTTCTGTCAGTAACTTTTTCTCCTTTGATTTTTCAGCTTTCTTCCTAATATTTGTAAGCACAGCCAGGAAAATAGGGATTAGAAAAAAGATTTTTGACTGCGTAATTTTTTTGATCTGCTTGAGTAATAATTCTTTAGCTTTTACCCTCCCTGTTTTCTGTTAAAGATTTATTAAAACTAAAAAATATTTCAAAGATGAGTGAAGTAAGCACATTCCAAGACGAACCGATTCTGAAAGAAAACAAAGACCGATTTGTATTATTCCCAATACAACATAAGGATATATGGGAATTCTATAAAATGGCGGAAGCGAGCTTCTGGACTGCGGAAGAAATTGATTTGAGTCAGGATCAAAAAGACTGGGAAAATCTGACGGATGGAGAAACACATTTTATAAAGCATGTTTTGGCCTTCTTCGCAGCAAGTGATGGGATCGTAAATGAAAACCTAGCAGAGAATTTTGTAGCAGAAGTTCAATATACGGAAGCTAAGTTCTTCTACGGTTTTCAAATTGCCATGGAAAATGTACACTCTGAAACCTACTCTTTATTAATTGACACTTATGTAAAGGATAATAAAGAAAAGAGTAGTCTTTTCAATGCAATTGAAACCATGGACTGTGTAAAGAAAAAAGCGGACTGGGCTTTGCGTTGGATTGATGAAGGAAATTATGCCGAAAGATTAATTGCTTTTGCCGCTGTGGAAGGCATTTTCTTTTCTGGAAGTTTTTGCTCTATCTTCTGGCTGAAGAAAAGAGGCTTGATGCCGGGTTTGACTTTCTCCAACGAATTAATTTCAAGAGATGAAGGATTGCACTGTGATTTTGCTTGTTTACTCTATAATAATCATTTAGTAAATAAATTATCCAAAGAGAAAGTAACCTCCATCATCACTGATGCGGTGGAAATCGAAAAAGAATTTGTTACTGATTCATTACCCGTAAAATTAATCGGAATGAATGCAGACTTAATGTGCCAATACATTGAATTCGTGGCAGACAGGTTATTGTCCGAATTAGAATGTGATAAAGTGTATGGATCCAGTAATCCATTCGACTTCATGGAAATGATTTCACTGCAAGGTAAAACCAACTTCTTCGAGAAAAGAGTAGGGGATTACCAAAAAGCAGGTGTAATGAAGAAAGAAGAAGATAGCGACAAAGCTAAATTTTCTTTAGACGAAGACTTCTAAGGAAATGACAGAAAATTTAACGCATAGATAGATTGTATTCAAGGCGTCATTCCTGCGGAAGCAGGAATCTCGTCCGAACAGAGTATAAGTACCATAAAACTAAAAGAGAGTTTCCCCGTCTGGGCGGGGGACGTGAACCCCATAAAATAAAAATAGCATGTTAGTTGTAAAAAGAGACGGTAGGAGAGAAACCGTTAAATTCGATAAAATTACCGCCCGCATAGAGAAACTATGCTACGGCTTAGATCTTAATTACATTCAGCCAATTGATGTGGCTAGAAAAGTAATCAATGGTATTTACGATGGCGTAACTACCCAAGAATTGGATAACCTAGCCGCTGAAACCGCTGCTTCTATGACGGTTAAGCATCCGGATTATTCTAAGCTTTCTGCTAGAATAGCCATTTCTAATTTGCATAAAACCACTAGTAAGTCTTTCAGCAATACTATGAAAAGACTTTACACTTATGTGGATGCAAAAACAGGTCAAAATGCACCTTTGCTTTCTACTGAAACTTATGGAATCATCAAAAAACACGCGGCCCAATTAGATTCTGCTATTATCTATGACCGTGATTTTGGCTATGATTTCTTTGGATTCAAAACTTTAGAGCGTTCATACCTAATGAAGGTGGACGGTAAAATTGTAGAGCGTCCGCAACATATGTTGATGAGAGTGGCGATTGGTATTCATGGGGAGGATATTGAATCAGCCATCAAAACTTATAATTTGATGTCTGAAAAGTGGTTTACGCATGCTACACCAACACTTTTCAATGCGGGTACTCCTAAACCACAATTATCATCATGTTTCTTATTGACTATTCAAGAAGATAGTATTGACGGAATTTATGATACCTTAAAGCAAACGGCTAAAATCTCTCAATCGGCCGGGGGTATCGGACTAAGCATTCATAACGTAAGGGCAACAGGATCATACATCAAAGGAACCGGTGGGGTTTCCAATGGTATTGTGCCGATGTTGAGAAACTTCGACATGACCGCTAGATATGTTGACCAAGGTGGTGGAAAAAGAAAAGGTAGTTTCGCTATTTACCTTGAGCCTTGGCATGCTGATATTTTCGATTTCTTGGATTTGAAAAAGAACCATGGAAAAGAAGAAATGCGTGCACGTGATTTATTCTACGCCATGTGGATGTCAGATTTATTCATGAAGAGAGTGGAAGCCAATGCAGAATGGACTTTATTTGATCCGAATGAGGCTCCAGGCTTGGATGAAGCTTACGGAGATGATTTTGAAAAGCTTTATGAGAAATATGAGCGAGAAGGAAGAGGCAGAAAAACCGTAAAAGCACAAGAATTGTGGTTCGAAATTTTAGAATCTCAAATAGAGACTGGAACGCCTTATATGTTGTATAAAGATGCGGCCAACAAAAAATCGAATCAGAAAAACTTAGGTACGATCAAGTCTTCAAACTTATGTACTGAGATTTTAGAATATACTTCTAAGGATGAAGTGGCGGTTTGTAACTTGGCTTCTATTGCATTGCCAATGTTTGTGCAAGAAGACGAAAACGGTCAGAAATTCTTTGACCACGATAAGTTATATGATATTACTTATACTGCTACAGTAAATTTGAACCGTGTTATTGATGTGAATTATTATCCTGTAAAGGAAGCTAAAACTTCCAATATGAGACACAGACCTATTGGGTTGGGTGTACAGGGATTGGCAGATGCTTTCATGTTATTGCGATATCCATTTGATTCTGAAGAATCAAGAAAATTGAATAAGGAAATTTTTGAGACCATTTACTTTGCGGCTATGACGGCTTCTAAAGATTTGGCTGTAAAAGAAGGCCCTTATGAAACTTATAAGGGTTCCCCAGTATCAAAAGGAATTTTCCAATTTGATATGTGGAATGTAGAGCCAACGGACAGATGGGATTGGACTACATTGAAGCAAGAAGTGAAGAAAAACGGTGTGCGTAACTCATTGTTAGTAGCGCCAATGCCAACCGCTTCTACTTCTCAGATTTTGGGTAATAATGAGTGCTTTGAGCCATATACTTCCAATATTTACACTAGAAGAACATTATCTGGAGAGTTTGTGGTAGTGAACAAGCACCTCATGCGTGACCTAATTGAAAGAGGCTTATGGAATGACGGTATGAAAAATAAACTGATTGCGGCCAATGGTTCAGTTCAGGATATTGCGGAAGTCCCTGCTGATTTGAAAGAGCTTTATAAAACAGTTTGGGAGATATCTCAAAAATCCATTATCGATATGGCGGCAGATCGCGGAGCTTATATCTGTCAATCGCAGAGTATGAACTTGTTCATGCAAGATCCTAACTTTGGTAAAATGACTTCTATGCATTTCTATGCTTGGAAGAAAGGACTTAAAACAGGTATGTACTACTTGAGATCGAAAGCGGCAACTAGTGCGATTCAGTTTACAGTAGATAAAAGCCAATTGGGCGAGCCGAAACCTGAAGCTCAACCGCAACAGGACATCACCCAAAATACGGATACCAAAGTGAACCGACCAAGCACTCCGCCTCAGGGTCAGGGGCCACAAGCCAGCAATGAAGATGATGTGGCAGCTTTAAAAGCAGCACAAGTAGCCTGCTCATTGGATAATCCGGATGATTGCGAGATGTGCGGGTCATAAAAGAAACTAGAGTCTAGAACCTAGATTGTAGATAGAAGATAATAAACACGCACTGTTTATTCATAACCGAAAGCCACCTGGGAAACTGGGTGGTTTTTTTAGTGAATACTTTGTGCAAAAGCTTTTAATTGATTTATATTTTTACATTTAGTTTTTTTATACAAATTAGTTCTGTGGGATTGAACTGTAAAGGGACTGATAAATAAAGACTCTGCTATAGTACCGCTATTCATGCCTACTCCATAACAAGATAAAATTTCATGTTCACGTTCGGTCAGAGTATCCATATCTATAAAATCTTGAGTGAAATGATTATACAGATGGTGACTTCCATTCCTTCTCAAATGAATAGATGCTCCAGGAAGTAAAATTGGATCTGGTTTTTTAATATGACTTATTTCTTGTGATATGGCTAATAATATCCGAAATTTCCCATCCCTATCAAGTGATAAAGTTATTAATTGATCTAAAATTCTTTTGAATTTGTAATGATCTCCAGTGATAATGCAATAATCAAAATTAGTGATCAAATTCAATCTATCATTTTTGGGCAATTTATGAGCATAATTCCAACTGGAAATAATCATTTCTTTCAAAAACTTATCATTCTCAGGCGCCCGGAAATCGTGATATCCTTTCAGTCCAAATTGGTAAAAATAATCTTGGGGATACCCAGTAATTTGTTGGCAATTCTCCGATATGTATAGGTATTGTCCTGTACTACAGTCATTTATAGAATAATAGGTAGGGCCAAATTTATTACTGTAAAGGTTGATTAAATTATTTAGGTTGTGCAATATGGCCTTTGTGTCACATTGATTGATATGCCTTTTTCCCACATCCATTAAATTATAAAGGTATTCGCTATTCTTTTTGTTAAAGGGTAGCTGCATATTCTTTTCTTTTAATGTTTTTTCGGTGGGTAGAAACCGTTTCTTTGCTTAAACCTAAGTTGATGGCAATTGCCCTACTCGATAAGCCGTTAGCCAATAGTTTTTTTATTTCCAGTTCGCGTTTAGTGAATTGGGCTTCTCGCATGCCTATATCAGTCGTCTCTTTTGTGATTATCGACCCAGTCTTGCGATTTAAGATTGTAAATAATGGATTTGAGTATTGATTACAACCTAATGAACTGATAAAGGTATTACGCTGCAATATAATCTTAGGGGTCAATTGTTTGCTTAATGCTAGGATTTCAAAATTGAATAATATTTTACCACTTTGCTTTGAGGGAATCTTCCCCTGACAAAGCAATTGAAAAGATAAATTGAATGGATTAAGGTAATACTGGTGGTAAGGGAAATTATATATACGGGAAACAAATTTTTCTATAATTTTTAGTTCAGTATCAGAAATAATGTCACGACTGACAGATGTATTGCTGGAATGTACAAGATCCAGCCTTTCAATTTTATCTGCAGTTGTGTAAATCGGTTGATAAGGATCGATCGTGTACATGCTAAAATTACTCTTAAAGCCTACCAGTTTATTGGATTCCCTTAGGATAATTTGTTCTATCCAATCATTCAAATTGTTTTGGATACAGATTTTTCGCTTTTGATATCTCGAATAATTGATAGGGTCAATCATAAGAAAAAAAGTCTGTTAAAATCAATTTACTAAAAAATGGGTATTGAGTGCAAATCATGCAACTATTAACTTGGAAATCAAAAGTTTACGGGATATTGTAAACACTTTTTCAAATAAAAACTATTGATTATGAAATTGAGATATTTTTTAACAAGCGCTATGTTAGTATGTATGATTTGTAATTTGTCTTATTCACAGGAAAAAGATAAAGTCAAAGAAATGTTTTCAAAAATGGATCCTCAGTATGAAGGGACAATAGACGTAAGGTATTTATATGATGAAGAAGATAGCATACCCTATAAGGTTTCTATTTTTTTACCTCCTGCTTATGGAGTAAAGGATAAAACATATCCACTACTTGTGTTGACGGATGATTTTTATTCTTTTGACCTATCTGTTGGGATTTTTACGGCTATGTGGATATTTAATCAAGTAGAAGAAGTGATTGTAGTGGGTATAGATTATACAAAGCGAAATTTTGTAGAAGCGCAAAGGGCGAGGATTACAGAAATGACCCCTACTTTTGCAAAAGAAATAGAAAATTCAGGACAGGCGAAAGATTTTGCGTCATTTTTAGATGCGAATCTCATCCCATATATGGATCGAAACTATACGATTGATGCTGATGATAAAGCTTTTTATGGTCATTCAATTGGTGGGCTTTTCGGTGTGTATTTGGCAATTGAATATCCTGATTTATTTGAGAAATTAATTATTGGAAGTCCATCGCTCTTTTGGGATAACAAAATAATATTTGAGAGTTTAAAGGAGGAAGAGAAATGGAAGGATTCAGACCTTGATATTGTCACATTTGTGGGAGCCTCGGAAAGTGAAAATATGATCGCAAACTGGAAAGAATGGAAGGCTATTATAGAAAATAGTAGTGCTGAAAACATTAATATTCATAGTGAAATATTTGAGGATAGAGGACATGCAGGAACTACAGTAGATGGTTTATATGAAGGGATTCGATATTTATATGGGGTTAGAAAGGAATAGTTTGTTGTCATTTTTGTTTAGTTAACACTTGTCTTAAATCACAAATCTTAATTTAAGATTGCAAAAATTAAACCTCTTTTAACTAAGGCAATTTTCATCTCCAATCGGAAAGAGATGTTCTATAATCATTAGTTGCTCAACTGAATAGGATTAGGGATGTCTTGATTTATTGCCTTTTCACCACATTCTAGTTTAGTTTTATTAATCGGGGAGAACTGCATAATTTTATCTAATAAAAATCCATGTAGCAACATGTAATTTGAATTTCCGTATTTATTGAAAAATATAATTATGGAAAATCAAACAATAGATACATCTCAGGACTTAGCTCAAATTCAACTGGATTTAATAAAAAAACGCCAAAGTCCGGTAGCTTTTTCTGATCAGGAAGTTAGCAAAAATCAACTTAAGCAACTATTTGAAGCAGCACGTTGGGCAGCATCCTGTTTTAATGAACAGCCTTGGCGATTTATAGTGGCTCGGAAAGAGCAAGAAGTTCTTTATAAGAAGGTATTGAATGGCATTAATCCGCATAACCAAACTTGGGCTCAAAATGCTCCGGTATTGATGCTCACCTTCGCCAAGAAAACCTTTGATAAGAATGGGAAGCCTAATATGCACTATATGCATGATCTTGGTTTGGCAGTAGGAAATATGTCTGCGCAAGCTACCGCCATGGATTTGTATTTACATCAAATGGCCGGTATTGTAAGAGAAAATATCCAGGCGGATTTTGACATTCCGGATGATTTTGAAATTGTATCGGCTATTGCATTAGGCTATAGACAAGACATTGAAGAGGTACCTGAAGAATTAAAGGCTAGAGAAATGAAAGAGCGAACTAGAAAGCCCCTAACTGAGTTTGTTTTTGACAAGTCTTGGGGTGAAAGCTCATTTTGAAAGTAAAAATCATGGAAAATTATCAGATCCCAGCACAAACGCGCATCGGACATATTCATTTGAAAGTTTCTGATTTGGACCGAGCCTTGGATTTTTATCATGGCTTATTGGGTTTTGAAATCATACAGAAATTGGGCGATCAAGCAGCTTTCATTTCTGCAGGTGGTTATCACCATCATATCGGCTTAAACACCTGGCAAAGTAAAGGGTCAGATCCAGCGCCCAAGAAATACCCTGGTCTATTCCACACTGCTATCGTTTACCCGAGCAGAAAAGCATTAGCCGAAATTTTTGTGCGTTTGAAAGAAGCTCATTATCCATTTACTGGAGCAGCCGATCATGGGGTTTCAGAGGCCTTGTATTTGGATGACCCTGATGGAAACGGGGTAGAGCTCTATTGGGACAGACCAAAGAAAGAATGGCCAAAAAATACGAACGGAGATATAGATATGTACACACGGCCACTCAATATTGAAGATTTGCTAAGTGAATTGGATGTAGAATAGTAATCAAAAAACCTAATACAACTATTTAATAATTCAATAGGGGGAATTCACTTATTAATCAAAAACCTTGGTTTACAGAGCCCTAAATCCAATAACCAATACATCATCAACCTGAGACTGCTGACCTTTCCAGCTTTCAAAGCGGTCATCTAAAATGGATTTTTGTTTTTCCATTGGTTCATGTGCGATTTCCTGAAGAAGCTTCTTCATTTTTCCCACCATGAATTTACGGTCATCTGGTCCACCAAATTGATCAGCATAGCCATCAGAATAAATGTAATAAGTACTTCCTTTCGTCAAATCTATTTTATGGTTGGTGAATCGATCGTTCTTTCGGGTTTTTCTTTTACCACCTATGGCCATTTTATTGGCTTTTATGATCTTCATTTCACCTTCTTTGTCCACTTCTACCAAAGGATTATTAGCACCAGCATATTCTAAAGTGTTGGCTTTAATATCTATGGCACAAAGAGCAGCATCCATTCCATCTTGATTATTGGTTTCGTCCTGTTTTAAAGATCGTTGGATAGCGTCATGAAGATGGTCAAGAATTTTTCCAGGCTGCAAAATATTATTTTGTTTGACAATGCTGGTTAGATGTGATTCTCCCACTAATGACATAAAAGCTCCTGGTACACCATGACCAGTGCAATCTATAGCAGCGATAAATATTTTATATTCAGTTTTTGCGAACCAATAAAAATCACCTGAGACAATATCTCTAGGTTTGAAATAAATAAAGTTTTCTTTGAGAGATTCACTTATGCTTTCATTGGTTGGCAAGGCAGCACTTTGAATTCTTTCCGCATATTTTATACTGGCCGTGATATTTTCATTTTTCTTTTCAATGATTTCTTTTTGTTCTACCACTTCAGCCGTTCGGGCTTGTACTTTTTCCTCCAAATTTTCATAAAGCATGGCATTTTCAATAGAAATGGCCATTTGTGTGGTAAGCATATTTAAAATTCGTATTCTATCGGCATTAAAAGCCCCGTAAGATAGATTGTTCTCTAAATAAAGAATACCAAGTAACTTACCCTTATATACCAAAGGAATACATAAAATAGATTTTGGATTATGGATGAGCACATGTTCATCTTGGGTGAAATTCCCTTCTTTCGAGGCGTCATTAAGCACGATACTTTCTTCAGTGCGCATCACATAATTTACTATTCCAGCCGAAATTTGAGGATTCTTACCCCTTGGCATCATGTCTTTTATAGGGACATGCAGCAACAATTCAACTTCTGTATTTTCAACATTGCAACTTGCCTCTACATACCATTCATTTGTTTCCTCATTTTTTAACATGAGGAAACCTTTTTCAGCCCCTGCATTTTCTATGACTAAATGCATGACCTTATCCAATAACTTGGATAAAACTACTTCTCCCGATAATGTTTGAGAGGCTTTAATGATGGTATTGATATCAATTGTATTGGCCCCATCAAAATTGAACTCCGTCATTTTTGCGGTGGTAGTGGCTTGAGTAGATAAGGTAATATCATTACCACCATAAACAGTACTTTGTTTTTTCTGTAGCTGTTCGGCTTTGTTTTGAAAGCCTTGTTTGCTGTAAATGATGATTGCCCTGTTCAAATGATATTTTGCCTCTTCGTGCCTATTCTCAATATCCATTAGTTCGGCCATCCTTTCGTGTATCATAGCCGGTAAATGATGAAAATGGTATTTTCTAGCACTCTCTATTGCTTGAGTATAAGTTTTGGAGGCTTGCCAATATTTTTTCTCAATGAATTCTTTTTCAGCCTTTAGGAATAAATATTTAGCTTGAAAATTATGAGGATTTTGATTGCTCCATTTTTTAAACTTTTTAATGGCGATATTTAAAGTGGATTTTTTACCGCTTGATCTCTGCAACATGATGGCATTATTCAAAGCTGCCCAAAAGTAATGTTCAGTGCTGTGCAACATGCCAGCAGAAGCATCCATTAAACTTTTAGATTTCTTTATGGTGTCAGCAGTCAGTTCAAAATCCCGATTTAAGTATTGATTTAATAATTGATTGATGAAAAAGTAATGAGCGAAATGTTGAGATACATAATCATTAGTTTCTTCTGCATATTCTTTTTCTGAAAAGTCTGCATTGTCAAAAGAAGTAGCCCTATCCGTTTTTCCTTGAAAGCATAAAACGGCTTGTCTTAGGGCTTTTACTGTCCCTATGAGTTCTTGATTATTAGATAGGTTTTCCAATAATTCCTGATATGCAGTCGCTTTCTTTTCAATTTCTTTCAAAGGTACTCCTCGCATCAACTGGTGCTGTAGAATTGCACAACAGCTACATCCGGTATGAAATAAATCACCCGTTTCCAAACCAGTTTCATAGGCTTTATTAAAATAACTTTCTGCTTCAAGGGCAGGATTTAACCATGAAGTAGCAAAATATCCGTTCACAAAGAGGACTTCACTTCTTTGGGTCATATTGCCGAATTTTTCATTAAGGTCTCTGGCTAACTGCCCGAACTGCTGTCCGGTCTTTCTCATTCCCAGAATACCGCCCATGAAAATCCCTCCAAATACTAAATAACCGATTGCACTTTCTGGAGTGTTTCCATTCTTCATGCAAAGGTTTACCATCACCATGGCATTAGCAACTGCCAACTCAGGCTTAATTTGATAAGCAGATTTTAATATGGCGGCCATTAATTTAACAGCCATGATGATATCCTTATCCTCAGCTGTTTTATGATTCACAAAATCCCGAATAGGCTGTCCTTTGAATTTACTTTTGGTTTTCAGCATATTGACGATTAGAGCCGGTTTTGGAGGATTTTGTGGTAAATTGATTTGAAATATTTGTTTTAATACTTCACTACCAGTGGCATATGCCTTTTTGAAATCCCCTATATTGGTATAGAAATGGATTTTTTTCTCATAAGCATTGGCTTTTTGGACTTTCGTTTTGGCCAATTCAACGGCTTTATCAAAAAACTGATTGGCTGCTTCATCCTGATCGCATAAATGTTCGGCTTCTGCTCTCCTAAGGTTAATATGGTATAAAAGCGCTGGTTCATTAACATTTTGTTCATCGGCAATTAAAACCATACCATTTTTGGCATAGCTTAGGGCAGAATCATAAGCAGCACTTAAAATGGCTTTTTCACATGCATTTGCATTCAGTTTGCATACTTCTATTTTTTCATTTAAATCCGTTATTAAGGGTAAGGCTTGGTTGAAATGATTGACCATATCAAAAAGTAACTGGCTTTCTTGTTGGGTATCAATATTAGATTTGATCATTCTGCCAATTGCCAAATGTAGTGATTGTGCTTTTTCCTCACCTAAAAGTTCATAAAAAGCTTGTTGTATTCTGTCATGAACGAATTTAAATTGGATTTCCTCCTTAATCTCATTAGAAGATAATAATGCGATATTATCCCTAAGCGGAATAATAAGACTTTCTTGTAACGCATTCTTTAATAATGGGATTATCTCCTTATAATCTTTATGCGTAAGTTTTGTCAAATCTTGTAAGCTGAAAGTATTTCCTACTACAGAAGCTGTTTTAAGAATTTCTTGTAAGTCAACAGGAAGTTTTTCTGCTTTTTTCATCATCAAATCCAACACATTATCGCTGAATCCCATCCTGCTTACTTTCTCTAATTCAAAGCTCCATTTCTTATCCTTTGCTTTAGCTGTGATAAAAGCTTCTTCATAAAGATTTTTCAGAAACTGATTGACAAAAAAGGCATTACCTCCCGTTTTCTTTTTTATAAGCTCTGCTAGTTTTTTAATGTGCTCGCCTTTATCTAGCAATGCATCTTCTAATAAAGAAATAATGGAGGTGGTAGCTAAATTTTCAAGTTTAATTTTGTTGATCGCTAGCTCATTTTGCTTTATACTATTCAACATTAATTGAAAAGGGTGTGCTTCAGCTACTTCATTGTCTCGGTATGATAAAATAACCAAAAGGTTTTCTATTTCCTTATCAGAAAGAATAGCATGCAGTAAATTTAAGGATGCAGTATCTGCCCATTGCATATCATCTATGAAAAGCACTAACGGATGATTTGGCTGAGCTATGGCTTTAATAAAATTTTGAAACACAAAATTCAGTCTATTTTGAGATTCTGATGCCCCAAGTGTGGGTAAGGCTGGTTGTGGTCCAATAATGAGTTCCATTTCAGGTATTATCTCAAGTAATACATCTCCATTTTCCCCTAAAGCTTTTTGAATCTTATCCTTCCAATTTTTTAATTGGCTTTCTTCTTTGGTAAGTACGGATTGAGTTAATCCTTTAAAGGCCTGACTAATGGCAAAATAAGGATTGTTTCGTTGAAATTGATCAAATTTACCACTAAGGAATTCTCCTTTTTTCTCTGTTATAGGTTTGTTTACCTCACTAATCAAAGCAGATTTACCTGTTCCTGAAGCTCCTGAAACCAATACTAGTTCTTTATTTGAATTACTTGCACGAGCAAAGGCATCCATCAATTGCTTTATTTCATGGTCTCTTCCATAGAGTTTTTCAGGAATGCTAAATTGATTGGAAAAGTCTTCAGATCCAATCTTGAAATCCGGGATACGCGAATTTTTCTCCCATTCCGCTTGGCATTTTTGTAAGTCATGCAGCAAACCTTCTGCTGATTGAAAACGGTCTTCTGCATTTTTTGAGAGCAATTTGAGAATTATTTTTGATAATACCTCTGGTATTTTTTCATTGAAATTATGTGGAGCAACCGGTTTTTTAGCAATATGGAAATGAATTAATTCGAGTGAATCATTTGATATGAAAGGAAGCTGTCCGCATAATAATTCATAGAATGTTATGCCCAAAGAATACAAATCGGATCGATAGTCAATAATCCGATTTACCCTACCGGTTTGTTCCGGTGAAATATATTGTAAAGTACCTTCTAATCGGTCAGGATTCTCTAAATGGTTTGATTTTAAATTTATTTCAGATGAAATATTAAAATCAATAATGGAGATTTTCTTATCACTTTTATCATAAAGTATATTATTGCTGTTAATATCCTTATGGATTATTTGCTTTTGATGTAGCTTCCCTAAAAGTGAGGTTGCCTGTATAGCAATATTAAAAAAATCTATTAAGCCTGCAGGTTTTGTGTAAAGATTTGATAAAGGAGTGCCCGGAACATATTCCAAAATAAGGGCATGTTGACCTTCAATAAATGTTTTGTCTAGCGCTTTTCTAAATCCGCTGCTTTCTAATTTACTGCTGATATACAGCTCATTTTCAAATTGGTTTATTTTTTTATCCGATTCATGGTCTTTTTTAAGTAACTTCACCAAAACCTCGGTTTTGTATTTTGGCAATTTGGTCTTAAAAATATTGGTTGATGATGAATTGTAAATTAATTCTCCTTCCATGTTCCTATTTTATACACTTCCTCCATTATAATTAATCCCCTATTACAGCAAATATCCATCTATCTGAACTAAAAAAAAATCCAAGTACCATATTTAAGACGGGAGGCCACATTTCATCGATAAGAGCCTTCCCAATTCTAAATTATTTAGACCTAGGCATGTACAATGCTGGATATTTTTCATGATGAAGTTCTTTATATCCAGCTGGTTTTTCAGGCTTTTTATTATAATTACCTCCTAAGCGCGAGTTATTGAGTGCAAACTGCATGAATAAATCATAATCCAATGCCATTATTGATTTTTGTTTTCCATCTAAGGCAGGCATAATTTCTGTGCCAGCCCTGTTTTGGTAGTAATTTTCCCAGCCTTTGCTTTCAGTGTTATAAAGAGTGTCGGTATAAACTAGATTTTGCTTAGGAGAAGGGTAAAAATCGTTTTGTGGAGGGAAAGTAGCAGTACCGTGACAACTCATACAAGCTGAAGCCCTAAAATGTAAATAGGATTTACCACCAGATGCTTTTCCATTTTCATTTAGGACAAAAACACTATCTGGTTTTCCGTCTGCTTTTATTCCGCCAACCATTGCAACATCAATGGGGCCTGAAAGTCGGTTTCCATAGCCAATATTAGCTTTGTAGTATTCTGGAGCATTAGGATTTAAGTAAGTCTCGGATAATGATTTGGTTGTGTCCAATTGACCAGGATCATTCCCCCATGACACCCCTAAAAGCTCTAAGCGATCAAAAGTAGTTTTGCCCTCACTTTTTTTATCGTAAATAAAAGTGGAAAACACCCAACCGGTTTCAGGTGCAGCAATAGTATCTTTAATGATGATGTCAAATTGAATCCAGGCTAATTCTTGTAGAATGGGGCCTTTATCTTTCATTGGACCGAATGCCATTTCCCTATAAATAGGAAAAGTACCGGCTCCTTGCATCAAATCCCAATCCTCTTGAGTGGCAGTAGTACCCGCGGCTTTAATGATGATGGCATTTTGCTTAAACTGTGCAGCTTTTGTAGTGTATTCCGGATAAAAGCCACTTTCATCATTAGATTTCCATAGTTCATTTAAAGTTTGGGAAGCTACATCATTATAATAAACTAAGGCATGGTTTTGCATAGGACCTTCAAAACCATAATCTTTAAAAATATCATTTTTCAAAACCTGACCGGTCATAGTGCCATAAATAGTTTCCAAACCTTCCCATTGGGTTGTATCGTATGCCTGTGCGCTCCAAGCCATATTGTACCAATCTTTTCTAAATTTGCTGGAAGGCCATTTTTTGGGTTCATTGATCATTACTTTCATGGCATCCTTTATGTATTCTCTTATTGACATGATATAGTCCGAAGCATTTTCTTGAGAGATGGGTTGGCCTGCCGTAATTTTCTCCCAAGGATAAACTTTTGAAGCTACACTTTCAGGATATTCATAATTTGCTTTAAAAAATGGGCCTGAATAGATAGAGTCAGGTGGATATTCTCCATTATTTTCTGCAAAAGGCTCTAGAACAGGTGTAGAGTTAGAATCTTTAGCTTGATATTCTGTCTTTTGAGAAGAGCATCCATACCAACATAATGAAATGGCAACAATGCAACAATAAGTCATTGCTTGTAAAGGTTTTGATTTAAACATAAGTGTAATTGTAAGAATATATATATTAAAAATGTAATATAAGATTAATTATATAATTCCGAAAAAAATCATAATAAATAAGCTTTATAATTTATGATAATTGTGGGGTTGTATTTGATATTTTTTGGATAAAATATCAATAATTAATTTTTTAAAATAATAAAATTTAAATTGTATTGTAAACTTTAAAAAATGCTGCTATACACTTTCATTTTGTCATTTCAAATCCTAATAAATCCCCTTGAAATAGAACAAGGCCAGCAAGAGGTAATCCTCAGCATGGAGGAATTATATTCATTTGAGGATAAGAGCAATCAACTCACTTTTTCGGATGTGAAATCTCCTTCATTCCAATCAAATTTTACTCAAAAGCCGAATTTTGAACCAGATGATTATAATAGAAACTCTACTTATTGGGTAAAACTTAATTTCAGTTTACCGGAATATGACGGCAATTACATATTAGAATTTTATGACCAAACCATTGACAGTATCAATGTTTTTATCAGGCAGGATAAGGGGGTCTATAGAAAGTATAATTTGGGAGATGCCTATCCATTTAGCAGCAAATCAATCAAGCATAAGAATTTTGACCTGACTTTGGATGCTAACAGCGAATATGAGGCTTATATACAGGTACGGAACTCTCAATATGCAGATATAAGAATTGCCATCAAGAGAATAGACCGTTTCATTCAATATAGTCTAAATGAATATTTCCTTTACGGGATATTTTATGGGATGATTTTGATTATTTCCCTTTATAATTTATTGATTTATCTGGCTATCAGGGAGATAAAGTATATTTATTATACATTTTATATTTTAAGTGTAGGCTTTTATGCTTTATGTATTGACGGAATTGCCTATCAATATTTATGGCCAGAACAACCTAATTGGAACCAATTGGCCTATGGAGTGGCCTTATATTCTATAATTCTTTGGTCCACTATATTCTCAATACGCTTTTTGAACACCAAAATCAGGGCACCAAGACTACATAAGTTGATATTGGGGGTATTGATAGCCCGATCATTACTTTTTATTTATGCTTTATTTTTTGATCCTTCTATATTTAGATTCCGGAATCTGGAGATCATTTTACTATCCATAATTTTCGTAAGTAGCATCTTCGTCTTCCGAAGAGGCTATAAACCTGCAAGATTCTTTGTGGTTGCCTACGGAATTCTGTTTTTAGGCTTTTTGATGCGTGCTTTGATCAATTGGTCTGTAATTCCTTTTAATACTTTTAATTATTATAGTCTTCATATAGGCTTTATACTTGAAATGTTGTTTTTAACATTTGCTCTATCTGACAGAGTAAGAATTTTGAAGGCTAATAGAGACCGAGCATTGAAAAGGATTGTAACGCAACATGAACAGAACGTAAAGGTCATCAATAAAATCAATAAAGGACTTGAGAAGAAAGTAGAAGAAAGAACCAAAGACCTAAATGAGAAGAATATTGAACTTGAAAAGTCTAACGAACAAATCAACAAGCAGTCAAGGGAAATTGCAGAAATCAACTCCATGCTTGATTTAGATAATTGGCGGTTGAAAAATAACATTAAAAAAATCCAGCGCGAAAGACTGTTGAATAAGAATTTAAACTTCGATGAATTTACTGAAATTTTTAATACCAAAGATCAATGCCTTGAAATATTAGCTTCTTTCAAATGGAAGAATGGGTATGAATGTCAAAGATGTGATAATACTAAATATCATCTCAATGATCAGAATTTAGCCAGAAGATGTACCAAGTGCGGTTATAATGAAAGCCCAACTGCCTACACAATCTTCAAAGGCATTAAATTCGATTTACCAAAAGCATTTTTTATTGTATATGCTCATCTTAATGAGGACAGATATACACTTGATGAATTGTCTGCAATTATGGACATGCGCAGAAATACGATTTGGGAATT
This sequence comes from Marivirga sp., assembly GCF_051117495.1. Classification (NCBI taxonomy): domain Bacteria; kingdom Pseudomonadati; phylum Bacteroidota; class Cytophagia; order Cytophagales; family Marivirgaceae; genus Marivirga; species Marivirga sp. Next base: position 500,784 of record NZ_JBNPEF010000004.1, on the reverse strand, counting down.
CAAAAAGAAAGTAGAAGAAGAAATAGAAAATAACGGTAAGGCATATCTCAACAACTTGCTCCACTTTGGATACGAAAGACTGACAAACTTTGTAGAAGTTAGGTAATAATTGTAATATTCTAATATTAATCAAAAATTATTTTTATTGTTTTTTTAACAGGATAACAAAATTAAATTATACACTTATTAATTCTTATCTAAATATATTTTATGTTTTTAAAGCGTTATAAAAGTTGAAAAATAGCCGTTTTTTTCAATTGTATAATATAAAAATTTCTATTTTTAAATTTTGATTTTAAATTAAAATACTACTAGCTTGAGTTAAAATTATATTAAATGGTATAATCACACACTTTAAAAAAAGGCTTATGAAACGACTATTTTTACTATTACTTTTAGTGTTTTTTATTGGCTCCTTGGGTCATGCGCAAATGCTTGTAAAAGGGAAAGTTTCTTCTGCGGAAGATAATGATCCCTTGCCTGGTGTATCTATTCAGATAGAAGGTACTACCAAAGGAACAGTTACAAATATTGATGGAGAGTATGAACTACAAGTTGAGAATGATGATAAGATTATTTTTTCTTTTATTGGTTATAAAACACAAGTAATCAATTATTCTGGGCAGAGTACACTTAACATAGCTATGGAGGAAGACGTGGCTGCATTGGAAGAAGTAGTGGTGGTTGGATATGGTACGCAAGAAAAGAGAGATTTAACTTCTTCTATTACTACAGTTGATTCCGAAGAGATCACGAAAACACCTACTGGCCAAGCCATGCAAGCTTTGCAAGGAAAAGTAGCGGGTGTCCAAATTGTTAGTAATGGTGCTCCAGGCGGTTCGCCTACAGTGAGAATAAGAGGATTGGGATCTTTTCCAGGTTTCGGTGATTCCAGTCCTTTATATGTTGTGGATGGAATGTTTTTCGATGATATTGATTTCCTTAATACTGGAGATATTCAAAGTATGTCCGTTTTGAAAGATGCTTCCGCAGCAGCCATATATGGTGTAAGGGCGGCTAACGGGGTAGTGATTATCGAGACTAAAACAGGGAAATATAATCAAAAAGCAGAGGTAACTTATGATGGTTATTATGGGATTCAAAATCCCCAAAATGTCCTTAAAATGGCTAATACTGAGCAATTCACAAATTATGTTCTAGCCACTGGTTCATCAGCTGATGCTTCTTTTATTAATAATGCGTTCAATAGATTCGGAAGAAGCCGAACAAATCCTAATCTTCCAGCAGTAAATACTGATTGGTATGATGAAGTTTTACAACCTGCTCCCATGCAAAATCATACGGTTAATGTAACGGGAGGAACTGATAATATTAAGTATTCTGTTGGGGCTAGTTATTTTGGACAGGATGGAATAGTGCAAAATACTCGAAGTGAATATGACAGAACGAATTTCCGTACTAAGGTAGATGGTAGGGTTAGTGATCGGCTTACAGTGGGAGCTAATGTGAACATTAGTAATGCCACTCGATATGATGCTGACAATGGAGTATGGTTCAGAACCTACTTTGCGGTGCCTATACTGCCTGTGTATGATGAACAGAATGAGGCAGCAAGGCCGGAGAGTCTATCCAATGCTCAATTATTAGGCTATAGAGGTTCTCAAAATCCTTATTATAACCTTTTATACAGTGATAATCGAAATAAGATCTCAAAAATGGTGGGTAACTTCTATTTCGATTATGATATTATACCTGATAAATTGTCATTCAAAATGGCCTACAATTACTCAAATATTAATATAGATAGCCGGAATGTTAGATTTTCATTTTCAGATGGAGTCACCAATAATCCCAACTCCCTATCCCGAAATTCAAGAAGCGAATTAAATGAAATTTGGGATAATACTTTGACCTATAAAGACCAAATCGGAAAACATAAATTTACGATTTTAGGCGGGTATTCATACAGAAGTGAGGTAACAGAGGGGCAATTTGTTAGAGGTGATAGTTTGTCTTTATTAGATCCTGATGAGGAAACTACTTGGTTTATCTCTTTAGGTGATGCTACTGCTTCTATCAATTCTGATGGTTCAGGTGATTTTGGATCTCAAGAATTTGGTGTTTCTTATTTTGGTAGGTTATCCTATAGTTTTGATAATAAATATTTATTCTATGCAACTGTTAGAAGGGACGGAACTAATAAGTTTCAGCAAAGATTTGGAACTTTTCCAACATTCGGTGCTGGATGGGTCGTTTCAGAGGAATCTTTCTTTGATTTTGATTTTGTCGATTTCCTAAAATTGAGAGGAAGTTGGGGTAGGTTAGGTAATGATGCAGTAAATGCAGCAGTGGGACAACCTACCAGGTCAACCACCACCACAGCAATTAATGATCAATTAGCGCCAGGAGTAATAGTGGACAATACATTTGATTTGGTAGAAAAATGGGAGACAGTTGAGGAAACCAATTTTGGTATAACAGCAGATTTTCTTAGTGGTAGATTATCTTTAGAGGCTGATTATTACCAAAGGGATACTAAAGACGGAGTTACATTACTTCTTTTACCAGCTCAGCGTGATATCATTAGACGGAATTTAGCTGAAATTAGAAATTCTGGATTTGAGTCAAGCATCAATTGGAGTGATAAAATAGGAGATAAATTCACTTATAATATTGGAGGTAATATTGCTACTCTAAATAATGAAGTATTGAGTTTAGGCGGACAAAGATATTTGGATGCCGGCTCTGCAGAATTTAGACAGCGTTCTATTGTAGGAGAGGCAATCAATGCTTTTTTTGGCTATGAGGTTGAAGGTGTATTCCAAACAGAAGGAGATATTGCTACCAGCGGGTATAATCAGGAATTTATAGATGATAACAACTTAGTACCAGGTGACTTTAAATATAAAGACCAAAATGGTGATGGCGTAATTGATTCCGAAGACCGGGTAGTATTAGGCTCTTTTCTACCTAGTCTCACTTACGGAGCTAATCTTGGTCTTGGATACGGTAAATTTTATTTGTCAGCCAATATTCAAGGGCAGTCTGGTCACTCTATTCTTAATAGAAAGAGAGGTGAAATTATTTTTACTACCGACACTAACATTGATGCTGAGTTAGCTACAAATCTTTGGGATGGACCTGGGTCATCTAATAGATATCCATCAGCAGCTGGTTTAAGAAAGGGATGGAACCAAAATTTGAGTGATTATTTTGTTGAGGACGGATCATATTTCAGAATTCAGAACGTTAGACTTTCTTATCAAGTTGGAGATCAGTCAATTATGGGAACTGAAATACCGGACATTACTGTTTACCTCACAGCTGAAAGACCATTAACCGTTTTTGACTATAACGGATTTAATCCTGAAGTGGCAAATGGAATTGATAGACAAAATTTCCCAATTTCTGCTGTTTATTCTGCCGGCTTAAGAATGAAATTTTAATTAAAAAACTAAGATTATGAAAAATTTACAGAAATTAATTTTGAGCTTAGGAATCATACCTATTTTGTTGATAACACCGGCTTGCGATGACAAATTGGAGGAGCCTTTATCAGCTACTTTCCTAGAAGAAAATGTTGATTATACGCAAACAGAAAATATGCGCTCTGTTTTAGTAGGGGCTTATTCAAGTTTCTACAGTTTGCAATGGGAAACCTTTCCAGTGATAGGGGTAAGAGGAGATGATGTTAATGCGGAGGGCGATCAGTTCCCATTAATTGAGACGGATGAATTTAGATATGAACCTTCATTTTGGATGTATAATTCTGCATGGCAGAACTTATATGGCGATATTTTTTCATGGAAAGCTGCTATAGAAGAAATTGAGAGATACAAAGAGTTTGCCGATAATCCTGCAATAGCTGATCAATATATTGCAGAGATAAAAGTAATGGAAGCATTTGAATTATTTCAATTAGCTAGATTATGGGGGGAAATATTAATTCCTAGAACTGCAAGATCTGAGGATTTATACAATGAACCACTCTCATCTTTCGAGGATGTTATGATTTATATATCCGAAGAAATGGATGAAGCCATTCCTTTGCTTTTAGATATGAGACCAAATGAGAGAGCGGAGTTGCCTGGAGGGGTAACTAGATATACAGCTCTAGCAATAAAAGCAATGGCTAATCTTGAAATTGGAAGATATGATGAGGTGGCTGAAGCTACTGGTGAAATCATCAATAATGGAGGATTTAGTTTAGAGACTGATTATTATAATCTATTTAAAATTCCTGGGAAACTAAATGATGAAAACTTATTAGAATTGCAGTATTCTGATTTTGGTCAAGCAACCGGGGAAAATAGAGCGTATCTGTATGCTTTCTTTGGCCCTAATAATTGGGAGCCAGCTGTTAGTGGTGCGAGTCCGGGATGGGGCTTTTGGGAACCGACTGAAAAATATATAAAATTCATGTTAGATAGAGAGGAAACCATAAGGTTAGAAACCAGTGTCTTATTTACTCAAGAAGGAATTGAGTCAATCCAGTCTGATCCTCAGTATGCGGATTTACCTGACTTTGTTTCCAATACCACTCGTGATGGAGATGTGATAGGTAGAACGGATGGTGAACCAAATCCTAGAGCTATTTTTTCTAGTGGGAAGCACTATTTGCCTTCCAATCAACTTACACCAGGCAGAACATCCTATGGAACGAATAAAAATTTTATTTGCATCCGGTATTCTGAAATCCTTTTAATGCATGCAGAAGCTTTAGTCAATGGAGGTAATTCCAATAGTATTTCAGCGGCACAAGCTGTAAACTTAGTTAGAGATAGAGCAGGATTACCTAATATCAGCAATGTTGATTTAGATGTGGTACTAGATGAGAAATTTGCAGAGTTTGGCATGGAATGGGGAATCAGATTCTATGATTTAGTCCGATATGATAGAACTGATGAATTGAATTATGACGGTAGAAATTATTCTCCAATTGAAGATAGATTTTTACCTTATCCACTAGCACAGCAAGATATTTTATCACAATTAAATTGATAGACTATCCTATACAATTTAAATAATCTTTAAAAAAGTTAATTATGAAACGACTAATATATATATTGATAATAGCTCCTTTTTTTGTCATGACCGCTTGTCAAGATGGTTACATTGATGATATAAGTGAAGTTGACCCAGGTAGTGACCAGGAGAATCCTATATTGGAATTAAGTAGTCCTTCCGGCAATATCACCATTCCGTTTGACGAAAATCAATCTACTATTGAAGTTGAATTAGAAGCAACTGACGATATCGAATTAGGAGAGGTAAGCATTTCCTTTGATGGAGAAGAATTGGTGACTTTTAACGAGTTTATCGATTACAGAAGATTTACCACCACGTATGCCATAGAAAATGTTGAAGTTGGCGATCATACTTTAACTGTAGTAGCTACTGACCTGGCTGGCAAATCTTCCGAAGAGTCAGTCGAGTTCACGTTAAGTAATCAATATCAGGCTCTTAATGGGGAAATTTTGTATATGCCATTTGAAGGTAATTCTATAATAAATTTAATCGATAATACAGAAGGAACCCCAAATGGTGATGTGACATTTGCTTCAGGTGTATCCGGTTCCTCAATGAGATTAAATGGAGCTCAAGAATCATATGTTTTATTTGACCCTACTGAAAATATTTTAAATGTTGAGAGCTTTACAATCTCTTATTGGGTAAATCCAGAATTTGTAGATGAAGATAATGATGGTGGAATTGATGGAGTATTAGGTTTAATTGGTCTATCGAATACAGGAAGGTTCTGGGGTAATGTGGATCTTTTTGTGGAAAATGGTAGTAATCCTACCGATGGAGCTGATATGAGACTTCATTTTACCAATAGTTCAGCAACTGAAACATGGATTACCAATGTGAATGATGTACAAGGATTTTTTGATACTTGGTCTTATCAGGTAATTACCTATGACCACCCGTCCAATACCTTTAAATACTACATAAACGGTGAGTTGAGAACAGAAGTAGTAACCACTTGGGGCGATACTTTCAATTTTGCCGATTCAGGCCCTATGGTTTTAGGTTGCGTTCAGTTTCAAACCGACCCTAGTTTGACTTCTGCGACCGGTTCGCAACCTTGGGCCAGTTACCTTACTGGAAGAATAGATGAATTTAAAATGTTTAATAGAGCTATTTCAGAAGCAGAGGTAACAGCACAATTTGAAGAAAACAATCCTAATTGATAATTAAGACCGTCAGCAGCTACCCTACTGTTGGCGGTTTCTTTTTACTTAAAAGCTGTAGTTTTTTACCTATATTATTATTAAATGAGGTATTCTTACATATTTTATGTTCTTACATTATTCTTTTCTGCTTGTCAAGAAGTTGAGAATATTGAAGGTCAATTCGAGCTCAATAAAATTTTCATTGGAAATGAGGAATACACGTGGGGGTCAGAAAATCCTCTGAAAATTCCGGTTGATCAAATTATTACCCTTGTCTTTTCTCAAGAAATTGATGAATCATCTGTGGATGAAGGTTTACTGTTAACTAAGATCAACGAGGGGGTTGTAAATATTTCCATTAATGTGAATGGAAATTCAGTTTCTATTTTCCCCTCTGGTTCTCTGACTTATTCCTCAGAATATGAAATTGAAATTACGGAGAAATTGAAATCTTCCTCAGGAGCTGACGCAATAAGGCAAAACATTAATTTTTTTACTCAATTGGAAAAGCTGGGAATTCATGAATTGAATATAGATGGTAGAGTTATTAATTTAAATAACCTAATTCTTCAAAATGTTCAGGTAGATACAGATATACGAATTGAATTTTCTGCTGCTATCGATCAGGAAAAGTTTGAGGAAGCAATCTCTATTGGGAATGAAGATTTAGTATTCGAATATAATGAAACCAATACTATTGTCGATTTCAGGCCTCAACAAGAATTAAGTTATTTAAAGAAATATCAGATTAATTTAGAAAATGGAGATATTGGAGCGCTAGGTGAAAATTTTGATGGTTTTAGCAAAACCTTCTTTACCCGATTAGATTCCACCTATAAATTCGATGAAATTTCTGATGAGGCACTTTTAACCAAAATTCAAGCGCAAACTTTCCAATATTTCTGGGATTTTGCTCACCCCAATAGCGGATTGGCGAGGGAAAGAAATACCTCTGGTGATTTAGTGACGATTGGTGGATCCGGTTTTGGCCTGATGGCCATAATCGTGGGGATTGAGAGAGGATTTATTACAAGACAAGAAGGAATAGATCGCTTCGAAAAGATAGTGAATTTTCTTTCGGATGCCGACCGTTTTCATGGCGTATGGCCTCATTGGATGAATGGAAATACGGGTAATACAATTCCTTTCAGCGAGTTGGATGATGGCGCAGATTTAGTCGAAACCGCCTTCATGATCCAAGGCCTATTGGCAGTAAGGCAATATCTAGATGAATCAAATGCGCAAGAACTGGCCATTATCAATCAGATCACCACACTATGGGAAGGGGTAGAATGGGACTGGTTTACTAAAGGAGGCGAGGATGTATTGTATTGGCATTGGTCGCCCGAAAATGAATGGGCCATGAATCTACCCATTAGAGGCTGGAATGAAAGCTTGATTATTTATGTTTTGGCGGCTTCTTCTCCCACTCATCCTATTGAAAAATCAGTTTATGATGCAGGTTGGGCAAGAAACGGAGGAATTATAAATGGAAGCAGTGTCTATGAGATCAATATGCCGTTAGGGGAAACCCTTGGAGGGCCATTATTCTTTGCACATTATTCCTTTTTGGGTTTAGATCCTCGCAATTTGCAAGATCAATACGCCAATTATTGGGAGCAAAATCAAGCTCATTCTTTGGTTAATCAGGCGCATTGTACTATAAATCCCAATAATTTCATAGGATATAGTGAAGCATGCTGGGGCTTAACGGCTAGTGATAATCATCAGGGGTATAGTGCCCATTCGCCTGGAAATGATTTAGGCGTAATTACACCAACTGCCGCTATTTCCTCTATTCCATATACTCCCGAAGAATCTATGAAGGCTATCAGGCATTTTTATTATTTGCTAGGAGATAGGTTATGGGGTGAATATGGCTTTTATGATGCATTTAATGTGACCCAAGATTGGTATGCGGATTCTTATTTAGCAATAGACCAAGGCCCAATTATTACGATGATTGAAAATCACCGAACGGCATTGATCTGGGATATTTTTATGCAGGACCCAGATGTACAAAAAGGATTAAATGATTTAGGATTTACTTTTTAAATAGAGCCTATTAGGCAATTACTTGAGAGAAAATTGTATCTCTTTGATAGTTAGTACCAAATGATAAATATTTTTGAAATTAATTTTTGGATTCCATATAAATGATTTGAAATGAAAAATTTACTCTTATTAATTACTACGGCACTTCTTTTCTCTTTTTGTTCTTCACCCCAAAAAGAAAAGAAAGCAAGCACGAATAAAATGGATGATGACTCACTCTTGAATTTAGTGCAATATCAGACATTCCAATATTTCTGGGATGGGGCAGAGCCTAATTCTGGATTGGCCAGAGAAAGGTTTCACGAGGATGAAGTTTATCCTTCTAATGATAAGCATATCGTAACGACTGGAGGATCTGGATTCGGATTAATGGCAATCATAGTAGGAGTGGAAAGAGGCTTTATTGATCGAGATCAAGCCATAGAAAGATTTGAAAAAATAATGGATTTTCTGGAGACAGCTGACCGTTTTCATGGTGCTTACCCACATTGGTTAAATGGTGAAACGGGAGAAGTAAAGGCATTTAGCAAAAAAGATGATGGTGGAGATTTAGTGGAAACGGCTTTTCTGATTCAGGGACTTCTAACTGTAAGGCAGTTTTTGGATGCATCAATTGAATCTAAGAAAAAACTAGCACAAAGAATTACTAACATTTGGGAAGGTGTAGAATGGGATTGGTACACAAAAGGAGAAGATGTTCTTTACTGGCACTGGTCTCCCAACTATGAATGGGATATGAATTTTCCCGTGGGAGGTTACAATGAATGCTTAATTATGTATGTGTTGGCGGCTTCTTCTCCTACTCATTCAATAGATGCTGATGTTTATCACAAAGGTTGGGCAAGAGATGGTGCTATTGCAAATGATACTACTGCATACGGTTTGCCTACCATTTTAGATCACTACGAACATGCTGATAAAGCAGTAGGGCCATTGTTTTGGGCTCATTATTCTTATTTGGGTTTAAATCCTAAAAATCTTAATGATAAATATGGAGACTACTGGGATTTGAATAAGAATCATGCATTGATTCAATACAGATATGCGGTAGAAAATCCTAATGATTTCGAGGGTTATGGAGAAGATCTATGGGGCTTAACTTCTAGCTATTCTATGAAAGGGTATGCGGGACATAATCCTGATGATGATTTAGGTGTGGTTTCACCAACTGCAGCACTTTCTTCTTTTCCTTATACCCCAAAGGAAAGTATGCAATTCCTAAAATTCTTATATGAGCCTAAAAGAGATAGCTTGATAGGGAATTACGGGCCTTATGATGCTTTTTCATTTGAAAATGATTGGTATGTCCCGCGCTACTTGGCAATTGACCAAGGTCCAATTCCAGTAATGATCGAAAACCATCGATCAGGCTTGATTTGGGAGCTTTTTATGCAGAATAAAGAAATTGAAAATGGGCTTTCTAAACTTGGATTTTACTATGAAGAATAAATTGAAATATTGTGCTGTTTTTATATTAACAGCCTTAGCTGTAAATTTAAATGCACAGGATAAATCTGAATTTCTAAAAGCAAAATTAATTGAAGGTGAGGATACTTTAAGTTACCGAATTCTTTACCCTAAAGATTTTAATCCTGCCGAAAAATATCCACTTGTCCTGTTTTTGCATGGCGCAGGTGAAAGAGGAGGTGAAAACGAAAAACAGCTTGTTCATGGCAGTTCATTATTTCTCAATCAAGAAAACCGCAATAAATTTCCTGCAGTTGTAATTTTCCCACAATGCCCAACAACAGAATATTGGGCTAAAGCTGATATTGTTAGGGCTGAGAGCGGAAATACTTTTGACTTTGATTATTCACAGCAACCGCATAGCAGCATGAACCTAGTAATGGAATTGGTAAAAGATTATAGTCAAAACCATTTCATTGATAAGTCCAAGTTATATGTTGGGGGACTTTCTATGGGTGGAATGGGCACTTTCGAAATACTGCATAGAATGCCCAATACTTTTGCAGCTGCTTTTGCCATTTGTGGTGCGGGTAATCCCTATTCAGTGGGGAATTATGCCAAAAAAGTAAATATGTGGGTTTTCCATGGTGCAAAAGATGATGTGGTGGAGCCAACTTATTCAAAAGAAATGGTGAAATCACTAGAAGAGGCGGGAGCTAAAGTGAAATTTACACTTTACCCAGATGCTAATCATAACAGTTGGGATCCAGCATTTGCTGAGCCTGAATTACTCTCTTGGTTATTTTCCAATTCAAAATAAAATAAATGAGGTATTTGAAATCCATAGTGATCAATTCCATTTATTTAATTCCATTTATACTTTCAAATGGGGCGTGTACTTCGAAATCAGAAATAGCAACTATTGTTTTGCTGCCTGATACACAATATTATGCAGAGAAATACCCTGATATTTTGATGAGCCAAGTGGATTGGATTTTAGATAATAAAAGCAGTATCGATTTTGTACTTCATCAAGGCGATTTGACTCAAAATAATAATAAGGAAGAATGGCAATTGGTGCAATCAGCATTTGATAAACTGAATAATGAAGCACCTTATATGTTAGCAGTAGGAAATCATGACATGGGTAGCCAGCCGGGGAAATTTGCCGATACTCGCAATACGGATATGTATAATCATTATTTTCCTTACGATAAAATGTCGGAAATGCGAGGTTTCGGAGGCACTTATTCAGTTGGAAATATGGATAATGTTTTTTATGAATTCGAGGCGGGTAACCATAAATGGTTAGTGATGTCTCTTGAATTTGGACCCTCTGATGATGTGCTCAAATGGGCTAATCAAATTGTTGAGGAACATCCGGAGCGAACAGTAATTCTCAATACACATAGTTATATGTATTCCGATAGTACAAGGCAAAATTTAGGAGACAGTTGGCGACCACAAGCTTACGGAATAGGTAAAGATTCCACCAAAACCGTAAATGATGGAGAACAGATATGGCAAAAATTTGTAAGAAAGCAACCAAATGTAAGATTCGTTTTTTCAGGACATATTCTTAACACCGGTATTGGGAGTCTGATTAGCATCAATGATGCAGGAAATCATGTGTATCAATTTTTGGCAAATTATCAATCGGAAGTCAAGGGTTCTGAAAACGGTGGAAACGGTTATCTCAGAATTTTAAAATTGGATTTTAAAAGCAATCAAATGAAAGTTGATACTTATTCGCCATATCTGGATCAATATATGGATGTTGAAGGACAATCTTTCACCATCAATAATGTGATACTTGAATGAAACTGTGATTTTAAGGTGGCGCAAAAAATTTGATATGGAAGAAATGAATAGCGTACAAGGTCAATTGTAATCAATAGGTTTCTTATGGATACCTAACTGTTTAAATAAAAATTATATAAAAATGAAATATTTATTATCGATCCTAAGTTTCGTCATCATTTTAACTGGCTGTAATAAAGGTCAGGAAAAAAAGAGTAGTAATGATATTGATCAAAAAGTGGACAGCCTTTTATCTGAAATGACCCTTGAAGAAAAAATAGGTCAATTGAATTTGCCATCTGTTGGTGATGTGAGTACTGGAATTAGTACCAATAAAGGAATAGCCAAGCAAATTAAAGAAGGAAAAGTAGGGGGATTGTTCAACATTAATGGTTTGGATAAAATCCGTGCGGTTCAAAAAGTAGCCATTGAGGAAAGTAGATTAGGAATTCCTTTAATTATTGCCAAAGATGTCATTCACGGATACAGAACAACTTTCCCTATTCCTATCGGGCTTTCTGCCAGTTGGGATCTGGAATTGATTGAGAAATCCGCAAGAATTGCCGCTGAGGAAGCATCAGCCGATGGCATAGCCTGGACATTCTCTCCTATGACCGATATTTCTAGAGATCCGAGATGGGGTAGAGTATCAGAAGGTAGCGGAGAAGATCCTTATTTGGGTGGAAAAATTGCTGAGGCCATGGTGAAAGGTTATCAAGGAGATGATTTGTCTGCAGAAAACACATTGCTTGCTTGTGTAAAGCATTTTGCTCTTTACGGTGCTTCAGAAGCAGGCCGTGATTATAATACGGTAGATATGGGCCGTTTGAGAATGTATAATGATTATTTCCCACCTTACAAAGCAGCAGTTGATGCCGGTGTGGGAACTGCTATGGCTTCTTTTAATGAAATAGATGGAGTTCCAGCAACTGGTAATAAGTGGTTGATGACCGATGTTTTGCGTGAAGCTTGGGGCTTTGATGGTTTTGTAGTCAGTGATTATACAGGCGTAAGCGAAATGATTGCCCACGGAATGGGCGATCTTCAACAAGTATCTGCATTGGCCATCAATGCTGGGGTGGAAATGGATATGGTAAGTGAAGGCTTTTTAACCACACTGGAAAAATCGGTTGAGGAAGGAAAAGTATCAGAAGAAACCATCACCAATGCTTGCAGGTTGATTTTGAAGGCAAAGTTTCAATTAGGTCTCTTTGATGATCCTTACCGATATATGGATGAAGAAAGGGCTGCTAAAATATTTTCCGATGAAAATAGAGCAGTTGCACGAAAAGTAGCTTCTGAATCCATGGTTTTATTGAAAAATGATGATGTTTTACCGCTTAAAAAAGAAGCGAAAATCGCTTTGATTGGCCCATTAGCCAATAATAAGGAGAATATGGTAGGTACTTGGAGTGTGAGTTCTGATATCAGCAAATCCATTTCGATTTATGATGGCATTAAAGAAGTTTCTACCAATCCTAAAAATATAAAATATGCGAAAGGATCTAATTTGGTGGCAGATCCAGACTTAGAAAAGAGGATCGGTATGTTTGGTAAAAATACTTATCGTGACGATAGACCTGAATCAGTTATGATTGCTGAAGCAGTACAGCTAGCACAAAAATCCGATGTGGTAGTGGCAATTTTGGGTGAAGCTTCGGAAAGTTCGGGTGAAAGTTCTAGTAGAACGGATATAAGTATTCCTGATATTCAAGTGAATTTATTAAAGGCACTAAAAGCCACCGGCAAGAAAGTAGTGGTTGTTTTATTAAGCGGAAGGCCATTAGTGCTAAATGAAATATTGGAAGATTCAGATGCCATATTGAATGCTTGGTTCCCAGGTTCAGAGGCTGGATTAGCATTGGCAGATGTTTTATATGGAGATGTCAACCCTTCTGGAAAACTCACCATGACCTATCCTCAAAATGTAGGACAAATTCCAATTTATTATGCTCATAAAAACACAGGCCGTCCTCTTGAGGGAGAGTGGTTCCAGAAATTCAAAACCAATTATTTGGATGTGTCCAATGAACCGGAATTTCCTTTCGGATATGGATTGAGTTACACTAATTTTTCATACGATAACCTAAGCCTAAGCACGGAAAGTATTAGCATGGATGAAAGTTTAACGGTATCGGTAGAAGTAAGCAATACGGGGGATGTTACCGGTAAAGAAGTTGTTCAATTATATATTCGTGACATGGTGGGTACAGTTACACGCCCCGTGAAAGAACTGAAAGGCTTTCAAAAAATTGAATTGAAAGCAGGAGAGACTAAAACCGTTGAATTTACCTTAAGTAAAGAAGAACTTGGTTTTTATCATCAGGATATGAGTTTTTATGCTGAACCGGGGCAATTCAAAGTTTTTGTGGGAACAAGCTCGGAAAATGTTTTAAAGGATGAATTTGAATTGAAAGCCAAAAAATAATGCGAATTCTCCTTGTCCTTATTTTTATTTCAGTATTCAATTATGATTTAAATGCCCAAAAAGGAAGGTTCAAACAATCATTAAATGATAACTGGACTTTTCATTTAGGAGAATTCTCTGATAGTTCGGATGGGGAAAGAATTAATCTTCCCCATTCTTGGAATATAAAAGATCCATTTGATGAGGAAAAGGGCTATTACAGAGGAGAGTCTTGGTATGTTCGGTCTTTGGAAGTTAAGTCAAATGAAAGTAAAAAATGGTTTCTGCATTTTGAAGGCGTAAATCAAGTTGCAGAAGTTTATGTTAATGGAGATTTGGCAGGAAAGCATATTGGGGGCTATACAGCTTTTAATGTTGACATATCAGATTTATTAAAAGAAGGTGAGAATGAATTAAAGGTTAAAGTTGATAATAGCTATGATGAGCATATTGTTCCATTAAAAGGTGATTTTAATTTTTATGGAGGTATTTATCGGGATGTATGGCTCATTTCTACTTCAAAAACTCACTTTAATTTTAGTGAATATGGAGATTTTGGAGTTTTTATTTCAACTCCTAAAGTTTCAGAAGAATTAGCGGAGATAAAGGTGAAATCCACAATAATTTCCAATAAGGATTCGAAATCTAAAATTTCCTATAAACTTTTAAGTCCTGATAAAGAACTAATTTTCAATGAAAAGCACGAGCTTACTCTTAAAGCAGGAAAGCAAACCTTCAATCATGCTTTACCAGAAATCGAAAACCCACAGCTTTGGCATCCCGATAGTCCAAATCTTTATCAATTGGAGATTTCAATCTTAGATCAGCAAGACCAAATTTTAGATCATCAAATCATCCCAATTGGATTGAGGTGGTTTAAATTTGATCCTAATGAAGGTTTTTTTATCAATGGTGAACATCTAAAGTTGATGGGGACTAATCGGCATCAAGATTATCCCTCCAAAGGAAATGCCTTATCCGATCAAAGACATATTAATGATGTGAAAATGATTAAGGCTATGGGAAGTAATTTCTTCAGGACGGCCCATTATCCTCAAGACCCCGCAGTTTTAAGGGCTTCAGATCAACTAGGCTTATTAGTAAGTATGGAAATCCCTTTAGACCATGACATCACGGACTCAGAGGTGTTTTATGAAAATTCCAAACACATGATGGTAGAGATGATTCGACAATATTATAATCATCCAAGTATCATAATTTGGGCTTATATGAATGAAATGTTGTTGGGCAGGCAATCAGATAGAGATAAGGAAATCATCACCAAAATTGTGGATTTCGCACAAGTATTGGAAGATTTAACCCGTGAGGAAGATAGTACACGCTATACCATGATTCCAAACCATGGTGCACTTCAATTATATCATGAAGCAGGCCTAACTGAAATCCCAATGCTAGTGGGATGGAATTTATATTTTGGGTGGTATGAAGAACAATTGGGTGCAGGAAGTTTTCTGGATGACTTTCATGAATTAGTTCCCGATAAACCCATGTTGATAACAGAATTCGGAGCAGGAGCTGATCCAAGAATCCATTCCTTTAACCCTCTCAGATTTGATTTTTCTATTGAATGGCAAATCCAATATCATCAGCAAAACCTAATCGATATTATGGAACGATCTTTTGTTGCGGGTGCTGCCGTCTGGAATTTAGCAGATTTCGGTTCTGAAAATAGAAATGATGCAGTGCCTAAAATCAATAGTAAAGGCTTAATAGGATTTGATAGAAAGCCCAAAAATTCCTATTTTCTATATCAAAGTTGGTTAAAAAATGAACCCTATCTAAAAATGGCATCCTGTGACTGGGTTAGAAGAGAAGCTTTTGAAGCAACTCAACCTATTCAGTTTTTCACCAATGGGAATTCAATTCAACTGACGGTAAACAATCAGAAAGTCAATGTTCAATCTTTTGAAAATCATTTGGCAGAATGGAAAGTGAATCTACAAAATGGAATCAATACACTTGAAGCGGAGGCTAAATTCCAAGATACTATTATCACGCAAAAACACATTATTGATTTTAGTTTGATTGATTCTACATGGATTTCAAGCAATACGCTATTGGTAAATTGCGGGGCAAATTTCTTTTTTAATGATCCAATTGAAAATGTAACATGGCAACCCGAAAAAGCCTTTCAAAATAAACTGTTCGGATACAAAGGTGGGGAAATATTTCAACCTAGAGATAGAGGTATTGGAACAGATAGACAAATTTTCCTTACTCAAAACGATCCACTTTATCAGACAGCTAGAGTGGGCGGAGAGTATAAGTTTGATTTGACTGAGGGTCAATACGTAGTAGTTCTTCATTTCGCAGAGATTGATAAAAACTACAATAAAGAGAAGAGTCGAATTTTTGATATTCTTTTTAATGATTTAGTGGTATTGGAGGATTTCGATTTGGGACAAATAGAAAAGTTTACTGCTTATAGTAAAAAAATCATCACTCAAGTAGAAGATAGGGGATTAGCTATTTCATTTAGCGCTAAAAAGGGAGAGCCTATTTTAAATGCAATTGAAATACGAAAACTTTGATATTATGAAGAATTTATACTTTTTGATCATATCATTATTTATTTTCTCTTGTACTAATGGAGAAAAAAAAGAGCAAAATAAAAGACCCAATATAATATATATTATGGCTGATGACCACGCATTTCAAGCCATTAGTGCCTATGGTCATCCTATCAGTAAAATAGCACCAACACCAAATATTGACAGAATCGCTAAAAACGGGGCTATTTTCAATAATAATTTTTGTACCAATTCCATTTGTGGTCCGAGCCGAGCGGTAATCCTGACGGGAAAACACAGTCACATAAATGGCTTCAGGATGAATGGCGAACGATTTGACGGTTCACAACAAACCTTACCAAAGTTGCTTAGAAAAGCTGGGTTTAATACAGGAATAGTAGGGAAATGGCATTTACACGGTTATCCTCAAGGTTTTGATCATTGGAATGTTCTAAATGATCAGGGTAATTATTATAATCCTCAATTTATTCAACCTCAAGACACAGTAAACATCAACAAAGAACAAATTGATACCACCGCACATTGGACGGCTGATTTACCTGATACTACTGTGGTGGAGGGTTATGCTACAGATTTAATTACCGATTATGCAATAGATTACATAGATGAAAATAAAGATAAGGATTCCCCCTTTTTTTTAATGGTGCATCACAAAGCGCCTCATCGTAATTGGATGCCTTCTTTGAGACATGCAAATAAATATGACTCAGTGAAGTTCCCTCTACCGGACACTTATTTTACTGATCATGGTGGTTCTAGGGCATCAAAAGAACAGCAGCAAACCATCTATAAAGACATGTATGAAGGCCATGACTTAAGAATGACAAAGGAAAAAGGCAGTCCTGAACTAGCATGGAATCCCTGGAAAACTGATTTTAACAGAATGACGGCAGAACAAAGAACCAAATGGGATCAAGCATATCAACTCAAAAATGATGCTTTTCATGAAGCCAATTTATCAGGCAAGGAGTTAGCCGAGTGGAAGGGACAAAGGTATTTGCAAGAATATCTAGCTACTATTGCCTCGGTGGATGAAGGAGTGGGAAAAATTTTAGACTATTTGGAAGAAAACAACCTAAGCGAAAATACAATAGTAGTTTATACTTCAGACCAAGGATTTTATTTAGGTGAAAAAGGATGGTTTGATAAACGCTATATGTATGAAGAATCATTCAGGATGCCCTTACTAATTCAGTATCCGGAAAAAATACAAGCTGGAA
Source organism: Marivirga sp. (assembly GCF_051117495.1). Taxonomy (NCBI): domain Bacteria; kingdom Pseudomonadati; phylum Bacteroidota; class Cytophagia; order Cytophagales; family Marivirgaceae; genus Marivirga; species Marivirga sp. The sequence continues at coordinate 483,206 of NZ_JBNPEF010000004.1, read as the reverse complement.
CTGTAGTGGACGGATTAACTCAAAACCTAGATTTTGCCCAGACCTTTTTAGATTTTGTTGGAGCTGAAATTCCAAATGATATGCAAGGGAAATCTTTTAGACCACTACTAGAAGGCACAGTCAAATCAGAAGATTTTAGGGATGCCATTTACTATCATTATTACGATTTCCCGGCTTTTCATATGGTAAAAAGACAGTATGGAGTGAGAACAGATCGCTATAAATTGATACATTTTTATGATGATATTGATACTTGGGAATTGTATGATCTAAAAAATGATCCAAGTGAAATCAATAATCAAATTGATAATCCTGAATATGATCAAATTGAAGCCCAATTAAGAGTGAAACTTGACTCCCTTCAGAAATTATATAAAGTTACCGATAAAGAATTTGAGAAAACGCCTAAAGAAAAAGTAGATCAAGCTTACAAACAATTTGAAAAATTAAGGGGAAATACGGGCACTGCTTATAATCCTGTTCTTGATAAAGACATTAAACTATGCTTATGAGACCATTAGTACTTTTATTTGCGATGAGTTTTTTAATGGCCTGTGAACAAGACCAATCTCAGGGAAGTAAAAATTCTCAAAAGACTTCACAAGCTAAAAACTATAAAACTTATTGTAACCCTATTGACATAGATTACTCTTACATGTCACATTATCGTGCGAACAATAATGTTTCATATCGTTCAGGGGCAGATCCTGCGGTAGTTAATTATAAAGAAAAATATTATTTATTTGTGACCCGCTCCCATGGTTATTGGGTTTCCGATGACATGAGCAATTGGAAATTTATCAGACCTCAAAGCTGGTATTTTAAGGGAAGCAATGCGCCCTCTGCAGCAGTTTATAAAGATAAGATCATCGCTTACGGAGACCCATCGGGTAGAGGACCTATCATTGAGACGGATAATCCTGAATTGGGCGTTTGGGAAACCAACTTTGCAGTATTGAACATGCCACATGGTATCCAAGACCCCGCTTTATTTGTCGATGATGATGAAAGAGTTTATTTATATGAAGAGTCCTCCAATAAATGGCCGATCAGAGGTGTCGAATTAGATCCTGAAAATTATTTTGTACCTAAAGGGAAGCAAAAAGATTTATTTAAGCTAATTCCAGAAAAACACGGGTGGGAACGCTTCGGTCAAGACCATAAATCAGATATTGACCCATATATAGAAGGCCCTTGGATGATGAAACATAATGACACTTATTATTTGGAGTATGGAGCACCGGGAACGCAGTGGAATGTTTATGCAGATGGTGTTTATACAAGTGATAGTCCGTTAGGGCCATTTAAATATGCCCCATATAATCCAATATCCTACAAACCAGGTGGTTTCTTAAAAGGATCAGGTCATGGGAGCACCGTGAAGGATAAGCATGGAAATTTATGGCATTACGCCACTATGGCGATATCCGTCAATTATAAATTTGAAAGAAGAATTGGCATGTATCCAGCCGGTTTTGAAGAAGATAATGGACAAATGTATGTGAATACAGCTTATGGTGATTATCCTCACTTTTTGCCCGATACTGAAGTGGAAAACCACAAAAACCGATTTACGGGTTGGATGCTCCTTTCCTATAATAAAAAGGTAAGCACTAATTCCACAGAAGTAGAAGATAGTATTAATGTGGTGGATGAAAGTAGTTCTGGCTTCATGCAAGAACAAATCAGAGAATTTGATATTAATAAAATTAACGATGAGGAAATTCGATCTTACTGGGTGTCAAAAGCCAACCATGATTCAATTTATGTGCAGGTGGATTTAGGCGATCTAATGAATGTAAAGGCGTTGCAGATTAATTTTCAGGATTTTAATAGTGAAATTTTTGGTCGTCCTGATACTTTAAAACAACAATTCAAAATATTAGGCTCTAAGAATGGTAAAGATTGGGAAGTTTTAGCAGATTTATCTGATAATGATAAAGATATGCCACATGCTTATATTGAATTAGAAAAATCAGCTGATTATAGGTATATAAAATACGATCATCAATATTGTACCAATAAATACTTATCCATTTCAGAATTTCGTGTTTTTGGCAAAGGGTTAAATGATAAACCTCAAACCCCAGATAATTTTAAAGTGGAAAGACAAGATGACAGAAGAAATGCCGATTTAACTTGGGATGAGGTTAAGGGCGCAACAGGTTATGTTATCTATTGGGGTATTGAAAAAGACAAATTAAATCTATCAGCTCTGATGTACGACCAATCTTCTTACGAATTAAGGGCATTGAATACTGATCAGGAATATTACTATCAAGTAGAGGCATTCAATGAAAATGGAATTTCTGTAAGAACTGAGATAATGCACACTAAATAAAATTTAAGAAAATGAAAGACAAGCTAGACTATATATTAATTATCGCGATAACACTTTCTTTGTCTGTCAATTCATACGCACAGAGATATGAGAGTCAGATTTTCGACAAAGTCAATATGAAAACAGTAGCATACATCGATACTGATGAAAAAAGTCTTGAGATGGATATTTATACCGCAGAAAAGGATAGTCTTGAGAAAAGACCTGTGGTTTTATTTGTGCATGGAGGCGGCTTTGCTGGTGGCGCTAGAAACGAATTAGAAATTATGGAGTTTTGCAGAAATATGGCCAGAAGAGGAATCGTGGCGGTAAGTATGTCTTATACTTTAGTGATGAAAGGGCAATCATTTAGTTGCGATCAAGCCGCTAAAAATAAGATGAATACTTTCAAGCAAGTGGGTTTGGAAATTTCTCATGCTACAAATTATTTATTGGCGCATGAAGAGGAATTGAAAATCAATCCTAATAAAATGATTTTAGCAGGAAGTAGTGCAGGGGCAGAGGCCGTTCTTCATGCCGCTTTTTGGCCCGAAGCAAATTCTCCTTTGCCTGATGATTTTCAATATGGAGGGTTGATTTCCATGGCAGGTGCAATTTATAACCTGGAATTAATTAACAAAGAAACGGCAATACCTATGCAGTTTTTTCACGGTACTTGTGATAATTTAGTTCCCTATGGTTCCGCACCCCATCATTATTGTGAAGAAAAGGATACAGGTTATTTGATGCTACATGGGCCGGGAGCCATTAGGGAAAAATTACATGCTATCAATGAAGGATATTATATAATTACAGGATGTAATGATAACCACTCTTGGGCAGGCAAGCCTTTTAAATATTTTAGAGCAGAGATCGCAGATTTTATATATCATGATGTTGTCCTTGAAAAATTCAGACAACATCACCAGATCATTTCAGTCTTTGATAATTGTAAGTATGTGGACGCACCAGTTGTTTGTGAAGATTAGTAAATAAAATGATAAAGATTTAGCAATAGCAAAAACCATTAAACCCCATCATTATCAGGTAATTTTAAAATAGTCAATTAGATATGAAAATAATTAAATTAGTAATACTTCCCTTAATTCTTTCCAGTGCTTGTCAAGAGCTTTCAGAAAATGAAGCTACAAACACAAAAAGCAATAGTCAAGAGCCAAATATTATTTTTATGATTGGGGATGGAATGGGGATGTCACAATTGTCTTCACTTTATTATTTCAAGGAAGGGGAAATTCAAATTAACAGATTTTCTTATACAGGATTTGCCAGAACATCTTCTGCCACACAAAAAATTACAGATTCTGGTGCTTCAGGTACTGCATTATCTTCAGGTGCGAAAACCTACAATGGTGCCATAGGAGTCGATGTTGATACAAATAGAGTTGAAAATATAGTGGAAATCTTGTCCAAAAAAGGCTACAATACAGGTATAATAGCTACTTCTACTTTGACACATGCAACGCCAGCCTCTTTTTTCGCACATGCCGTTTCAAGAAATATGGAAGATTTTTTGGCATCTCAAATGCATAATTCAGATGTAGATTTTTTTGCCGGAGGCGGATTAAAGCATTTTAATAAAAGAAGGGATGGAAATAATTATTTGGATAGCCTGTCTCAAAATGGATTTGTAATAGATACCAATCAGTTGACTTCTTTAAATGGAAAGCCTTTAGACAAAAAATATGGGTTTTTATTGCAAAATGGTGCCATGCCTAAGAAAATTGATGACAGGGATAGATTTTTGCCCAACGCAACCACAATAGCAACAGAATTTTTAAATCAAAAAAGTGAACCATTTTTCTTAATGGTGGAAGGTTCTCAAATTGATTGGGGTGGCCATGACAACAACCATGAATATTTAGTGGGTGAAATGATTGATTTTGATGATGCAATCGGAAAGGCATTGGACTTTGCCAAAAAAGATGGAAATACCATTGTAATTGTTACAGCCGATCACGAAACAGGTGGCTACACTTTAAGGTCTGGGAAAAATGAAAAAGGACATACAGATTATAATGTAATCAGCCCTTCTTTTTCCACTGGTGGACATAGTGCGACTATGGTGCCTGTTTTGGCTTATGGTATTGGGGCAGAAAGATTTACAGGAATTTACGAAAACACGGAGATATTCAATAAACTAATTAAGCTAGTGGGAGAATAAAGCGGGGATTTTTGTTAGATATTTTACTGGGTAATCAAAAAATATTCATTATATTAAAAGAGTATAAAATACTTGATATTAGAGAGTTATAATGTTATCATTAAATCAAAATAGAGACAGTTTTGATCTTCAAAAATCATATTTTGAAGAATTGCATAAGACCTATTCAAAACCAATTTACCACTACTTATATAGTATAGTGGGAGATGAGGAGTTAGCTAAAGACCTCACTCAAGACACTTTCATAAAATTATGGAATCGAAGAAAACAATTAAATAATGTAATTAACATAAAATCTTATTTATATAAGATTTCTAAAAATTTACTTTTAGATCATTTCAAAAATGAACAATATCAAAATAATCAATTGAAATCTTTATCTGTACAGTCAATAGAAAAGAAATCACCCCAGTATTATTATGAAGAAAATGAGCTCGAAAAAATTAAACAGCATGCACTTTATTCTTTAAGTGATACCTCAAGAAAAGTCTTTTTAATGAGCAGAGAAGGAGCATTATCCTATCAAGAAATTAGTCAAAAGCTTGGTATTTCAAAAGTAGCTGTAAAAAAACAAATGATGAAAGCACTTGGCATACTCCGCCAAAAATTACAACCCTATATCGATATTGAATTAATAATACTATCTGTCCTGATTTTTATTTAGGAAGTTTGACTACCATTAATTTCTGATTAACAATTACAAAAACAGTGTTTAATAAGCTTTAAAGTAGTTTTCACTAACATTTTTTACTTTCTCAAACTTTTGCTTCTTTATTATTTTGATTTTTTTCAAAATAGAGGGTACCATTTTATTCTAAAAGAAGTCTTATACACAACCAGACAGCAATGAAATATTTTAACCGTCATTTTTTAGAGCAATTGGCTCAAGGCAGGCTTTCTGATAAGGAGAAGGAAGAATTCAGACTTTGGCTGAAGAAAGCGCACCATAAAACACAACAAAAATGGTTGGATACTTTTGAAAAAGTGCAAACTGAAAATGTAAATATTGACAATATACCTGACTTGCAATCACCTACATTCCAAAATCAAAAGAATGATTTTAGAAAATGGTGGGTGGCCGCTGCTTTAATTCTTGTTTTTTTAACAGCGGGTGTATTGTATTTTAATTTAGAACCTAGTCAGCAAATTCAATATTTTTCTGGTGCTGAACAATCTAAGGTTTTTTTGTCTGATAGCACAGAAGTGAATATAAATCAAAACGGTAGGATAAGTGTCTTGTACACCAAAGAATTACGTCAGATTGAATTGGAAGGAGAAGCAAGTTTTAAAGTAACCAGAAATGAAAATCGTCCATTGGTTGTAAAGACAGAGGAGATAAATACCACTGTTTTGGGTACTGAATTTAATATTAAACAATCTAATAAAGGGATTCAAATTTCTTTAAAAGAGGGCAGTGTTAAAATTACTCAAGATGGCTATACACAAAAACTAGAACCGAATGAAAAATGGTTTTGGGACAGGAAAACCAATAATTACCTCTTGTTAAGCTTTGAAAGTGCTGACTTTAAAGAAGTTAGGTTTGAAAATGAACCGCTCCCAGATGTTTTAGATTTTTTAGAATGGCAATATGATATTGATCTCCAATATGATATGAGGCAATATGAGAATTGTTCAATTTCAATCACTATTAATGAAATGGCTTTAAAAGAAGTGTTAGATGTAATTTCATTCGTCAACAAAATTTCTTTCAATCCCATAAATGAGAATCAATATGTATTAAGCGGAAGATGTAATTAGATAATGATCTTACTATGAAATAGTCATAAACCAGGCATACCAACCGAAATGAATATTACAGATTTGTAAAGAGTGGCTACCTAAAGTTTTGAACTTTGACTATTCCATGTGACAATTTTAAAACTATTATATACACATGAAACACTACTATCAATTTAAATGGATTTCAATCATTTTGAAAAAAGTAAAGACCATTTTACTGATGGCTCTGTTTGCGGGGTTCCTATCTCAGGCTTTTGCTCAAAGCAAAAATTTAAGTAAGGCTGAGGTTACCTTTTCAAATCTGAACTTGTCAATGGAGGAAGTCCTTACAGAAATAAAAAGTCAGACAAATTACGATTTTGCCTATAACACCAATCTCATTAATTTATCAAAATACATAAAGCTTGAAATGCTAAATATGTCAGTTCAGGATGTTTTAAATATTTTGGAGTCACAAGGCAATATCATTTATCGAATTGCCGGTAAGCAAATTTCACTAAGTAAAAAAAGTAATCCAAGCAACGATAATCAGTCAGCAAAAAATGACTTTTCAGGGGTAATTCAAGGAAAAGTAATTGATGATAATACGAAGGAGCCTTTAATTGGGGTAACCATTAAAGTAGTAGGGACTAATAATGGAGCCGTTACTGATATTGATGGTAATTATAAAATTTCTGTAAACCAAAATGCAGAGCAATTGAGCTTTTCGTATGTTGGATACAAATCTCAAATAGTTGAAATAGGGAGCAGATCTGAAATTAATGTTGCTTTGGTAGGTGATGTTTCCTCACTTGAGGAAGTGGTCGTAACGGCCTTAGCTATAAAAAAGTCCCCTGAAAAAATTGGTTATGCCACTCAAAAAGTAGATGGTTCTGTAATAACCAAGGCTCAAGAACCCAATATAGTCGCCAATTTGACAGGGAAAGTTGCAGGTTTAACAGTTTTCAACAGTACCGATTTCTTTGCAAATAATTCATTTACGCTTCGAGGCGAGAGTCCGTTAATTGTGATTGATGGGGTGCCAAATACCGAAACTAACTTATGGGAATTAAATTCAAACGATATTGAATCGATTGATGTCTTGAAAGGGGCTCCTGCCTCAGCCTTGTATGGTTCCTTAGGTAGAAATGGAGCTATCATGATTACTACTAAAAGAGGAAGCCAAAAGGAAGGTCTTCAGGTAGAAGTCAGCTCAAACACTATGGTTCAGTTTGATTTTCTAAGAATCCCTGAAACCCAAAATCAATACGGTTCGGGAAGAAATGGAATGTATCGTTATATTGATGGGACTGGAGCAGGTCCTGAAGGGTCGGGTTTTTCCTGGGGTCCTAGATTAAATCAGCCTGATCCAAGTACCCCAAGCGGATTTGTTGAACTTGTGCAGTATAATAGCCCGATTGATCCGGAGACTGGAGAGAGAATTCCTTTACCTTGGATTTCCCGCGGTGCGGATAATTTGGATGATTTTTTCAGGAATGGTGCTATAAGTAATAATACTGTGGCTGTAACAGCAGGTAATATGGAGAGAAACGTTCGGGTTTCGGCAAGTCATAAATTTCAAAGAGGAATTGTTCCGAATACCGAATTGGGTTCATCTAATTTCAGTGTGGCAGGAAAATATATCTATAAAAAATTATCAGTAGATGCTTCCATCAATTATAACCGTCAAGAATCGGACAATATTCCTGAAGTAGCTTGGAGCTCGCAAAGTTTTATTTATAACCTCGCCTTATGGATGGGGCCGAATATTGATGTCAATGACCTTCAAGACTACTGGGTGGACGGAAGAGAAGGATTTCAGCAGAGACATTATAGTACGAGTTTTTATAACAATCCGTACTTCTTGGCTAATGAGTATAGCAGAGGCTATTACAGAGATGTAACCTACGGACAGTTATTCCTAAGCTACGATTTAACAAAAGATTTAACTTTGAATATGAGGAATGGGATTAATTTTTTCTCATTGAATAGGACTGAAAAGGAACCCATTAGTTTCGTGAGAAATTTTAATAGAACAGATGGTAACTATTCTCAATCATATAATTCGAGTTTTAATATCAACACTGATATTTTTATGAATTATTCGAAAACCTTCAATAGTGATTTCAATATTCAATCTACGGTAGGAGTATCTAATAATTACCGAAACGGTTGGTTTTCTAATGTCAGCACTAATGGGTTAAATGTTCCTAATTTTTATAATATTGCCAACTCAAGAAATGCCATATCTGGCGGGAATTCATTCTCAGAATCGAGGATTAGCTCTGCTTATGCGACTTTGGATTTTGGAATTTTAAATTCAATTTACTTAGGGTTCACGGGAAGAAATGACTGGGTAACCACACTGCCGGCAGAAAATAATTCCTTTTTCTACCCTTCCGTTTCATTGAGCTATGTTCCAAGCAAAATGTTCGAATTACCTGATTTAATTTCTAACTTGAGAGTGAGAGGAAGTTGGGCAGAAGTATCGAATGGGAGTTTTGGAGGTGCATACGCGCACATTCCAACTTATAACAGTAGTATAAACTGGCAGAATAATGCTTCTTTATCTTTTCCAGGTAATTTGATTAGCCCAGATTTACAACCAGAAACTTCTTCTGCTTTTGAAGGTGGCTTGGTAGTTGGTTTTTTACAAGATAGGATCACTGTTGATGCTAATTATATTTATACACTTGACTATAATAACATCACGAATGTGCCTATTTCTGTTAGTTCAGGTTATTCTTCGCGCTCAATCAATGCCAATGAGTTTGAAAAGAGAGGTTTTGAGCTTATTTTGACTGGGGATCCTATTAGGACAGAAAATTTCCATTGGAATATAACAGCAAACTTAAGTCAATATAGAACTTATATTAAGTCTATTGATATCGGAGATAATATAAATCAAAGAGTTGAAGGAGATAGGGTTGATAAGATCTTTCGTACGGTTTGGTTAGAAACTCCAGATGGAAGACCAATTATTGGAGACAATGGAATAAATGTAAGAGATCCATTTGATAGACACATTGGATATGCAAATCCTGATTACGTTTATGGGTTTCTAAATAACTTTCGGTACAAAAACTTCACCACGTTTGTAGGTTTTGATGGGAGGATTGGAGGTTTGATGGAAAGTAAAACTTTACGAAATATGTGGTGGGCTGGGGTTCATCCTGAATCTATCAATAAATTCAGAGCAGCTTCCGCACGAGGGGTTAGTAATTATGTAGCCGATGGTGTAGTGATAACTGATGGTAGTGTTGAATATGATACGCAAGGCAATATCATTCGAGACACCAGAACCTATGCTCCTAATGATCAGGTAGTCAATTATGAAAACTACATTACTACTTATCATGCGCAATCATACGGCAACCATTTTTATGACCAAACCTTCCTTAAACTAAGGGAAGTAAGCATAAGTTATAATTTCCCAACTACTTTATTGGAGAGAACATTTTTCAACTCGGCTTCCGTTTCGCTGATAGGAAGAAACCTTTTGCTCTGGGCAAAAATTGATTATTTGGATCCAGACTCCGGTAGTGATCAAAATATGCAAACTCCTTCTATGCGAAATGTAGGGATGCACTTCAACTTTAAATTTTAATCAGATGAGAATTTATAAATTAGTCATAAGTTTTTTAGTCCTAATTTTAGTGATGGGCTGTAAAGATTACGAAGATTTTCAGGTAGACCCCAATAATACTACCGATGCTAATCCTGGATTACTGCTAACCAATATAGAAATCAGTACATTTAATTCAATTGATTTGAATGCTGCGATGGCATGCCGATATCTAGTTAATGTAAACCTAGTGAATGATTTTCAATATTATAACTGGGATAGAGCTGGTTTTGGTTTTTACAACACCCTAAGGCAGGTTCAGAAAATGGAAGAAGAATCCGAAAATTTCGATAATGCTAATTATCTAGCCATTGCGAAGTTTTTCAGAGCGTTTGTTTTTGAGCAAATTACCCGTCAGTTTGGGGATATACCCTTTTCACAGGCTTTACAGGCTGAGCAGGATGTAATTACCCCCGCTTATGATGAACAAAAACAAGTGTATTTGGGAATTCTAGCATTATTGGAAGAAGCAAACGAATTATTGGATGTAAACGAATCAGGTATTACAGGCGATGTAGTTTTTGAAGGTGATTTACTAAAATGGAAGAAGTTAATTAATTCTTATCATTTACGGGTCTTGATGAGTCTTTCCATTAAAGAAAATGATCCTGATTTAGATCTAGCCAGTAGATTCAACACCATTTTCAGTAATCCATCTGAATATCCGCTGATGGAATCTAATGCTGATAATTGTCGATATACTTATTCCGAAGAAACTGGAAACACCTATCCTTTTTGGAGAAGTGCCTCCATAACCACGTCCTACATTTTAGAAGAGTCCTTTATAGAAAAGTTAAAGGAATTTAATGATCCAAGATTGTTTGTACTAGCCGATCCTGATGCTAATTCCTCCGGTGAGGATCCACTATCTTTTGATAGTTATACTGGTTTTAGTGGAAGTGCTCCTATAAATGATAATGCCACCCGTCTAGGTAATGGAGAAGGTTCTCCTTTAGATGAGCGATATATTGAAGATCCGGAAGCAGAAGAGAATCTTGCCTTGGGATATGCTGAACTTAGCTTTACATTAGCGGAAGCAGCTCATAGAGGATGGATTTCCGGAAACCCTAGTGAATTTTATGAAAATGGTATTAGGGCTTCTTTAAATTTTTATGGAATAGATGAAAATTCAATTTCTAATTACTTAAATCAATCGACTATAGGGTATCAACAAGGACAGGGGTTAGAACAAATAATGACTCAAAAATATTTGTCTATGTTCCTAAATTCCGGCTGGGAGCCTTTCTATAATAATAGAAGAACTGGTTTTCCTGAATTTGATGTGAGTGGAGCAGGAATTCTGAACAATGGTCGAGTGCCAAAAAGGTGGATGTATCCAATTTCAGAGATCAATCAAAATCAAGAAAACCTAGAAGATGCCATTCAAAGACAATATCCTGCTGGGGATAATATCAATGGTGAAATGTGGTCTATACACGAATAAACTGTAAATCATGAAGAAAATATTCCTACTTTTTATATCAACATTTTTGACAGTAGAGGCGCTGGCTCAAACCAAGGTGTGCACTTTTAACATACGTTTTGAAAATCCCAGAGATGGAGTCCATCAATGGGAAAATCGCAAGGAAAGTGTTGTTCAATTTTTGAAGTTGGAGCGACCAGATGTTGTGGGTATGCAGGAAGTTTTGCATAGCCAAATCATGTATTTTAATACTTCATTGCCGAACTATCAAAAAATAGGGGTCGGTCGGGATGATGGAAAAAAGGCCGGAGAATATTCACCTATATATTTTAACAAAGATGTTTATGACTTAATGGACAGTGGTACTTTTTGGCTAGGTGAAAATATTAATGTTCCTGAAAAAGGGTGGGATGCTGCACTACCTAGAGTTTGCACATGGGCAAAATTGAAAGGAAAAAAATCAGGGGAATCAATTTTATTTCTTAATACTCATTTTGATCATGTGGGTAAAGAGGCAAGAAAAAAAAGTGTTGATTTGATATTAACACAAATTGAAAAATTGAAAACGACAAATAAAGTGGTTTTGATGGGTGATTTCAACCTAGAGCCATCAACAATTCCTATTCAAAAAATATTTCAATCTACATTGAATGACGCTTATGAAGCGGATATAAATTTGGGCCCAGTAGGTACATATAATGCTTTTCAAATCGGAAAGAATTATGATAGAAGAATAGATTATGTTTTTTATGAGGGATTCGAAGTAAAAAGTTATCATAACTATAGTATGAGAATAAAAGATACCTTTTTATCAGATCATTTCCCTGTATTAGTTGAATTAGAATAATATATGTATAGAATTAAAATATACCATTTGGTTTTTGCTTGCTTCTTCCTGTGGGGATGCAATGATGAGCCCTTAGAAGAAGTAGAAGATGAAATAATCTCCACACCTTCTTTGAAGGTAAGTTCTTTTAATATAAGATTTGATAATCCTTCAGATGGTAGTAATCGGTGGATTAATAGGAGGGGTGATGTATTAAATTTCCTACTTATTGAAGAGCTTGATATTATCGGCATGCAGGAAGTTTTGTATTCTCAGATTAAATTTTTGGATGAAAACTTATCTACTTATCAAAGAGTAGGAATTGGCCGGGATGACGGGGAGCAAGCAGGCGAATATGCGCCTATTTATTTTGACACGAACAGGTTTAATTTACTCGATAGTGGCAATTTTTGGCTTTCGGAAACTCCCGAAGTCCCATCAATTGGTTGGGATGCAGTACTTAACAGGATTTGTACCTATGTTCGTCTTTTCGATACTGAATCAGATCAAGAAATTTATTTTTATAATACACATTTTGATCATGTTGGTGGAACTGCACGATTACGTAGTGCCAGTTTGATTAGAGATAGTATTCAAACTAAAATAGATCAGGGTGTAAGAGTAATTTTGACCGGTGATCTTAATGTAGTCCCAGGATCGACACCCTATGAAGTATTCAATGAATTCATGACAGATAGTTATGAAAGTGATTTGAAACTTGGTCCAACTGGAACCTATAATGGATTTAATTTAGACGGATCACACAATAGGAGAATAGATTTTATTTTCACGACAGGATTTAAGCCTATGACTTATGAAAGTGTCAGTACTGTTGTTAACAATAGGTTCTTGTCAGATCATTTCCCAGTAATTTCAAAAATTGAGTATAGGCCTGTAAATTATTAAAAATCAATAACTTAAATATAATAAACTATGAAAACAATGAAAAACAAATTATGGATAGCCCTTTTGGGCTTAGCATTTCTTTTTGCTTGCGAGGAGGAAACAGTAAACTCTGTGGTTTCTTTCAGTCAAACAACTGGGGAAATAACCACTGATGATTTAAGCCCTGTGACTGTATCTTTTGATATAAGCCCGGCAGCTCCATCAAATTCTAATATTTCAATAATAGTAACTGATGGCGCTTATGGAGAAACTTTTACCACTGACCCTGCAGAATCAGGCGGTCAAATTGATATCCCGGTGTCAGCTGGGGCTGAAAGTGCGGAATTTAGTATTATCCCAAATGAAGAGGGAATTTTGTTTGCTGATATTGAGATTTCTTTTGAAATCGTTTCAGTAGGTGATGGATTGTCCACAGAAGAGTTCGATGGGCGGTTTTTTGATTTTACGATTGTGAATAACAAAGAACAAGGTTCAGGTTTGCCATTTTCAGAAACATTTGATGTATGTGGAGCCGATGGTAGTGGTGAACTTCCTCCTGAAGGCTGGGAACAAGTTATTGTAGCCCAAAATTCATTTGAAACAGGTGGTTTTGCTTGTTACAACAATCAAGGTGTAACTGGTATTCAAGCAAATGCATTTAGCCCAGATGCTCAAAATGAGGATTCTGACTATACGGAAGTATGGATGCTGACTCCTTTGGTTGGATTAGTAGATGCTGAAAATCCAGTTTTAAGTTTTGATGTGGACAGAAGATTTGATGCTCCAATAGATGATAATACTCTAGCTTACGGAATTCAAATATCAACAGATTATGATGGATCCAATTTTGAATCTGCTAATTGGGAAGTATTCGAAGCGGGAGTTTCAGCCATGCAGGCCAACAATCCTGATGCTGATGATATAGAAAATACTGGTGAATTGGATTTGTCTGCTTATGCAGGTCAAACGGTAACCATTGCATTTATTTATAGAGCAAGTAATGCGAGATTTGGTTCTACAGCCTTGCGTATAGCCAATGTTTTAGTTTCTGAATAAATTAGCCGTTTATTCGTTATTTTGAAGCCGTTCATTAATATGAGCGGCTTTTTTTTATTATAATCAAATTCTTAATGAAAAATAGTTTCTTCATATTTGCAATATATTTTAGATTACTATGCAAAGCCCATTACCCATCATCAACCTCAAAAAAGGAAAAGAAAAATCTTTAGAGCGATTCCATCCTTGGATATTTTCAGGTGCCATTCATCCTGTGCCAAAGGAAGTAAAGGAAGGCGATTTTGTCGAGATCCATACGCAAGACAAAAGATTTATCGGGATTGGTTATTTTCAAGTGGGCTCCATTGCAGTTCGCATGCTAACTTTCCAAAAAGAGGAAATCAATCAGGATTTTTGGAAGAAGAAATTACAGACTGCTATTGAATTAAGAAAGACGGCAAATTTGTGGGATAATCCAGAAACCAATGTATTCAGATTGGTGCATGGCGAAGGAGATGGTTTCCCGGGGCTTATAGTCGATTATTATGACGGCTGTGTGGTTTTCCAAGCGCATACTGTCGGAATGTACCAGATTAAGGAAGTGTTCTTAGAAGCCCTGAAAGATCTATTGGGAGAGCAGTTGAAATCAGTCTATGATAAAAGTAATCATACACTTCCTTTCAAGGCAGAACTGGAAACCACGGATGCATTTATTTATGGAGAAGAGAAAGAAGAGTGGCTGGTAAAGGAATATGGCAACATCTTCAATATCAATGTGGTTACGGGTCAAAAAACTGGCTTTTTTATAGATCAAAGAGAAAATAGGAAATTGTTGGAGCATTACAGCAAAGGCAAGAAGGTTTGCAATACTTTTTGCTATTCTGGAGGGTTCTCCATTTTTGCTCTGCAGGCAGGTGCAGAACTGGTCCATAGTGTGGACAGTTCTCAAGGAGCAATGGATTTAACTGATCAAAATGTGAAATTGAATTTCCCGGATGCTCAAAATCATCAGTCTTTCACAGCTGATGTTTTTAATTTCTTAAATGAAATGCCAGAGCAGTATGATGTGATCGTTTTGGATCCGCCAGCATTTGCCAAGCACAGAAAAGTATTGAAAAATGGCTTGCAAGGATATAGAACGATCAATGAAAAAGCCATGAAAAATATGAAGCCGGGTGGAGTACTTTTTACTTTTAGTTGTTCGCAAGTAGTCAATCAAGAGCAATTCAGGACGGTGATATTTTCTGCTGCGGCCAGAGCAGGAAGGCAAGTTCAAATTCTGCATCAACTTCATCAACCAGCAGATCACCCTATCAATATTTTCCACCCGGAAGGAGAGTATTTAAAAGGATTGGTTTTAAGGGTAGTTTAGGAAATAGACACTAGATACTAGAACCAAGAACATTGTTTGTTTCCTCGTAAATTATAGCTCCTTTTTTAAGTGTTTTCACCTAAAAATCGATTGATAAAATTTAAAAACTTATAGTTTAAACACTTCGTGATTTGCTTTAACCACAAAAAAAAAGAAAACAAAAGTTGAATTGCCTAAGGCAATTCATAAAGCGAAATTGAGTGTTTTAAATTTTCTATTTTAAAGTTGCAGTTTTGGAAGAATACATCATAAATAATACATTTGAAATACTAAACAATTCAACCAAACCCATAAAAAATGAAAAACAGTAAGGCCTATCTTAACGAACTAACCTATAAAATAAATGGTGCAGCAATTGAAGTCCACAAGGAATTAGGGCCAGGTTTATTAGAAAGTGTATATCAAAAATGTTTGGCGCATGAACTTCAAAATCGGAATATAGAAATCCAGACTGAAAAAATAATTTCAATTGATTTTAAAGGATTGGAATTGGATGTAAATTTAAAATGTGATTTACTAGTTGAGAACGCTATTTGCATCGAATTGAAGGCAGTTAAAGAAATAATGCCAGTACATGAAGCGCAATTATTATCATATATGAAACTTTTAAAAATCCCAAAGGGTATTCTTTTTAATTTTAATGTTTATAACCTTTACAATGAAGGACAAAGGACCTTTGTAAATGAATATTTCAGCAATATGATTTAAAAATAATCTTGATTATTTTCTTTTGTTCTCTTTTGTTACTTTGTGGTAGAATCAAAAGGTTTAGAGTTTTAGCTTGCTATGGTATTAGAAGCTCATCAGATCCTCCTTCACCACCACCTGGTAATTCTTTCTGCTTCTTTGTTCCATATAAATTTCTTTGCCATTTGTCATCCTGCTGATTAGGCTCTCATCAAAATTTTTGATGGTGAGTAATTCTAGGCCTTTATTATAGAAAATAGAAAAGTCTTCTTTTAAATCTTTCATGAGTTGATCTAAGCGGTGCAAATCATCATTCACGCAAATAGAGAAAGAAATGGCAGTATTTTGCATCATATTAATTTTGATATGATGTTTGTTTAATGCATCAAATATTTTTCCGATCAATGCTTCCGTGATGAAAGTAAAATCTTGCAATTTGAATGTAATCAAACTTTGTTTTTCCTTGATAATGATACAAGGGGTTTGATGGATAATATTGCATTCATGAATAATAGTACCCCCTTTCTCGGGTGAACTAAAGGAACGCACATGCATTGGGATACCGGCATTTGCCAGTGGTTTTATGGTTTTTGGATGAATAACGGATGCTCCATAATAGGTCATTTCTGCTGCTTCTTGATAGGATAGTTCTTGGTATAAAATCGCATCCTTTACTTTTTTCGGATCTCCATTTAATATTCCCGGAACATCTTTCCAAATGGTTACCGCTTTTGCATCGATACAATAAGCAAAAATGGCAGCGGAGAAATCAGATCCCTCCCTGCCCAAAGTGGTAATTCTACCATCTTGAGTCCCACCTAAAAATCCTTGGGTAATGATTAATTGGCTGTGGTTAAATTCATGCTCAATAGTTTTCTTTGTTATGTCTTCGGTTTTCTCCCAATCCACCAAAGCATCTCTGAAACTGTCATCTGTTATAATGCAATCTTTTGCATCAATCTTGGAGATAGAAAAAGCTTCTTTTTGCAAAAATTCTAAAAGTATTTTGGAAGAGATCATTTCTCCAAAAGAAATGATGCTATCATAGGATTCATCATATCGGGATTTATTGATCACAGATAGTTTTGTTTTCAAATCATCAAAAAGACCTTCCAATAATTGAAGGGGCTTTGATTGATTCTTATCAAATAAGGAGGAGATAAGTGAAGCATGATATTCAAAGAGGTTCTGGATAGAAGTATCAGTTGAGAGCCCATTTAGTTCTAAATGTAAAATTTCTTCCAAGGCATTAGTGGTTTTGCCCATAGCCGAAACCACAATAATTATATTTTCATTGGGAAATCTTTTCAAAATTTCCGACATATTACGTACTGCTTTTGCATCTTTTATGGATGCTCCTCCAAATTTAAATACCTGCATATGTTCCTTTTCTATAAGAATTGGCAAAATAAGCTACAATTTTTTCATAATTTAGCGGCAATACAAATAAATATTCCATGCAAACTAAATTAGCCACCTCTGTTGGTATCACTTTAGACCGATTTATCAAGAAGAAACAAAATGATTTTGCCTTTGCTTCAGGTGAATTATCTCAATTGCTGCGGGATATTGCCTTGGCAGGAAAAATCATCCATAGAGAAGTCAATAGAGCTGGCTTATTGAATATTGGAGGAGCATATGGAACCGAAAATGTTCAGGGAGAGGAACAGCAGAAGTTAGATGTAATTGCCAATATACGATTCATCAGGGCTTTAAAAAATGGCGGGGAAGTTTGTGCAATAGTCTCTGAGGAGGATGATGAAATTTTAGATTTGAACAATCAGGACGGTCGATATATAGTAGCCATGGATCCTTTGGACGGTTCTTCCAATATTGACGTAAATGTTTCAATTGGAACAATTTTCTCAATTTTCAGAAGGGTTTCACCGGTTGGAAGTAAAGTAACGGAGGAAGATGTCTTGCAAAAAGGCTCTGAACAGGTAGCGGCCGGATATTTATTGTATGGTTCTTCCACCATGTTAGTTTATACGACCGGAAGAGGTGTGAATGGATTTACTTATGATCCTTCACTGGGTGAGTTTTTTCTATCTCATGCAGATATGAGAATTCCTGAGGACGGGAAGATTTATTCTATCAATGAAGGTGGTTACAGAAGCTTTGATTTAAAAGTACAGCAATACATTGAAAACTGTAAGGATAAAAAATATACAGCTCGTTACATCGGCTCTCTTGTTGCAGATTTTCATAGAAACTTAATGAAAGGGGGTATTTATATATATCCTGCTAGTGAAAAAACCCCTTCTGGGAAATTGAGATTGAACTACGAATGTAATGCGTTGGCAATGATTTGTGAGCAAGCAGGTGGAATTGCGACAGATGGGAAAAACAGAATTTTAGATATACAACCGGAATCATTGCATCAAAGAGTTCCGTTCTATGTGGGCTCTAAGAAAATGGTTGAAGAAGCTATGAAATAAATGCTTGGGTTTAGTTCTAGGAAAGTATGTGCACTAATGCGCTCTGATAAGTAGTTAGCAGGCTGGGTATTTGTGTGTATTTTTTAAGAAATAACTACTAAACCTAAAAAATGACATAAAAAAAGGCTAACATTTTTTGTCAGCCTCTTTCGAAATCGTTCAAATTCTAATTAAGATTTGTTCTTGATATCTTGAACTTCAATTCTGATTTCTTGCGCTAAGTTTTTCAACTCTTGCATTCCTTTTCTTACGCGAGTACCAGCTGCCTGATTCTCTTTGTCGTAGAATTTTTCAAAATCACCTTCTAGACCCATGATAAGGTCTCTTACTTGTTCGAATCTTTTCATTCTTATTTTAGTTTACGGTTGACTAAATAAATTATTTAATTGAAAGCAATATAGGCAAAAACATATAAAAACAACAATTAGAGTGATATTTTTCCTAAAAAATTACTCTTTAAATGCTTTTGCAAGCTCATTTTCCCTATAATGACCCTCTTTCAGCTTATCTTTTATTGCTTCGAATGCTTTAATTGTACGGTCAACATCTTCCAAACTGTGAGAAGCTGTTGGTATTAATCTTAGCAAAATAGTGTCTTTTGGCACTACCGGATATATAACTACTGAACAAAAGATACCGAAATTCTCTCTTAGGTCATAAGCTAAAGCCGCAGCCTCTCCAACAGTACCATTTAACATTACAGGGGTTACTGGTGATTGAGTTAATCCAATGCTAAAGCCTTTTTCTTGTAGGCCACTTTGCAATGCATCCACTATTTTCCATAAATTCTTTTTGTGCTCAGGCTGGTCACGCAATAATTCCAGTCTTTTTAATGCGCCTTCCACCATTGGCATTGGCAATGATTTTGCAAATATCTGCGAACGCATATTATACCTCAAGAATTTGATGATATCAGGATCACCACCCACAAAGGCACCAATCAATGCCATGGATTTTGCAAATGTGCTGAAATATAAATCAATTTCATCCATTACACCCTGTTGCTCTGCAGTGCCGGCTCCAGTTTCTCCCATAGTTCCAAAACCGTGGGCATCATCACATAATAAACGGAAGTTATATTTTTCTTTTAAGGCAACCACAGATTTCAAGTCTCCCATAGCTCCGGTCATTCCAAATACTCCTTCGGTAATAACCAAAATACCACCACCTGTTTCTTCTGTCAGCTTAGTAGCTCTTTGTAATTGCTTTTCTAAGTTTTCAATATCGTTATGTGGATAGACAAATCTTTTACCCATGTGTAATCGAACACCATCAACAATACAGGCATGACATTCGGCATCATATACAATAGCGTCTTTTCTGCCCACTACCGCATCGATAATAGAAAGTACTCCTTGGTAACCATAGTTTAACAGCATTACCTCATCTTTTTTGATGAATTCAGCTAGCTGTCTTTCCAATTCTTCATGTTGTGAAGTATTGCCTGACATCATTCTGGCACCCATTGGATATGCCAATCCCCATTTAGCGGCAGAATCAGCATCTGCTTTTCTAATTTCGGGGTGATTGCCCAATCCTAAATAATTATTTAAACTCCAGGTCAAAACTTCTTTTCCTCTAAATTTCATGTGAGGAGATAATTCTCCTTCCAATTTAGGGAACATAAAATAACCTTCTTCTACGTTGGAATGCTTACCTAAAGGACCACGATCCACTTTCAATTTCTCAAATAAATCCACGTTTATCTATTTTAATATATCTATAATTATTCTAATCAAAAACCAAAGGTAACAAAAAAGGTTTTACTGAAAAAATAGCTCCCCCGCTTTAAAGCCTTATTTTTTAGTAAAAAAGACAATAATTATGTAGCATTGTACTTCAATTTTTATTTGATATTGTAAGACTAATTGATATGCCGGATATTAAAAAAATCTTAGTGGCCAACAGAGGCGAAATTGCGCTTAGAGTGATGCGTTCTGCGCGTGAGCTTGGTATTAAAACTGTAGCAATATATAGTGAAGCGGATAGAAATGCATTGCATGTACGCTATGCTGATGAAGCTGTTTGTGTGGGGCCTCCAGCTTCTTCTGAAAGTTATTTAAGAATAGATAAAATAATCGAAACCTGTAAAGAGCTGAAGGTCGATGCTATCCATCCCGGATATGGATTTCTTTCTGAAAATGCCGATTTCGCCAGAAAAGTGGAAAAAGCAGGTATTATTTTTATAGGCCCTTCTGCCGAATCCATTGAAATTATGGGGGATAAACTTTCTGCAAAAGCCGCAGTGCTTAAAAGAAATGTCCCCTTAGTGCCTGGTTTGGATAAGGCCATAACTGATATTGCATTTGCTAAAGAGAAAGCAGATGAAATTGGATATCCTATATTAATCAAAGCCAGTGCCGGTGGTGGTGGTAAAGGAATGAGGATAGTGGAAGATCCAGTTGATTTTGAATCGCAAATGGACAGGGCGGTAAGTGAAGCTAAAAATGCATTTGGAAACGGAGCTGTTTTTATTGAAAAATTCGTGACTTCACCTCGTCATATAGAAATTCAGGTCCTAGGGGACCAAAAAGGAAATGTGATTCACTTGTTTGAGAGGGAATGTTCTATACAAAGAAGGCATCAAAAAGTGATTGAAGAGGCACCTTCAAGTGTTTTGACTCCCGAAATCAGAGAACAAATGGGGCAAGCGGCTATTGATGTGGCGAAATCCTGCAATTATTATGGTGCTGGTACGGTGGAGTTCATTGTGGATGATCAATTGAATTTTTATTTCCTGGAAATGAACACTCGTTTGCAAGTGGAACATCCTGTAACCGAACAAATCACTGGTGTTGATTTGGTAAAAGAGCAAATTAGAATTGCAGAGGGAAAGGCCTTATCCATCAAACAAGAGGATTTAACCATCAAAGGACATGCAGTGGAGGTAAGGGTATATGCCGAAGATCCGCAAAACAATTTCTTGCCCGATATTGGGAATTTAAAGGTTTATAAAAGACCCCAAGGAACTGGCGTGCGTGTTGATGATGGTTTTGAACAGGGAATGGATATCCCAATTCATTATGATCCAATGATAGCAAAATTAATCACCTATGCTGACAATAGGAAAGAGGCCATTAGCAGAATGCTTCGTGCTATTGAGGAATATGAAATCGTGGGAATTCAAACTACACTTAGTTTCTGTAAATATGTGTTGCAACATGAGGCTTTTACCAGTGGAAATTTTAATACCAAGTTTATTGAAAATCATTTCAAGCCAAGTGACCTAGATGAAAAAGTAAGTGATATAGAAACAGAAATTGCAGCGGCTTTGGCAGTAAAATTATGGTCTGAAAGACAGAAAAAACAAACTGCGCAAGAAGAAAATGGGAAAAAGGTCTCTTTGTGGAAAAAGAATAGGTTATAGCTAAGGTATGTAATGCTTACTTTATTAAGTTTATTACAGAAATTAAAACATAAAATGGTTGGTGTGCCACCAACCATGGCACCGATCCCCGGCCGGTGGCACACCGACCGGAATCTGAAGGATTAGTATTCAACACCATAAAATATTTAGTTTGATTCATTTATAAATCCATATAATGGCGGAAATTAAGCCTATTAAAGCTTGGCGATATAATCCTGAGCTTCAAAAAGAAATTGAAAATTTGACCAGTCCACTATTTGATGTGGTTTCACCTAAACAAAGGGAGGCACTCTATAAAAACCCTTTAAATAGCATTCATCTTTCCGTGCCTAAAGGTGGCGAAGAATCTGCTGATATGGCTGCGGATCGATTGGCGAAATGGAAAGCAGAAGGAATCATCAAACAGGATCCTTTGCCAGGCATATATGTCTATTATCAATATTTTACTTTGCCAGGTTCAACTCGTGAGCGGGTTAGAAAAGGATTTATCGCATTTATCAAGGCTTATGATTGGGAGGAAAAGGTCATTCTAAGGCATGAAAATACCATTCCAAAGTCAGTAAATGACCGCATTGATTTGTTGGATAAAACCCAATTGAATGTTAGTGCTACTCACGGTCTTTATTCTGATCCGGAATTTGAATTGGAGCCTTATATGGATGAGAGTATGGAGATGCCATTAGGTGAATTGGAAGATTACCAAGGTGTAAGGGAAGTAGTTAGTGTTATCCATGATGCTAAAATCATTAAAAAATTTATAGCTAAAATTGCCCCTCAGCAAATCATTTTAGCAGACGGCCATCATCGATATGAAGGTTCATTGCTTTATAGGAAAAAAATGATGGAGCAAAATCCGAATCATACAGGTCAGGAAGGCTATAATTTTCACATGATGTATTTGACCAATGCTGATTCCGATGACTTAAGGATTTTGCCCACTCACCGATTAATAAAAGATATTCCTGATTTTTCAGAAAAGGAGATATTGAAAGCCCTTGAGGAAGATTTTATCATCAAAACATTGGAAAACCCAGAAGATGTTCATGAAATTATTTTAGGAAAAATGTGGGCCTTTGGAATGCTTTTCAAGGAGAATACCTATAAAATACGCTTAAAGCCTGAGAAGATTTCAGAATTGAAATGGAATTTCCCTGATGAAGTAAAACATTTGGATTTAACTGTGCTGCATTACTTTTTTATAGAGAAAATTTTAGGGATAAAAGGAAAAGAGCAGCGAAGTTCGGAATCCATTCAATTTGAAAGGAATTTCACGGCTTGTATTCGCAAGTTGTTGAAAGATGAAGTACAATGTGCCCTCATTACAAAGGAAATAAGCATGGAGCAGGTGAAGAAAGTATGCAATACTGGCTATACTATGCCACAGAAATCAACTTATTTCTATCCTAAAACCATTTGTGGATTTTTATTTGGATCAATACAAGAAGATGAATTTGAACTACCCCCTTATTTTAGGGTCTAAATCGCCCAGAAGAAAAGAAATACTAACCAAAGCAGGCATTGAATTTACTACCGAAGCTAAGGATACAGAAGAATCTTATCCTATAGATATGCCTCATACTGAAGTGGCGGCTTTTTTAGCAGAAAAGAAAGCAAAAACTTTTGCACAAGATGAAAAATATATCGGTAAAATCATCCTGACAGCCGATACTACGGTCCTAATCGATAATGAATTATTGGAAAAACCTCAAGATGAGGAGGAGGCTTTTAGCATGTTGAGCAAACTAAGCGGCAGAGCCCATCAAGTAGTTTCCGGCTTTTGCGTCTTGCTAAATGGAAAATTTGAAAAATATTCCGATCAGACTTTAGTTTATTTCAATCCGATAGAGGAAAAAGTCATTTGGGATTATATCCGCAATCATAAGCCATTTGATAAAGCTGGGGCTTACGGCATTCAGGAAGGTATTGGCTTAACCCATATTGAAAAACTGGAAGGTTCTTATTTTACAGTCATGGGTTTGCCAATTCACAAGGTTTATCAGGCTCTATCTCAATTTAAAAAATGAAAACAATTTGGCGTTATTTTACGGATTTTCACAAGGAAGTTAAACACCCACCTGCCTTGTATATTTCCATTACTATTTTTATAGCATTGCTTACGGCCTTCAACTATCTTATTATGGATATAAGGTTCGAAAAATGGATGGACAGGTTAAAACCCGACTCATTACCTTATCTAGCACATTTTATATTGTTTTCATTTATTTATTATGGTATAATTTTTCTGTGCTATCGTTTTAAGACGATACCTAATCTTTTTAAAGATAAGGCATTTATGGTCAAGAGTCTGTTTATGTTGGTAGTACTAACAGTTGATGTTTGCTTTCAGTATCATAAAGTCATCATAAGTGCGCTATTTGAATATAAAGACCGATATTATTTATATAAAGTTATCGGACAGATTACCAGTGTTTTTGTAATGTTATTGCCGATTTACATTTACTATATTAAGTATGAAAAAAGTAATGGTAATTTTTATGGTTTACGCACTTCCATGCGAAAAATCAGTCAATATTTCCCTCTGATTCTTTTAATGATTCCATTAATTGCCGGAGCCTCATTTGAGGAGAGTTTTCGAAACTTTTACCCGAGATTTTCTTCTCAATATCAATTTATGGATTGGTCAGTTGAGCTACGGGCAGTGGTTTTTGAAATTTTTTATGCATGGGATTTTTTAACTACTGAATTTCTTTTTCGTGGCTTTATGGTACTTGCCTTTACTGCTTTTTTAGGACCTAGGGCAATTTTACCTATGGTAGGATTATATGTTGCAATTCATTATGGGAAACCTTTGGGGGAAACGATGGGATCTTTTTTTGGTGGTTATATTTTAGGTGTTCTGACCTATCAAAGTAAAAACATTTGGGGAGGTATAGTGGTACATATGGGCATAGCCTTATTAATGGAATTGGCTGCTTGGATGCAGAAGGTCTTTAATTAGTAAATGGTATGGGTACGAGCTGGAAAGCTCGCATCCAAAGTCGTTAATTTAAGGCATGCTTTTTTCTTTTGCCGCCAGCATTTGTGTCTTCACAAATGCATTCAGGAAAGCATAGCAATATTCAGCAAACTGGTTGTGGAGACACAACCAGGGGCAAGGGAAGGCAGCATACGTCCTGTCACTAAAAATAAGGGTGAGGCTTAATAATAGCTTAAATTAACGACATTGAGTTCGCACCAGTTTGGTGATAAAAGAAAAACATAAAGCACGGTTTTAACCGTGGTTCAACAGAATACGAACTAAAACCGTTTTAACGGTTTGCTCTGGTTATATATCAACCAAAATGATCCCAGCCCTGAGCCTTTAAAGGAATAGGGTTGCCTTTGGTAGTAACCAAATTCAAGCCACTTGATTTTTCATTGATGTATCCTATGAAATGAATATCAGGATGTTTTTTTACTTTTTCGAAATCATCTTGTGAGATGGTAAATAGCAATTCATAATCCTCGCCCCCGTTCAGTATGGCCGTATTGGGATCTAATTTGAACTCAATGGCAGTTTCCTGCATATTGGTTGCATAAGGCAATTTATCCTCATGAATATTAATACCGACATCCGAATGTTTGGCAATATGGTGCAATTCAGAGGCCAGTCCATCAGAAATATCAATCATGGATGTAGGCACTATTTTTAAATCCAAAAGCTCGTGAACCAAGTCCATTCTAGCTTCGGGCTTTAATTGTCTTCCCACTATATATTGATATTTATCCAATTGAGGTTGCATATCAGGATTTTCTAAAAATACCTGCTTCTCCCTTTCCAAAACTTGCAATCCCATATAAGCAGCGCCCAAATCACCGGTTACACAAACAATGTTATTCACTTTTGCCCCTGAACGATAGGCGATTTTATCTTTATCAACTCGGCCAATTGCCGTAACGGAAATCATGAGACCTGATGGAGAAGCCGTTGTATCGCCACCTACTAAATCCACTTTATAGGCATCACAAGCGGCTTTAACTCCTTCATAAAATGCATCTACCGCTTCCAGTGAAAATCTATTGCTTAAAGCCAAGCTAACCGTTATCTGTTCGGCTATCCCATTCATGGCGGCAATATCGGAAACATTTACAGCCACCGCCTTGAAACCCAAATGGTGTAATGGGAAATAAGAAAGGTCAAAATGAACGCCTTCCAGTAACATATCCGTTGAAACTAACTGAAAATAATCACCGGCATCAATCACCGCGGCATCGTCTCCAATGGCATAATGAGTAGAATTATTTTGTTTGCTGAACTTTTCTGCGATTTTATCGATTAATCCAAATTCACCAAGTTTATTAATTTCTGTTCTATTTTGATTGCTCATTTTAAATATTTTGAGTTTCTAAATTGAATTCTTTACTTTTGTATTATGCGAACGAAACTATTTAAGACATTCATTTTCTTGCTGTTAGGGGCATTTATTTTTTCCGCCTGTCAGAAGAGTTCTTTTCAAACCAGAAAAGGAAAGAAAAAGCTGAAGTATTATAATTCCATTCAGCACCAATAATCAATTTTTGATTTCTTGGCATAGTTCTATTAATACGCCATTAGTGCTTTTTGGATGTAAAAAGCAGACCAACTTATTATCAGCCCCTTTTTTAGGGGATTTATTGATTAGTTGAAAGCCTTCTGTTTCCAATCTTTTCATTTCTGATTCTATATTTTCCACTTCGTATGCTATATGATGGATGCCCTCGCCTTTTTTCTCAATAAATTTTGCAATGGCGCTATCCTCTGATTCCGCTTCCAGCAATTCGATTTTAGTTTCTCCCATCTGGAAAAAAGAGGTAGCAACTCCTTCACTTTCCACTTTTTCAAGTTTATAAGGTTGTTTATTGAATAACTTACTGAAAAGTGAATTAGCACTTTCCATATTTTTTACTGCAATACCGATATGTTCTACTTTCAACATGCTTTTGAATTTTCCGAAACTAAATGACTAACTTTGCATTTGAGAATGCAAAAATGCAGAAACTTTTCCATGGATAAAAAAGTTGGGATACTCAAAATCATTATTTAAATTTCAAAAAGGAAATAATAAAGGATGGAAACATCAGCAGATATACATGTAGAAAGTGCCAAAGTCCAGAAAGAAATCAAAAACTATCTGGGCTTAAATAGCAGTGAGTTGGTTTTTGAGTTTGGCTCTCAAGATGGAAAGGTCAAATTGGATTTAATTACTATCAATCCAAGGCACAATCAATCTTTTTTATTTCATTCGGAATCAGGCTACGACAAATTGGAAGCCTTGAAAAAAATGATGGATTATGTCAAAAACTATCGGGACAGGGAAAGTTCTTATACCATTCAGTGGATGACAAAAGATGACAAGCAATTGCATACCTCCTATTTTAGGGCAAGCAATATTTTGGATAGTTTAGACAAACTTTACTACGGAAGAGATCGTAATACCATTACCGTTTTTAGTGTAGTGTTAAATCCGGTATCATAAATAAATATTTACAGTCATGATTATTGTAACAGATAAAGCAAAAGACAGATTAGGGAAATTGAAAATTGAAGAGGGACACAGTGATGCTAGCAATGTTCGTGTGTCCGTGAAAGGTGGAGGATGTTCTGGTTTAATGTACGATTTAAGCTTTGACGATCAGATCAAAGATGGAGATGAAGTTTTTGAAGATAAAGGCGTAAAATTACTAGTTGATAAAAAAAGTATGCTATACCTATTGGGAACTACTTTGGATTTCTCGGATGGATTAAATGGAAATGGATTTCAATTCATCAATCCTAATGCTAGTAGAACCTGTGGTTGTGGAGAAAGTTTTTCTATATAGGATTAGATTCAGGTCAAATTTAAGGTTTAAATTTTTATTGGATTAAAACCAATATGTTGTAAAGTAGGATAATCGGTCAGACGATTTTATCACTTCGAATAAGAATTGAAGTTTTATAGTCAGAGCATCAAAAAAGATATAGAGAAAAACCGTCAGACCGAAAAGGGAAGATAACCTGCGGTTTGAGGGTTAAAACCGTCTAATCGCTAAATAATGGAGTTAAAAAAATCTTACAGTGAAATCAAAATGGCAGAGTGCCACCAACCATAGATATAGACTCCCCTAGTCGGTGGCACACCGATCGGAATCTGAGTTTAATCTAATTAAACTCTTTAAGGTCAGATTATTTAAACCAACCCTTGATATTTGCAAATGTCA
This sequence comes from Marivirga sp., assembly GCF_051117495.1. NCBI lineage: Bacteria > Pseudomonadati > Bacteroidota > Cytophagia > Cytophagales > Marivirgaceae > Marivirga > Marivirga sp. The sequence continues at coordinate 455,189 of NZ_JBNPEF010000004.1, read as the reverse complement.
AGGGTTTTTTATTTATTTGATGAAATGATTTCTAAAAATCAATCATATCACATAAGCTTCAACACTCTTGAAGCCCCTTGCAAAAGCCTAAATTTACTAGGTTTGCAACCTATCTTTGATTGTTAGTTATGGGGTATTTGCCCATTAAACTTTACTAACAATTAATTCAATACCCATGATATTTACTTCTAATTTTAGAATTCTTCTTGCTTTATTTATATGTCTAAGCCCTTTAGCTTTACACGCCCAAGGCAATTTAATGCTTGTGGGTGGTGGAGGAGAATCTGATGGTGGCTGGAGTGACACGCCTTACCAATGGATGGTAGATAATGCAGAGAATAAGAAAATAGGCATTATAAGTTATTCAGATGCTGATAATTGGTTGCCAGATTATTTTGTCAGCTTAGGTGCTACTGAAGCTACCAATATTAAAATTGACTCAAGGGAATTAGCGGACCAAACCAATATATTAGACAGCCTTAATCAATATGATGCTTTATTTTTTAAAGGTGGAGATCAAAGTAGGTATTACGAATATTATAGGAATACTGCTGTACAAACTGCAATAGAAGAAATTTATAATAGAGGAGGAGTGATAGGCGGAACTAGTGCTGGTATGGCAATTCTTTCAGGAGTTATGTTTACTGCTGCTGAAGGATCAGCCTATCCTTATGATGCGCTAAGTGATATTAATAGCCAGTATATGACCTTGGAAAATGACTTCCTTTCATTTTATCCCGATTATATTTTTGATACTCATTTTATAGAAAGAGGAAGGACTTCAAGGCTGATTGGTTTCTTGGCAAATTGGTATAATAAACAAGAAGAACTCATAAAAGGAATTGGGATAGATGATAGAACTGCTCTTTGTATAAATGAGAGTGGAATTGGAACGGTTTATGGAACGGGAGCAGCTTCCATTTACCATCCACAAGATTTTCAAATTCAGGATGGAAAAATCATCCATAGCAATGTAAATGCAATTCAGATAACCCATACCCAATCTTACAACCTAAACAATGGAGAAACTTCCGAAAGGGATTTAGCCAACCAAAGTGAACCTAACTTGAATTTACCTTACTATCAGGTTTATGCTACTTCCGAAGCAGTATTGAGCCGAAACAAGGGTATGTTGGAAGAAGTGATTTCTAAGAATTTATTCAATGGAAATATACTTTTAATAAGCAACTCCACTAATAGTAAAATATCATCTTATACCGCATTTTTAGAGGAGAATTCCTCTTCGGAGGTAGTATTTTTAGATATTTCAGCCACAGAAGATCAAGAACAACAGATTGCATTGCGTAACAATATTCGTAAAACTAGCTTATTGCTATTTTTGGAACCTCATAATTTAAATGATTACTTAAATTCGGGCCCAACAGGAGAATTATTGAAATCGCACATGACTAGAAATAAGATTACCAATGTGTTTTTGGGAGATGTTGCCAATCAATTAGGGGCAAGTTATGCTGATAATATATACCAAGACCCATTTAATGCCTATTACAATGATTTAGAATTTAGCAAGGGCTTAGCTTTACTAAATGATTTTAGTATTATCACTGAAGCCTATGGTCTTGATGATAAAGATTACTATGAGAATATTTCTTCTGCCGTTGTGGACAGAATACTAAATGAAGACTTGAAATATGGGGTTTTCTTAACTGGGAACACATATTTCTCCTACACTATAAATGAAGCTGATCAAGCACTCATAAAAATGGATGGTGATTTATCTTCGGTTTTGATTGAAAATTCATCAACACGTTTTGCCCAAACTGATCAAACTGTATCAGGCAGTATAAGTAGGTTGCAATATGCCTTCGATAGTTTAAGTTATAGAATAACAAAGGGGACTGAATATGAAATTGGTGAGGTCACTCCTCAAGAACAGAAGGATTATGAATTTGAGGAGGCAGAAGAGATTCTGTCCACTATTGAATTAAGAGACTTGGGTGTTAGCTTATTGCAAAACCCGATTAACGATAAACTAAAATTAAATAAGCAGTCAACCCAGGATTTTAATCTTCAAATTTTATCAGTTGATGGGAAGCCTCTTTTTGAAAGGGTATTGAAAAATAACGGTTTCAACGAATTTAATGTGGGTTATTTACCCGAATCACGATACATTCTTATTGTGGAAGATGTTTTGAGCCATAAAAAATATTTGCTGAATATCGTAAAAACCAATTAATATAATTGCGTTTTACATATCATTTATTTAATATTGAGATAATAACATGAAATTCATAAAAACATACAGGTCAAGCAAGCCCATCCCGGTGCAAGCGCGCAAATCATTAACCTTAATGAATTTGCAGCCTATATTTGATTGTTAGTTCACTTCCATTTTATTGCTTCCTTAATTTTATTAAGGCTTTTCTAAATTAACCTTTTAGGTTATTTCTTATATCATTATTTAATGTTTTTCTTATGAGAACTTTTACTAAAGCACTCGTAGTTTTTCTGGCTACGTGTACGTTTGTATTTAATATTAATGCGCAATCAATTCTTGTAAAAGGTACTGTAACATCCGATGAAGATGATTTACCGCTACCTGGTGTAAATGTCATGATAAAAGGCAGCGGAACTGGCACCACCACAAATGTAGAGGGTAGCTATCAGCTTGAAGTAGATAAAAATGCCACTTTGATTTTCTCTTTTATTGGCATGAAAACCCAAGAAGTAGCGGTAAATGGAAGGAGTACCATTGATATTGTGTTGGGTTCGGATGTTTCTCAACTATCTGAAGTCGTGGTGGTGGGCTATGGATCAGTTGATAGAAAACTGTTAACAGGATCTGTTGCGCAAACAGAATCAAAAGAGCTTTCCAATACTGTTAACCCAGATTTAAGTTCTGCCTTACAAGGGAAGGTTGCAGGTGTTCAGATCAATCAGAATTCTGGAACACCGGGCGCTGCACTCTCCATTCAAGTGCGAGGCCAAAATAGTATATCGGGTGGGACCCAACCACTTTATGTTGTGGACGGTGTACCTATTTCATCTGGTAATTTTGGACAAATAGGATATGAAGGACAGGGCATCAGTGCAATATCTGATTTGAACCCAAATGATATTGAATCGATTTCTGTTTTAAAGGATGCTTCCGCCTCTGCAATTTACGGTGCTAGGGGCGCAAATGGAGTAGTGTTAATTACCACTAAATCAGGTGAAAGTGGTAAAACCAAATTCAATTTGGAATCATATTATGGCACGCAAGAGATTTATAAAAGATTGGACCTATTGGATGCCGGACAATTCAAGCGATATGTAAATGATATTACTGCTGATGAAGGTGCAGCCCCTCCTTATTCAGAAGAACAATTGAATGATAATTCAATTAATACGGATTGGCAGGATGCGGTTTTAAGAACTGCTCCCATCCAAAATCACCAAATAAGTGCATCAGGGGGTGATGACAAAACCAAATTCTATGCTTCTGCATCTTTGTTTGATCAGGAAGGTATTGTTATAGGGACTGATTACAGAAGATATAGCGGTAGATTAAATTTGGACCATAAGGTAAATGATAAATTGAATATTGATACCAAGCTTAATATAAGCTTTTCAGAAAATAATAGGGTTCCAGGAGATCAAACTATCAATGGGGTTTTGCCTAATGCTATTTCCAAGCCCCCTGTTCATCCTATTTATGATGAAAATAATAATTATGTGGAGCAAGGTTTCTGGGACAATCCGGTTGCCAATGGAACAGAAACAGATAATGTAGCGGAATCATTTAGAACCCTTTTCAACATTGGATGGGATTATAGGATCACCGATAATCTGAAATTTAGAAATCAGTGGGGGGTTGATTATTCCCATTTAATGGAAAGAAGATATGAGCCCACTACCACAAGAAGAGGTGCACAAAGTGGTGGAATTGGAATCAATGCTAATTCAAGAGTCACTAAACTCATTCAAAACTCTACGCTTGAGTATAATAAATATATAAACGATCAACATGATATCACAGCCTTAGTAGGCTCAAGTTTTGAATTAATTAATGATCGATTTGATTTTATGCGCGCCAATAATTTCCCATCCAACGATTTAAGATATCTCTCTTCAGCAGGAAATATTGAAACAGCAGATGCTAGTGGAAGTGAATATGCCATTAATTCCTATTTCGGCCGATTTATGTATGCCTTTGAGGATAAATATATCCTAACCCTAAACCTAAGGGCGGATGGAAGTTCAAATATTGCGCATGCCAATCGCTATCAATTACTACCTGGTGTTTCTCTGGGCTGGAGAATGATAGAAGAAGGTTTTATGCAAACTCAAAGCATTTTCAGTGACTTTAAGTTGAGATTAGGTTACGGAAAATTAGGCAATGATAAAATTGGGAGAGGAAGATTCTTGGCATTGTATGGTTCAGGAAATAATTACAATGGCAATCCGGGAATCATACCTTCTCAAATTCCTAATCCTAACTTGAAATGGGAAGTAACTACTAATTATAATGCTGGTCTTGACATGGCTTTCCTAGGTGGAAAAATTAATTTCACTACTGATGCTTATTATAACATTACCACCGATCTCTTGCAGTTCCGTCCTTTACCAGGCTCTTCTGGATATGGGGGATATGATGAAAACATAGGGGAAATGGAAAACAAAGGTTTGGAATTTGCAATGAATGCAAACCTTGTTTCAAATGATGATTTTCAATGGTCGCTGAATGGAAACCTGTCTCTCAATAGAAATAAAATTCTTTCACTTTATAACGGACAGCCCATCACCAATATAGGAAGGGGAAATAATGCCATAATTGAAGGTCAGCCATTAGGGGTTTTTTATATGTTTAAATCATTGGGGGTCGATCCGTCAACAGGAGAATTGGTAATGGAAGATGTTAACAGTGATGGAAATATTACCGATGCAGATCGACAAATAGTAGGTGATCCAAACCCTGATTTTATCGGAGGTATTAGTACGAACTTGAATTACAAAAATTTCGATTTATCTGTTGTAAGTCAATTTAGCTACGGTAATGATATATTTAACGGTACTCGTCAGTACACAGAAAATATGACATTGGGAAGCAATGATAATCAAACCACTAGAATAATGAGAAGGTGGAGAGCCCCGGGTGATATCACCAATGTACCTAAAATAAATGGCAGATTTAATAACGAGATTACTTCTCATTACATTGAAGATGGCTCCTTTTTTAGATTAAGAAATATCACATTGGGATACAACCTTCCAATAGATCTAATTTCAAAATATAAGCTGACCAAAGTTAGGGTATATGCAAGCGCTCAGAATTTATTGACGCTGACATCTTACTCAGGTATGGACCCTGATGTTAATTACTCTGGGTCTGATGCAACTCGTAAAGGCACGGACTTTTTCACATTCCCAGTTCCAAGAATGTACACTGCAGGTATAAATATTTCATTTTAAAATTATATGAAGATGAAAAACTTAAAGAACATAATTATATACGCATTCATCATATCACTCTTTTCATGTGAGATTCTAGATGTAGAACCACCATACGACCGAGTTTTGGCAGAAAACGCCATATCTGATAAAAGAGGGTTGGATGCCGCCATAAACGGGGTATATGACGGAATGCAGAGTGGAGCCATAGTACTGGATTATTTGGTGATGTCCGATTTAGCTGCAGATAATTTAGAAGCAGTGGGCTCAAAAATTGATTATATCACAATTAATGATAACGATCCATTTAGTACCAATATTTATGTGGAAGCTGTATGGAATGCACATTATGATGTAATCAACAGAGCCAATAATATTTTGGATAATATTGGTAATGTAGAGGGTATTTCAGATGCTGAAGTCAATAGGGCAGAAGCTGAAATGCGGACTATCCGAGCTATTTGCTATTTTAATTTGGTCCGAATGTTTGGCGGGGTTCCGCTAAGAGAGTCGGCTATATCTGGTGCTTCGGAAGAAGATGTTTTTATAGGAAGGGCATCTGAGTTGGATACTTATCTATTCATACAAAATGACTTAGAAATATCTGAGGACTTATTGGAAGGAGCTGGAAGAGGTAATAGTGTTAGAATTGATGAACCTACCGTAAAAGCGCTTCTGGCAAGACTTCACCTTTACCAAGAAAATTGGACTGAAGCCGAGACTTATGCAAAAAGTGTCATCAATGATTTCGGCTATGAGCTAGTCGAAGATTATGCTTCCATTTTTGATGAGGCCAATAGCAGTAATGAAATTATATTTCAGATCGATTTCTTAAATGATGATGATGTCAATACCATTGCGAGATGGCTTTTGGCCTCTGGAAGATATGAAGCAGCCGCTACTGAAGAGGTTTACAATCTTTATGATAATCAAGATTTGAGAGCCTCAGTCTCTGTAGGAGATGCAGCTGGTGATTTTTTCTGCAATAAATACGCTGGGTTACAAAATGATGTCGATAACCTCATTGTAAGCCGATTATCAGAAATGTATTTAATTGCTTCTGAAGCCATTAATGAGCAAGCATATGATGCAAATTCCGAAGCATTTGATTTTTTAAACGAAGTCAGGGATAGGGCAGGCTTAGATGAAATCACCAATCTTGTAGCAACTAACCAAGAATCATTAAGAGATGCCATCGCCTTGGAAAGAAGAAAGGAATTGGCATTTGAAGGTCATAGATGGCATGATTTGGTTAGAACCAATCAAGCTCAAGCTGTTTTGGAAATCAGTAATCCCAATAAACTTTTATTCCCTATTCCCCAATCTGAAATAGATACCAATAAACATCCTGACATGGTTCAGAATGAAGATTACTAAATCAATTTTTAAAAATCCTTAAACTAAATAATTATGAAAAATTTATTGAACTATTCGAAATTATGGGCCTTGTTCTTAGGGCTAAGTATTTTGTTTTTCACAGCTTGTGATGATGGCGATGAAGAAGATCCAACGCCTGAACCAACCGCAAGCTTTACTTTTAGTCCCGATGCCCCGGAAGTAGGACAAGAGATTTCTTTCACAAGTACTTCAGAAAATGCAAATTCATTCAGCTGGTCATTTGGTGATGGAGGTACAGCTACTGGTGAAAATACGGTTCATACTTATGAGTCGGCTGGTGAATTTACGGTCACCTTGGTGGCTTCTGGCGAGGGGGGAAATGTAACCGTGGAGGAAACCGTGACAGTTGCAGAACCTGAACCACAAGCTGATCCTGTTGAGGTCTATTTTGCAGACAATACGGGAGATGTGTTCACTATGCAAAAAATTTCAGGTTTAGGATTGGAAACTACTGTTGAAACTGCTTTTGAGACTACAGGTTATACCATTCAAGTTTTTTACGATGAGAATAATGGTAAAATTTACTATAGTGATGATGATAACGGGCAGGTAGTAAGAGTGAATCCTGATGGAAGTGAGCAAGAAATTGTGGCAGAAGATATTGCTGGGCCAAGAGGTTTAGCGGTTAATGATGATGCTACTCAATTATTTGTGGCAGATAGAGGGGCTGATGAGATTTTATCATTTGACCTATCAACTGGAGAAAAAACAGTTTTATATGATTCAACTGATTTAGCCAATGCAATAGCCGATGCAGAATTTCAACCTGTTGCTTTTCTACCTGAAGGTTTAACATTCCATAATGGAGAATTATTCTTCACCTGCGTTGATTTTGATGCTGAAACATTATGGAAAGCTTCTGCCGATGGTTCAAGTGTGGAAAGATTATTGGATTATGGAGATGCAGGTTTTGGATATTCTGTTATTGTAGATACCGAAAACGATGTTTTGATTTTTGATGATGCAGATACTAATAATTTGCTTTCTTCTGCCTTTGACGGATCTGATATTAGTGAAGTAGTAGCTACAGATGATTACACTTATGGAATTGGAATTGATTATGTCACTTCTAAAATTTATTGGTCAACCAGAGATGGTAGTGTGAAAAGAGCGAACAGAGATGGTTCGGAAGTGGAGACTTTAGTTTCGGCAGATGAGGTAAGAACCAATAGAGGCTTAGTGGTAGTATCCACTAATTAAAAATTAATTTCTATGCGATATATTTTAATAATTCTTTTTACTGTTTTGCTGGGGGCTTGTGCATCCATAGATGATGAGTTTCCGGTGCCCCCTGCAAGCACAGTTTCAAAATTCTCATTAGAGGTTTTGGATGAAGACGAAAGATCTGTTCAGTTTAATAATGAATCTATTGTTCCTGAAAATGCAGGTTCAGCAACTTATACTTGGTCATTTGGCGATGGCACTAATTCTTCGGAAGAATCACCCACTCATACGTATGAGGAATTTGGTGAGTATGAAGTAAAATTAGTGGTATTGACATCTGCAAGTGGCGAGATTAAGGAATCTTCACAAGAGTTAGCCTTACTTCAAGCTGTTGATATTGACTTTACGCTCTTTTACATGGATACTGATATGCTTCAATTAATTGGCGTAGGTCAGCAGAATGTGAATGCTGGTGTTAACGGATTTGGAAATGGATTGGCCATTGACAGAGCAGGAGGGAAACTTTATTATGCTGATGATGATAATCTAACCTTAAATAGTATAAACCTGAACGGAAGTAATCCTGAAGTGCTTTTTGATGGCTTAACTGGAATTGGCAGTGTTACCGTAGATTCAGAATCAGGAAAAGTTTACTGGACAAATCGGACTGATGGGGTGGTGCAAAGAGGAAATCTCGATGGATCAGGCAGTGTGGAGACTGTGATTGAAGGCTTAGATTTACCTGAAGGCATTGCTGTCCATAATGGTAAGATTTATGTTTCTGATGTAAATGTTCCTCCTGTGGGTGAAAATATTTACGTGGCTAATACCAATGGTTCAGGCTTAGAAGTTTTCGTAGCCGGTAGTTGGGGCTATGGAATGGCTGTAGATCCCGTCAATGAAAGGCTATATTTCGGAGACCAAGCAGTTTATGATGATCCAGAAGATAACAGGATTAAAAGTGTCAATTTGAATGACAATTCTGATATAGTAACTGTTGCTACAATAGAACCAATCGGTGCAAATGGTAGCAGAACTTATGGAATTGGTATTAATACTGCTGAGAATAAAATTTACTGGACGGATCGTTCTGCAGGTAGAATTAAATCAGCCAATTTAGATGGTTCAGGTGTGGAAACAGTGTTAGTAGCAGAAGGATCTCCTCGTGGGATTGCTTTGAGTTTTTAATTCTGTATTTAGGTTATGAGTCGGAGGGTAGTGTCTCCGGCTTATTTTTTTTCTGCACAGTTTGACCTTGCTTTGTTTCTGTTTAGTATTTTTAAATTTATTACTTTTACTCACTAAGACTATTTATTTTAAAGTAAATCTCCTTATAAATGAAACGGTTGCTGTTTATCATTATCACCTTTTTCAGTATCTCTTGTCAGACTGGACAACAAAATGAAATAGCTGTTGAAGAATCCCCTAAAGGAGGGTTGTTCATCATTGGTGGAGGTTCTCGCCCTTCTGAAATGATCGACCAACTGATCAAATTATCAGATTTGAAAAATGGTTACGGCTATGTGCTTCCAATGGCTTCTGCTGATGATTCAGCCTATTATTATGCCAATAAACAGTTTTCGGAAAAAGGTTTATCGGATTTAAAAGACTACACAAAAGGAGGAACTCAACTCTTGGATTCCATTGAAAATGCAGCTCTGATTTACATGGCTGGGGGAGATCAAAGACGGCTCATGGAAGTTTTGAGTGCGCAAGAGCGTAAGGCCATTTACAATGCTTATGAGAAGGGAGCTGTCATTGCAGGAACAAGTGCGGGTGCAGCGGTAATGAGCAAGAAAATGATCACGGGAGATGAAAAGAAACATCCCGAATATCATCCCACTTTCCGAACCATAGAAAAAGACAATATTATTTTTGATGAAGGTTTAGGTTTGCTTCCTGATAACATCATTATTGACCAGCATTTTATTTATAGAAGTCGCTATAATAGGCTTTTAACAGCAGTTTTGGAAAACCCAGAACATATAGGGTTTGGAATTGATGAATCAACTGCTTTATATATACATAATGATTCCGCTACTGTGATTGGTGAATGGCAAGTCGTCAGTTTTCGAAATAAAAATCAAGAATCAAAAAGTCAAAACGGTTTATTAGGTGCTAAAAATATTGAATTAAACATTTACCTTCCCAATGAAAAATTCAAACTTCCGCAATGATTAAGAAGCTTCCAGATACGCTCGTTATTATCTTTTTCATTTTAATAGTTTTCACTTTACTTACTTGGATAATTCCGGCTGGCAATTATGAAAGGGTTGTAGTCAACGGCAGGGAAGTAATCGATCCAGATACTTTTTCCTACTCAGAACAAAACCCACAAGGTTTATTTGATTTATTAAAAGCACCCATAGAAGGTTTCCAGTCTGCCGCTCAAATTATTGCTTTCATACTTTTAGTTGGTGGCGCTTTTGCCATCATTAATAAAACAGGAGCTATAGATGCCGCCCTTCAATACGTAGTGCAATACAGCCTGAAGTATCCAACAAGTAAAAAATGGATACTGCCCATTATCATCACTTTATTTTCTTTATCGGGCGCTACATTTGGGATGAGTGAGGAGGTTTTAGTATTCGTTTTGATTACCATTCCGTTAGCCAGGGCATTAAACTATGATGTATTGGTAGGCGTTGCTATTCCTTTTTTGGGTGCAGGAGCAGGCTTTGCCGGTGCTTTTGCCAATCCATTTACGATTGGAGTGGCACAAGGTATAGCTGAATTGGCACCATTTAGTGGGATGGAGTACCGATTAGTGGTTTGGTTGATCTTTACGCTAGCAGTGAATGTTTTCATTCTTCGGTATTGCTATTTATTAGACAAAGGAAAGCGAAAGCATTATTTGACCAATATTAAATTCACAACACCATCGGAAAAGGCGGATTTTAATGGAAGACAAAAACTGATTCTTATGGCATTTGCACTTGCACTTCTAATGCTGATATATGGCGTAAATAGTTGGGGCTGGTATATCAATGAGATTGCCGCACTTTTTGTTGGCTTGGGTATTCTAGCTGCGTTTATTGGCAAACTAGGTATGCAAAAAACGATAGATGCAATCATGGAAGGAGCCAGAGATTTAATGCCAGCGGCACTGGTAGTAGCCCTTTCAAAAGGGATTTTGATTTTGGCAACTGATGGAAATATTATTGATACCATATTGCATAGTTTAGCTTCCTTGTCGGAAGGAATTCCAGATTATGCTTCTATTCAAGTCATGTTTTTTGTTCAAAGCGCATTGAACTTCTTTCTACCTTCTGGTAGCGGACAAGCAGCACTCACAATGCCCATTATGGCTCCATTGAGCGATATTTTAGGAATTGGCAGGCAAACAGCTGTTTTGGCTTTTCAGTTTGGGGACGGTATTTCGAATTTGATTATTCCTACTTCAGGCGTAACCATGGGAGTACTTTCCATCGCTAAAATCCCTTATGAAAAATGGCTGAAATGGGCCCTTCCCATCATAATAATTTTTTCAATATTGGCAATGCTATTGCTTTTGCCTCCTATTTTATTTTTTAATTGGGCATGAATTAAATAGTTTAGAGCAAATAAATAGATAAAATGCCACAAACTAAATTCAATTCAAGCTATCAGGGAACACGAACAAAGCGCTTGGAAAAGCAAATTAAAAGATTTCAAATCTTAATAGATAGTTTGGCCCAAAAATCAATTCCAGAAACAGTAGAAAATTCAATTAATGAGGAAATTGAAAAAGTCAATCAGTCGGAAACCAAAGCTTTATTGACTGCTCAATTAGCAAAATCTTATAAAGAAATATTAAAGATTGCAGAAAAAGATTTGGGTTTGCTAGCTAAAAACCATTATACTTTCAAATGGATGGCTATCGGAATGGCAGTTTTTGGAATTCCATTTGGAGCCATATTTGGTATGGCATTGGATAATATGGCTTTCATGGGATCAGGGATAGGCGTAGGTCTAGCTATTGGTGTGGCCATTGGTGCTCAAAAGGATAAGGAGATCAAATCAGCTGGCAGGCAATTAAATGTGGATATGTAGAATTTTACTCCTGATTCTCTAAAATATATCAACATCTTTCCATCTTTGCATTATGATTAAAGATAATTCGGCTCCCATAGGTATTTTTGATTCTGGCATTGGCGGACTTACAGTGGCACATAAGGTAAAGGAAATCATGCCTGATGAAAGCATGGTTTATTTTGGTGATATAGCCCATTTGCCTTATGGCGATAAATCTGCGGCCGCTATTCAGGCTTACAGCATTAAGGTAACGGATGTTTTGTTGCAACAAGGATGTAAATTAATATTGATAGCCTGTAATTCAGCCTCTTCCGCTGCTTTTGAATTGGTAAGGGAATATGTGGGTTCCAAGGCTAAAGTATTTAATGTGATTGATCCTGTGGTTGAACATGTAGCAAAGAATTACAATAATCAAAAAGTGGGATTAATCGGTACTAAACAAACGGTAAATTCCAATGCTTATGAATCCAAATTAAAGCAGCTTAATCCGCATATTGAACTAAAAAGTTTGGCTACTCCGCTATTAGTACCCATGATAGAAGAAGGTTTTTTTGAAAACAGAATCAGTCATGACATTATTGAAGCCTACCTTCATCATGAAGATTTAATGGGTATTGAAGCTTTAATTTTAGGCTGTACACATTATCCTTTAATCAAAAATGAAATTGATCAATTTTACAATGGAAAAGTAGATATATTAGATTCTGCTAGCATAGTAGTCAAAAGATTAGAGCAGTTTTTGAAAGAGAATGATTTGCTTTCAGCAAAAAAAGAAAGGAAGGATAGGTTCTTGGTTTCTGATATTACGGCATCCTTTGAGGCTTCTGCCAAGATTTTCTTTCATGAGGAAGTGCATTTGGAGAAATTTCCTATTTGGGATTGACCGGGATTTTCAAGGTAAATTGTGAACCTTCGTTTACGGTAGATTTCACAGAAATTTCACCAGCCAAAAATGACACAGCCCTATGCGCAAGAAATAAGCCTAATCCAGAGCCTTGCGTCTTATTACTGATTTTAAAATAAGGCTTAAATAAATCTTCAAAATATTTTTCAGGAATACCATCACCATTATCTTTCACATGGATATAAAAATAATAATTTCCCACATCAGTAAATATTTCTATTTCATTTCGCTCTTCATTTTGGTAGAGTAAAGCATTTTCAATGATATTATCGATCGCTATCCTCAGAAGTGATTTGTTTGCATGAACAGATGTGGCATTTTCGTTAATATTGATATCGATGTTTGTGTTATGCTGTTCAATTTCCATCGACATGTCCTCAATACATTCATTTAGCAGCTCTTCAATTTCAACTTTTTCAATTTCATGAGAGTTATTGAGTTCATAAGCCATCTGCAGTTTAAATAGCATTTTGTCCATACTCATGGCTGTAGCATGTACTTTGCCAAATAGCTCTTTCATGTGTTTAGGATCCTCATTAATTTGCGCAATGTTATTCAAACCTAAAAGTGTTCGAATCGGTCTTCTTATATCATGAGAGGCCCTGTATAAGTAAGTATCTAATTCTTTATTAATTTCAAGCAATCGAGCGGTTCTTTCAGAGACCTTCGCCTCCAGCATCTCATTTAACCTGTCGATTTTCCTGTTTTTATTTCTTAGGGTGAACGCATACCAAAGGACTACTAGTAAAGTGAAAGCGATAATTACTAAAAGGGCTGTTCTTAATTTTAGATGGGAGGCTTGAAGCTGATTTGTATTTTGGAGTAACTCTAATTTACTAATTTCCTGTTCCATCAAATGTCTTTCATGCAGACTAGCCACATCATTGCTCATGTTAATGGAGTCCCTTATTTTATCCTGAACTATGTATTCTCTCAAATATTGATTGGCTTTTGCAGTATCTCCTGTTATTTCCGCCACTTTAGCTCCCACTTTCAAATATTCTGCCTTTGATTTTGGATTTGTAATAGGATATTGATTAGCAATATCCTGCATTATTTCAAATTTTTTAACTACCGAATCTTGCTTTTCCATATTAAGATAAATCCAGCATAAATAAATTAAAGCATTCATACCGCTATTGTAAACACCTGCACTTATGCTAGTTTCAAAATCTTTTTCCAAAAGAGGTATGGCTTGCTCATAATCCCCTTTTTCATAATAAATAGTAGCTTTGTTTCCATTGTTTAGTGCTAAACGAACAGAATCATTCAAAGCAGTTGATAATTCTACTGCACGCTCAATGTTTTCCAATGCATCTTCAAATTGGTGAATCCTTCTGAATGCAATGCCTTTTATTTCATATAACCCCAATAGATTAAAAGAATCTGATTGATTGTAAATATTTACCTTCTCAATGGTTTCTAGGCCTTTATTGGCATATTCAATGCTAATCTCATTATTCCATCCATTCATGTTAATTCTCCCGATTCTATTGTAAACCCCTGCAAGAAAAGAGTGTGCATTAAGTTTCTCAAGTATAGTGGAGCTTTTTAAATAACATTCCAATGATTCAACGAGCCTTTTTTCTCTGTAATAAAATTGTCCCAGTTTAAAATACAGGAAGGCTTGAAATTCATCTGTGGACTTAGTTAATGGAATTAACTTTGAAATGAGTTTAATACCCCATTCGTTTTGTTGATTGCTTTCTACAAGAGCAATTAGTTCCAGATGATTTGTGAATTTTGAAAAAGAGGTGATTTTCTGATTTTGGATTTTATTAATTTCCTTTGTTAAGAAATCTTCGCTAAGTCCTATTGAATTTTCTTTCTTAATTTCATACTGATAATATTGAAATAAAGAATCAATAGAAATGTCCTGAGAAATCCCTTCAGTTACAATTAAAAAAATCAAGAGCAATTTTACTAAAACAGTCTTTATCACTTTTTTGCTTGGTTTTGTCTTGCTTTGAGGCTGATCGCATCAAAAAGTAAAACTCAAAAATAGGATTATTTTTAAACTTAACCTTTAGCAATTAAGTAATTTCATCCTAATAAAACCATACTTCTATCGAATATCTTACTTGGATTATTTTTAGTTTCGGTCTTAATCAAAGAAAAAGATTGAACATCAATTATAATAAACTTAACTTTGCACTTTAAGTAAAAAATCATGAGCGATATCATCAAACACGAATGCGGAATTGCCCTTATCCGCTTAAGAAAACCTCTCCAATATTTCATTGATAAATACGGCCCGCTTTATGCCATGAACAAGCTCTATTTGTTGATGGAAAAGCAACATAATCGTGGGCAGGATGGCGCAGGTGTTGGAAATGTAAAGCTTAATGTGGAGCCAGGCCATCGATATATCAGCAGGTATCGTTCCGTTGATAATCAACCCATTACCCATATTTTCAAGAAAATCTCAAAGAAATATAAAAAGGCTAAAAAAGAAGGAGGCAAGTGGTTTAATCAAGAAAAGTGGTTAAAAGAAAATTGTGCTTTTACCGGAGAAGTATGGTTAGGGCATTTAAGATATGGTACGCACGGGCAAAATGCTATTGAAAATTGCCATCCAATGTTACGTCAAAATAACTGGAAAAACAGAAGTTTGATGGTAGCGGGAAATTTCAATATGACCAATGTTGAGGAACTTTTTGATATATTAACAGGCTTGGGCCAGCATCCTAAAGAGAAAGTCGATACCGTTACGGTGATGGAAAAAATAGGCCATTTCTTAGATGAGGAAAACCAAAGAATTTTTGAAGAGCATAAAGATGAATATACCAATGCTGAAATAACTCAAATAATTGAGGAAAAACTGGATTTATTGCAAGTGTTGCAACGTGCATGCCGTGATTTTGATGGAGGCTATGCAATGGCAGGCATAACAGGTGCTGGCCACTCATTTGTAGCGCGAGATCCTTCTGGCATTAGACCAGCTCATTTTTATGCTGATGATGAAGTAGTGGTGGTGGCTTCTGAAAAAACGGCCATTAAAACAGCATTTAATGTAAATTACGAAGATATTCAGGAAATCAAGCCTGCACATGCTTTAGTAATTAATACCAAAGGTGACTACAAAATGGAACAATTTATTGAACCTTTGGAAAGAAAATCATGTAGTTTCGAGCGAATTTATTTTTCAAGAGGATCAGATCCGGAAATTTATGCCGAAAGAAAGAAGCTGGGTAAACTTTTAGTGCCTACAATTCTTGAGGCTATTGATTATGACTTAGAAAATACAGTTTTCTCTTACATCCCCAATACGGCAGAAACTTCCTTTTTAGGAATGATGGAAGGAATGGAGCAACATTTGGCAAAAAGACAATTAAAAGAGTTAAGAAGTGCCAGAGAAGATGATCATGCTTTGGAAAAGCTATTGTCATTTCGCCCAAGAGTAGAAAAATTGGTCATTAAGGATGCCAAACTTAGGACATTCATTACAGATGATGCCCATAGAGACGATTTGGTGGCGCACGTTTACGACACCACTTATGAGGTAATCAAAAAGAAAGTGGATACAGTGGTGGTGATTGATGACTCTATTGTGAGAGGCACCACTTTGGAGAAAAGTATTCTAAGAATGTTGGATAGATTGGAGCCAAAGAAAATCATCATCGTTTCATCAGCCCCTCAAATCCGATTCCCGGATTGCTATGGAATCGATATGAGTAAAATGAAGGACTTTATTGCTTTCCGTGCTGTCTTAGCTTTGTTGAAAGAGACCAAACAAGAAAATATTTTAGAGGAGGCATATCAAAAATGTCTGTCAGGAGATAATTCTGAAAACTATGTGAAAATGGTTTTCGAACCTTTTTCCTATGAACAGATTTCTCAAAAAATCGCTGAGTTAGTAAAAGTAGATACCATTGAAGCTGAAGTGGAAGTAATTTATCAAACCGTAGAAAACCTTCATAAAGCAAGTCCAGAGCATTTGGGAGACTGGTACTTTACTGGCGATTTCCCAACTCTAGGAGGAAATAGAGTAGTGAATAAGGCTTTTGTCAATTTCATGGAGGGAAAGGAAGTAAGGGCTTATTAAAGTGTATAAGTGATTAAGTTTTCAAGTGATATGTCTTGATAAACGTTAATTTTACTATTTCCATTCTTGTTTAATAATCAAAGTTCACCAAATCCCCCCATCGGGGGTTAGGGGGCTATATCAACACTTGCCCACTTTCCATTCTCAAAATACTTTCCTATTTTTAGCGGACGTTAATTGATAAAGGAAAGCATGCTTAAAAACTCATACGTATTTTTCATCTCGCTTACGGCTGCCTTGGGCGGCTTTTTATTTGGTTTTGATACTGCCGTAATTTCAGGAGCTGAACAAGCAATACAAGAAATATGGCAACTTTCCGATTGGATGCACGGCTTTTCTATTGCCATTGCACTATACGGAACGGTAATAGGCGCCTTGGCCGCAGGTTATCCTGCCAACCGCTTTGGAAGAAAACCCATGTTGTTATTAATTGGCGTTCTTTATACGGTTTCGGCTTTAGGTTCTGCTTTAGCACCGGATGTAAACGCCTTTATGTTTTTCCGCTTTTTGGGTGGTTTAGGAGTTGGGGCTTCATCAGTGATTGCACCAATGTATATAAGTGAAATTGCTCCTGCCGGTAAAAGAGGCATGTTAGTGGCCTTGTTTCAATTCAATGTGGTATTGGGAATATTGATTGCCTATTTCTCCAATTATTTAATTGCCTTGGCTGATTTGGAAAGTAGCTGGAGATGGATGTTGGGGGTAGAGATCATCCCCGCTTTATTGTATTCATTATTGAGTATTCGCTTGCCTAGAAGCCCGAGATGGTTGATCGCCAACCGAAACGATTATGAAGATGCCAGAATGGTTTTAACCAAGACCGACCCCGAAAATGTTGATCATATCATCAAAAACATTGAAAAGGAGAAAGCTAAAATGGAAAAAAAGGAAGGGTTCTTTGCGCTTTTCAAAAAGCAATATTTCAAATTCACTTTTATGGCGATTTTGATTGCTTTTTTTAATCAGCTTTCCGGAATTAATGCCATTATCTATTTTGCTCCACGAATTTTTGAATCTGCAGGCATCAGTACTGAAAACGGATTGCTTTCCACCATGGGGATTGGATTTATCAATGTCATTGCTACAATGATTGGACTATATTTAATCGATAAAATGGGAAGAAAATTCTTGCTTTATTTGGGCTCGGGAGGATATTTAATTTCTTTAAGTTTAATGGCAATCAGTTTTAGCGGAGATATAATTCCTTCTAACCTCCTTCCATTTTTCGTATTTCTATTTATTGCCGCACATGCAGTGGGCAGTGGCTCTATTATTTGGGCTTTTATAGCAGAAATATTTCCTAATAAGCTTAGGGCTCACGGACAGTCTATTGGTAGTTTCACCCATTGGCTTTTTGCCGCTATCATTGCTAATGTTTTTCCATTTTTCGCCAACACATTTGGTTCATCGGCCATATTCTGGTTTTTTGCCATCATGATGTTTATACAGCTTTTATGGGCTATTTTTGTGATGCCGGAAACAAAAGGACGAGAATTGGAAGATATAAAATAGTGTTAGGGTTCAATAAATAATTTGGCATTAAGTGAAGAAAATACTATTATTGAATGTGGAAAATCTAAAATATATTATTATTTCAAATTCTACTCAAAAAACAATACCTCAATTGGAAGTCAAAAAGTTTGAGTTACAGAATTTACAGCCAATATTTGACTGTTAGTTTACACTTTTCTTCATCCTCAAAAGAGTTTTGGTAACACGACTCTTCTCATCTGAAATAATTCTTAATTACATCAAATTCAAAAAATGAAGAAATTTGTATTGGCCATCCATGGTGGAGCTGGCACTATTCTCAGGAAAAATATGACCACCGAAAAAGAAGATGCCTACCATGAATCCCTTAGAGAAGCTTTAGAGGCCGGAAATGATATATTAAATAAAAAAGGGACTGCAATTGAGGCAGTTTCTGTTGCGGTTAGCACCATGGAAGATAGTCCACTTTTCAATGCGGGAAAAGGTTCGGTTTATTCTAATAGTGGAGAAAACGAAATGGAGGCTTCCATTATGGAAGGAGAGAATTTAAGAGCTGGAGCAATCGCAGGAGTAAAAAATATTAAAAACCCAATACAATTGGCTAAATCCATACTTTTCGATGATGATTTTGTTTATCTTATTGGAAAAGGGGCAGAAGAATATGCGGATAGTAGAAAATTGGAAAAAGTAGCGGATGAATATTTTCACACACAATTTAGGAAAGAACAGTGGTTGGCGGCAAAGGGTCAAGGAAAAGCATTGTTAGATCATGATGCAGATAAAAAATTTGGTACTGTGGGTGCTGTAGCTTTGGATTTAGATGGGAATTTGGCCGCTGCAACTTCCACAGGAGGCCTGACCAATAAAAAATATGGTAGAATAGGGGATAGCTCGGTAATCGGTAGCGGTACTTATGCCAATAATAATACTTGTGCCATTTCTTGCACGGGATATGGGGAATTTTTCTTAAGAGCAATAGTAGCTTACGATGTTTCTTGTTTGATGGAATATAAAGGACTAAGCCTAAAAGAAGCTTGTGATCAGGTAGTGATGAAAAAGCTAGTGGAAATGAAAGGAGAGGGCGGACTTATTGCTCTGGATGCGGCAGGTAATTATGAATTCAGTTTCAATTCCGAAGGAATGTATAGGGGGATTGTGGGATCAGATTTGACATTGAAAACCTACATCTATAAGTAGAATTTAATTTCTTTTTCATTTCCTAAAACCTTTCCTATTATCAGGCTGTTACAACACCATAATTAGAATTTCAATTATGGCAAAAAAGCAAACAGCAAAACCAGTTGATTTAAAAATAAAGGAAGCGTATATCGATTTTGTATTAGAAAATGGAAAAGAACCTGCTTCTATCTACAAATTTGCAAAGGATTTAAAAATGAAGGAAGTTGATTTTTATAATCATTATAATTCCTTCAAAGCTTTGAAAAAACATATATGGGTGGATTTTCTGAATGAAACAATCGAAAATCTACATGCAGAAGAGTCTTTCGTGGAGTATTCATCACGTGAGAAATTATTGGCACTTTATTTTACCTTAATAGAGGTATTAAAGGCCAATAGATCTTACGCCATGATGGATTTACAAAAAATGCGCAAAGGTGATTTGAAGCCAGTCTTTTTGGAAGCTTTCAAAAAACATTTTTACAAATTTGTGGATGAAATTTTGCTCCAAGGAAAGGAAACAGAAGAAATAATTGATCGACCTGTAATCGGAGATCGATATGCGGAAGGATTATGGATTCAAACACTTTTTATCCTTCAGTTTTGGTCGAATGATGACAGTAAGGATTTTGAAAAAACTGATGCGGCAATCGAAAAAGCGGTGAATGTTGCATACGATTTAATGGGGAAAAGCCCTTTAGATTCAATGTTTGATTTTGCCAAATTCATTTTCCAAAACCGATAATCATGAGTGAAAGAAAAGAACAATCCCGGATTCCTATTTCCAAAATTCAACGTGCCAGTAAATTTGTTTCTACAGGTGCAAGAGTAGGGGGAAATTATATAAAACATTATTCCAAGAAAGCTTTCAATCCTAAAATGGATAGATCCCAATTGGATTTGGATAATGCTGAAGATATTTATGAATCTTTGAGTGAACTCAAAGGAAGTGCATTGAAAGTCGCTCAAATGTTAAGCATGGACAGGAATTTATTGCCACCCGCTTATCAGGAGAAATTTACCATGTCTCAATACAGTGCTCCACCATTGTCTTATCCCTTAGTAGTAAAGACCTTTCAGAAAACTTTGGGGAAAAGTCCAGAAGCGATTTTTGATGATTTTACCAAGAATGCAGTGAATGCAGCCTCAATGGGGCAGGTTCATCAAGCAATTAAGGACGGTAAAAAATATGCTGTCAAAATTCAATATCCAGGTGTTGCAGATAGCATCAGTTCCGATTTAAGATTAGTAAGACCATTTGCTACCCGTTTATTTAATATGAGCAATGCCGAATTGGATCATTACATGAGCGAAGTGGAAGGCAAATTAATGGAAGAGGCTGATTATGATCTTGAATTAAGGCGTTCCAAAGAGATTACGGAAGCATTAGCTGGAAAAATTGAAGGGCTGTATTTTCCTAAATACTATGAAGAATATTCTGGAGGTCGTGTGATTACTATGGATTGGTTGGATGGCGTTCATTTGAAAGAATTTTTGGCCACCAATCCATCTCAAGAAACAAAAAATAAAATCGGTCAAGCACTTTGGGATTTTTACAATTTCCAATTCCATGAACTAAAGCAAGTACATGCAGACCCGCATCCCGGCAACTTCATGTTCATGGATGATGGCACCATGGGCATTATTGATTTTGGATGTATCAAGGAAATACCTGATGATTTCTATGAAAATTATTTTGCATTGCTTAAACCAGGGTTTTTGCAAGACAAAACAGAAATTGACAAGCGTTTTAAAGCCTTGGATTTTTTCCATGAAAAGGATACTCCAGCTGAAAGAGAAATATTTAGTGGTGTATTTACTGAAATGATAGGCATGCTAAGCAAACCTTTTCAATATGACGTCTTTAATTTCGGGAACAATGCTTTCTTCGAAGAAATATATGCAATGGGAGAACGAGTTTCCAAAATGAAAGAAGTACGAAACAGCAATGGAGCCAGAGGGTCTAAGCATGGTTTATATGTAAACAGAACTTATTTTGGGCTGTACAATATGTTGAACCAATTGGATGCAGAAGTAAAAATCACTAAGCCAGATTGGTTGAAGGGAAGCACTGAGAAAGTGGCTTAAAAATAGTATTATATTGGTTTTTTAAAATAGCTGTACGGAAGTATGGCTATTTTTTTTTTGATATCCCTTGGTAAGTCAAGCAACCTTTTCTACAGTTCTTTCATCTATTTAGAAACCAACTAAAATTACGTTATGAAAAGAGCATTACTAACCTTTATTATTGCTGTTTTAATTGTTTCAAATGCCATGGCAAATGAAACCTTATTATATTTAAAGAATGATACCTATGAGCTTGAAATTTCACAAGTAGAAAGTATTATAAATTATGAAACCCTTTTGAGTGATGAATTTTCTTTGAAAATGATTGCAACTCCTGAGGAAATTATCAAACTGTTTTTGAATAAGGAAAATATTAAATCTGAAATAAAGCAGGAAAATATTTATAAAATACATTTAACGAGCGAAAAGGAAATAAAACTTATTCAGGAAGAAATTTTAGAACATTTTCTTAATGCGAGCAATCTTCGAATAGAAACTTCCAAAGTAAAGGAAATGAGATATGAACTATCCTATTTCATAGATTTAGAACCGAAAGAAGCTGAAATTTATGCTTCAAATAATTCCTCTGCTATTTTGAATATTGACCTCAAAAAAAGAGTTATTCTATCAGGTTATAGTTTGGAGGATGCTGTTGATAAGCTCAATGATGCTTTAGATGAAGAGGTTTTCAAAGCGGGGCAATCTAATCTTGCAAAATTACCTAGAATTCATTTTGTCAAAAGAAAATTGAACAGTAAACCAATAAAATATCTAAAATTAAAAGGTTTTGTAATTCAAGAGGTGGAAGTGTTGAGCACTCAATATAAAATAGTTGATAATACTTAATCTTTTAGAACAATGATTAGGGAAGGATATAATATTTAGCCTTCCCTAATTTTAGCTTGTTAAGCCTTCTGATTGAGTTAACTGTAGAGATAAAATCTGTTAGATTAAGGTACTAACTTCACTATGTTTAGGTGTTTTCACCTAAACATCTGCTAGTTGGCTAATTTTATCTCACGAAACTTTCAGGTGAAAACACCTGAAAGCGGGGTGAATTTATTTTCTTTTATCTCTACAAAATCAGATATGTTTGTTTAAAATAACAATTATAACTAAATAGGATTATTCATATTTCTCAAACCAGCCTGTAATATAGGCTACATGTCTGATAATGTTGCTTGGTCTTGCTGTAATGCCATGGCCTGCACCAGGAATTCTTACCATTTTGCTTTCCACTTCTTGAAGTTTTAATGCTCCATAATATTGCTCCGTTTCGCTCATAGGTGTTCTGTAGTCATTTTCACCAGTTACCAAAAGAGTAGGGGTTTTTACATTGCCCACTAAAGAAATAGGGGAGCGGTCCAAATATTGCTGAGGATCTTCCCATGGTTTTTTATTAAACCAATATTGAGGGTAATAATTATAGCCGTCAGCTGTTAAACTAAAGCTGTACCAATTGATTACCGGCTTGCTTACCACTGCAGCTCTGAAACGATTGGTTTTCCCTATGCTCCATGCTGTCAAAACTCCACCGCCACTGCCACCAGTGATATATAGTCTATCTTCATTGATATATCCTTTTTCGACCATCATATCCACTCCCGACATTAAATCATTATAATCCTCACTGGGGTAGTTGTGGTTGATATAGCCACCAAATTCTTCACCATAAGTGGTACTACCCCTAGGATTGGTATATAAAACTACAAAGCCTCTTGATGCCATTAATTGTAATTCAGGGCTGAAATGAGGGCCATAGGCCAGATGCGGGCCACCATGAATTTCCAAAATCAATGGGTATTTTACATTTTTATCAAAATCTGGAGGATATACAATCCAGCCTTGAATGTTTTTCTCATCATATGAGGATTTGAAATTAACCTCTTCTACTGTTCCGATATTCTTATTTTGAAGAAAAGTACCATTTAAATCAGTAATGGTTCTATTGGCCATTTTTGTAGGGAAGTGACCAATGGATAATTCACCAGGTCGTTGCGCATTAGCTTCAGTATAAGCATATCTCCCATTATTAGCTATACTGTAACTCCCACCAGCATAAGGTCTTCCAAAAGATCCATTGCCGATTCCTTTTGTGATCGTAACAGCATTTCCATTCATTTTTAGATTTGCTAGTACACCACTCCCATGGTCATCATAATAAGCGAATAAACTTTTACTGTCTTTTGCCCAGGTGAAGTTTTTGAAATCGCGGTCTAAATCATGATCCAATTCTTTAACATTTTTTCCATTGATATCCATGACAAAAACATGATCTAATTGATAACCCACAAACTGGTCTTCATAACTTAAATAAACAATCGATTTACCATCTGGAGAAACTATTGGGCTATTATGAGGCCCCTTTCCTTCCGTTAATTGGGTTAATTCTTGTGTCGCCAAATTGATTTTGAAAATGTGAGTATTATTGGGTTCTAAATCTGCCTTCTCAGATCGATTAGCTGAAAAAACCAAATGTTTTCCATCAGCAGTCCATGATGGGGCCGCATGATTGTAATCACCGCTAGTAAGTTGGCGAGGAGCCCCACCCTCAGCATTTACAATAAAAATATGATTGTAGGCTGGTTCTAAGAATGAAAAATTACCATCTGCTTTATAAGATACTTCTTCTATTACTTTTCCAGGCGATGCCCAATCTGCTCCTTTTGGAGGGGAAGGAAATTGCCCAAAACTTTCTTGTTGTTTAGGAACGCTCATATTAAAAGCCAAATATTGCCCATCGGGTGACCAGGTGATATTTCCAGGCCCAGAAGTTAAGTTGGTGATGGATGCGGTCTGCCCGGTTTCCATCCATCTAACAAATATTTGAGAACTTCCCTCCTCAGCAGAGACATAGGCTAATTTTTTACCATCAGGGGACCAAGTTGGCTGTCTGTAACCTGCCTTACCTGATGTGAGCGGAAGATGGTTTTCACTGCTAAAATCTATAATCCATAAATTGGTGTATTTTCGATCAGTCATCACGTCAAATTGATTTCGAACATATACTATTTTTTCACCATCAGGGGAAATTTGGGGATCACCGACATATTGTAAATCGAAAATATCCATATATTCTAATGGCGTTTTTTCTTGAGCATAGGAAATCATCCCTACAAAACATAGGAATGATGTTAATAGCAGAATTTTCTTCATAGTTTTGAATTTTATAGTTGTATATCTCAAGATAGGAATTTATTCAATTAATTTTGCAGAAATTATATCAATGATTGTACAATAAGGCTAAATTAATTTGAATTCAAATGAATGATGATGAAGGCTTATGTTTGGAACTCAGTTATGCCGGATTTATTGAAAATGGGTCAGGAGGATTAGGGAAATTTGTAAATCGAAATAAATTTAGAAATGATTAAATAAGCTGTAATTTTCAATTATTGTACATTTTACTTAAATTAATAACAAATTTGAGATTATGTCAGAGAGAAAATATAAAAGCTTTAAAGAGTTTTATCCATACTACTTAACCGAACACCAAGACTCTACTTGTAGGAAATTACATTTTACGGGTACCGCTTTATTATTTGGTGTTTTAGCCTGGGCTTTAATTACCCAAACCTATTGGGGTTTAGCTTTGATTCCTGTTGTAGGTTATGGGTTTGCATGGGTTGGGCATTTCTTTTATGAGAAAAACAAACCAGCTACTTTCACCTATCCACTTTGGAGTTTAGCCTCGGATTTTAAATTGTTCTTTCAGATTTTATTAGGAAAACAACCGCTCAATCCTCAGCGATGATTTTCGGATATAATTTAAATATCACGACTCCACATAAAATACTGAAAAATAATAAGGCACTCGCTCTTAAGAATTCCCCATATATAAATAATCCTGTACTAAATAAAAAGCCATAAACACCCATACTGCCCGCTATCATGCAAATGATTCCGGTTGGCACTTTCCATTTTTGCTCTTTAGGTTGAATTAATCCTTTTGAAGATAATCTTGCCATGATCTTTTCCCAACCAGGGCCACCGGGATTCACTTTATTAAGAAAATTAGCTAATTGTTCGTCAGTTGTTTTTTCAGTAATAAAACTAGCCGTTACCCAACTTGCAGTTGTGATACTTACTCCTATAATTAATTTCTGCCAAGATAATAGTTCGTCAAATCCAAATGGCTGATCGGCAAAAGCAAAGTAGAGTGCGATTAAGAAACTTACTACCATAGCAACTATTTCACTGATGGCATTCACTCTCCACCAAAACCAGCGGAGAATATAAATCAAACCAGTGCCGGCTCCGATTTGCAATAGTATTTCAAAAGTTTGCAAGGCATTTTCCAAAACTAAGGCCATTAGCATACTGAAAATCATTAAAACCACAGTTAGTAATCGTCCTAATAAAACTTGTTTGCCTTCAGTAGCTTTAGGATTTATAAATCTTTTGTAAACATCATTTACTAAATAAGAAGAGCCCCAATTCAAATGGGTAGAAATCGTGCTCATATAAGCCGCTACTAATGAAGTGACCACCAAACCTAGTAATCCGGCAGGAATAAAAGTTAACATAGCTGGATAACCCATATCATGAGTGGCAACACCTGAATTTACTGCGGGGAAGGCTTTTGCAAAACTATCCAAATCAGGGAATACGATAATAGAACATAAGGCCACAATGATCCACGGCCAGGGACGGATGGCATAATGCGCTACATTGAAAAATAATACTGCCTTGATGGAATGATCAGCATTTTTGGCGGCAAACATCCTTTGTGCAATGTATCCACCACCGCCAGGTTCTGCACCCGGATACCAGGTGCTCCACCATTGTACCAATAATGGAATAATCAAAAGCATGACCCACATTTCAGGATTTGAGAATGAAGGAAAAAAAGATAATTTATCCACTACATTTTCATGTACTAATAAATTATCCAATCCCCCTACTTTAGGATGATTCAAGGCTACGTATGCAGCTATTAGAGCTCCGCCTAAAGAGAGGAAAAATTGTAGGAAATCAGTAAATAAAACACCTCTTAATCCGCCCAGACTGCTATAGATTACCGTTATAACTCCTGCAATGACCACGGTTTCTACAGGGCTGAGCCCCAATAAAACACCTCCTATTTTGATAGCGGCCAAACTTACCGAAGCCATAATCATTACATTGAAAAGAAATCCCAAATAGATGGCTCGAAATCCCCTTAAAAATCGAGCGGCTTTGCCCGAATATCTTAATTCATAGAATTCAACATCAGTCAAAACACCTGATTTTTTCCATAAACCTGCATAAACGAAAACGGTCAACATTCCGGTTAATAAGAATGCCCACCATGCCCAGTTTCCTGATACACCATTTTGACGCACAATATCCGTAACCAGGTTTGGGGTATCAGTTGAGAAGGTGGTGGCCACCATTGAAACACCCAAAAGCCACCATGGCATTTTACCTCCAGCTGCAAAAAATTCGGAGGCACTTTTATTTTTTCTGGAAGTCCAAAAACCTATTCCTAAGGAAATTAATAAAAAACCAAAAAGAATAACCCAGTCAATGGTATTTAAAATCATAGTAAAGCCGTAAAAATTTGCTTGAATATAGAAAAGTTTGTCGGTCTTTTAAATTTACTTTTTTTAATTTGTCTATTGTCTATTGTCTATTGTCTATTGTCTATTGTCTATTGTCTATTGTCTATTGTCTATTGTCTATTGTCTATTGTCTATTGTCTATTGTCTATTGTCTATTGTCTATTGTCTATTGTCTATTGTCAACTGTTTACTTTTCCTTAGTCTCTACTTTGATTTTACTTTCTAAAGTTTTATGAACTGGACATTTATTAGCTATTTCAATAAGCCTTTTTCTTTGTTTTTCGTCTAAAGTGCCTTTAATCTCAATACTCCTGTCAAAGAAGGTGATTTTACTATTTTCTGATTCACAATCTTGGCTGTCCTCATCATAGCGTTGATCTTGATCGACATGCACTAAAATTTCATCCACATCCCAATCTTTTCGATTGGCATACATTCTCAATGTAATAGCTGTGCAGGCAGCTAATGCTGAGGTTAATAAACCGTATGGAGAAGTGCCGAAATTATTTCCGCCTACATCTTCGGGCTCATCTGCAATTAAATGATGCCCCTCTGCTACAATTTGTGTGGTGTATTGATCTTCTTTTTTACCTATAAATGCTACTGTCTGCGATTCAGTAGATATTTTTTGTTTATCTGGTTTTTCGATATACCGATTGGCCCAAGTGGCAATAACTTCTCCCGCATAAATTGAATCCTCTTTATTGCTTAATAAATGATCCGCCCCATCCAAAGAAATAAAACTTTTTGGATGATGGGCCTTTTCATAGATGCTTGCTGCATTTGAGATGCCCACAGTCTGATCCTGTGGGGAATGTAGAATGAGTATTGATTTTCTTAAATTCTCAATTTTTTTGAGATTATCTTTACTTTGAAGA
This sequence comes from Marivirga sp., assembly GCF_051117495.1. NCBI lineage: Bacteria > Pseudomonadati > Bacteroidota > Cytophagia > Cytophagales > Marivirgaceae > Marivirga > Marivirga sp. The sequence continues at coordinate 427,115 of NZ_JBNPEF010000004.1, read as the reverse complement.
TCGTCTAAAAATTGCTTTTTAATTTTAAAGGGCCTTCCTCCAATGTTTACTTTCGCCTCTCCATTTTTTTGGATTTCTTCTTTTTTATCTTCGATTAAATTTAGAACATGTTCAGCTTGAGCAGGAGCACCGATGGTAGCAATTGCTGAAATAGAATCAATTTTATTCGCAGCCATGAGAACTGCGGCACCACCAAGAGAATGCCCTACTAGCATGCTGGCTTCCTTATGATTTTCTTTCAAATAATTTGAAGCTTTAATTAGGTCCTCAATATTGGAGGAGAAATTTGTATCAGAAAAATCGCCTTCACTTTGTCCTAATCCAGTAAAGTCAAAACTTAGCACTGCAAATCCTTTTTTAGTCATTCCTAAAATAATATTTCTGACAGCATTAAGGTTTTTATTGCAAGTAAAACAATGGGCGAATATGACATAATTATGGGGGTGGTCATCTGCAGGAAAATGAATTACTGCCGACAGTTTATCACCTCTTGAACCTTCAAATTGAATATTTTCCTTTTTCATGAAATTTATGGTTTATAATAGGACTTTCTAATTTATGAAAATGAATCGGATTTGAATAGTAAGAAAAGACTTAATGACTTTTTGCAGACAATTCAAATTTTACTTTAAAAAGTATTGAATAATTACATTAGCGGATAAAAAAATGTGATTATTCAAAAGTATTATTAACTTTAGATGCGAATAATAAAATTACAGTTAGTTAGAGACAGGGTTTTATTTGTTCATATTACTCGTCTAACACCATAAATAGATACTAAAACTTAAAAGTCTAAAACTCAAACCATGTTAAAAGAACAGCTAAAAATCTTAATTAAATTAGCCACAATTGATAATGAGTTGGCCGATAAAGAAGCAAACTTGATTGAAAAAATTGGAAAGGCTAATGGGGTTACAGAGGATGAAATTTATCAAATGATGAAAAATCCTGAACCAATGAAAAACTTAGATACTTTATCAGAAGATCAGAGGTTTGAATATTTGTATAATATTATTCAGTTGATGAAGATTGATGGTAAGGTATATAAAAGCGAGATAGTCTTTTGCCAACATATTGCAGAAAAATTGGGCTACAAAAAGAAGGCAGTTGCTGAACTATCAAAGAGTATTTATAGCGATCCTAGCATTACAAGTGATAGGGACGAACTGAAAACCAGATTAAGAAAGTACTCAACAAAGTAATTGAATGCCCCTTTTTATGGGGCATTAATTTTTTATGAAATGAGCATAAATTTTAGAATCCTTAACATACCACCCGAGGTTGAATAAAATTTATTGAATTCTCCCTTAGGGATCCCTTTGGGGCATGTGACCGTTGATAATAAACAATATACACATGAAACAAACTTTTTTTAAAGCGCTTGCAAAAATCAATAAATTAATATTGCCAAGTATGGCTAAAAAGGATTTGACCAAGCTCAAGAAATGGGAAAAGGCAATAGTAGCATACCGCTACATAGTCACTAAGAATTCATTAGGAGACTGACTCTAATAGTGATTATTATAAAATTCTTCTCCTTTTTGTATGTATTTCTTATCCACTAATAAATAATCTTTTCTAGCGTCTCTGTTTATTAGCTCTTCCAATACTTTTTTAGCTTTTCTTTCTTTTCCGATAACATATAGGATTTTAGCATATAAATAGACATTAGCAGCATGTTCAGGAGCTATCTTATAAGCTTTCTTCAAAAATTTCTTAGCCATTTTATTAGAAGGCCAACTTAAAACCAAAGGAATATTGGGAGCTTCCATATGCAATCCTCCTAACAACCGAAGAGCACCTGCTTGATTATATTCTTCATCGAGCTCAATTGCCTTCTCTGCCATATTTTTAATTTTATCTAAAACCCCTTCTTGTGCTGCTTCAGTAATATCAATCAAATCAGCCCAGCGGGCATAATTGGCAACATACCAATAGGCAATAGCACCGTTTTGTGGGTATTCTGGTAATTTATTTTTGGCAAGGTCGATGGCTTTTTCATACAGCTTTCTTTTTTCATCTTCTGAAATATCAGTCCAAGAAGCTTTAAATTCATAGCTTTTAAGTAAACCAATAGTTTTATCCGGTTCAACATCACTTTTTTTGAATAATTTAATTGCTTGGTCAATGTTATGGTTATTGGCTTTTTCGTTTTCTATGACATTATATTTCTTATTGAAAAAATCTTCAGCTGCCTCTATATTACTTTGAGAAAAAATATTGATTTGATCAAAAAGAATGAATACTAATGAAAAAAATATAATTCGCATTTAAAGCTAAATTTTATTGATTTTATTATTCTGCATCGATAACGAATGAAAATGTTGTTTGTTGAGTAGGGGTTTTATGATTATGCTTTATTAAAAATTAAGTAAATTGAGGCTTTATCAATTCTAAAGAATATGCAAGCCAAATCAGCCCAAAGCTCTAGAACTACCATTACAGAATTAATGATACCGTCCTATGCCAATTTTGGAGGTAAGATCCATGGAGGAATTCTTCTTTCCTTAATGGATAAAGTGGCTTATGCAACGGCCACTAAGCATAGTGGGGCTTATTGTGTGACGGTTTCAGTTGATAATGTTGATTTCCTTCAACCCGTTGAGGTGGGAGATTTGGTATCCATGTTGGCATCCGTAAATTATGTGGGAAATTCCAGTATGATCATTGGCATTAAAGTAATTGCTGAAAATGTAAAAACTGGTTTGGTTAAACATACCAATACGAGTTATTTCACCATGGTGGCAAAAAATGAGGATGGCAGTTTAAAAACTGTTCCAAAATTGATTCTTAAATCAAAAGATGATGTGAGAAGGTTTGCCGAAGCTGTGAAAAGGAAACAATTAAGAAAAAGTTATCAGGAGCAAATGGAAAGTGAGAAATCTGCTTTTACGATTGAAAAGCAAAAAGAATTAATTGATAATCAGCGTTGTGAAGTAAAAATGGAGGAATAAAAGTAGTCTTTTAAAGGATTTTAAAAGACTACTGAAATAAATTATGATTGTTTAGATTTCAACCACTCTTTTGCTTCTTCCACTGTTTTAAAAGTGGCCATTTCCAGTTGTCCACCAATATTCATATTAAGCTCTTTTGCCGACATCTCAGAAAAAGTATTGGTGGAAACGACATGAGCATAATATTTCAATCCAGCTTCTATAACCTTTGGGATTAAAACTGATTCTATCCAATCCATTGCTTGTGTCCAAGGGCCTGTTGATTTACTGTCATCATTCAGTAAGTAGGCACATTTGGTTTTTTTGATAAGGTCAGCAAACTCCAATCCCCAGTTTTTGATGGCGTCAACATTGGCATAACCTTCCCAATCGCAATAAATCCAGTTGTTTTCTTCCTGATACTCAGTCTTACAAATTACTCTGTCAAGGTTGTTTTTGGTATTAAATTTCATTGAAATAAATTTTTTGTTTAAACATGCTTTAAAATAATATTTTCATCAAATAAACTAAAATTATAAATGGTATATTGTTGAACTTTTAAATGTTTAATACATGGGCGGTAATTTTATATAAACCGTTTAATAATATTAAAAGTCTATGAGAAAAATAATTTTTACAGTTGCCGTCATTATAATTGCTATAATACTTTATTCTCTCTTTACCTCAGAGAATATTAATTCATTGGAAGGAGATTTCAGGGAACTGGCCTTTGAAAGAAACGAAAATAATACTGGCCCAATTAAACGGGTTTATGCTTTTTCAATTGAAGATACTTTATGGTCAGAAATGAAAAAACATGCTGATTTATTACCTCATACCAAATATGGGAGTACTGAAGTTTACTATTTTATGAAAGATGATTTTGAGAATTCAAGAGGTAAACTTAGTATGAATGGTATAAATCAAGAAGCTCAATCTTATTGTATTGCCTATGTCATAAAAGACGGTCAGTCAAGAATTCAATTCAAGAAATATCCTTTTAAGTCTAATCAATAAAATCCAGTTTTGGCTTGGTTACTTCATTTCCCTTTTTTCGGTGTTTTAAATTAAACAATTACATTGCCGGCTTATTCCATCTCATTAATACTTTCAAGTGAAAAGGAAAGGGGAGTAAACCTACTGCAATACAGAACATTACCCTAACTGCTTCTATTTTTATATTGTTTATAAAAGTAGAATTCAATAGGTTTCAGACCTTTAAAAGCACTTTCCAGGCTTCCATTATTTTATTTTCTTTCAATAATTGATGAGCCATTTCGTGGAGTTTATTCATATCATTTACAGCTTCTTGATGATTTTCAGGTGTTGAAAAAGCTTTTAAATTTTCAGCATCAGGAATTCTTTCAATATTACCCAGTTTCCCTAAGTCATTTCCTGTTAAAATCTTGCTGTTTCTAATGTCTGCAGGTAAATTATCAACGCCAATTCCCAGCTTCTGCAGAGGTTTTTCAACTTCGAACAACGCTTTTTTTGATCGACTATACCAGTTACCTCCCAATCTGCCAATCGGATCTAATTTTACGGGATCAATCTTCCCATTTGCATCCAGTATATCCTCATTTACATGGATATGGATTACTTCGCATATTACTAAGTTTCCAGCTCCGCCATCTTCACCAGTTTCTATTACCTGATTAACTTTACATTCGAATGCAACAGGAGATTCTGCAACCCTTGGTGGTTTGACTTTTGTAGATGTGGCTTCTGTAAATCCTGCTTTTATAAATTCATTTACGCCTTTATCATATTCCGTTGAGGCCAATGACATTTGTTCTACCATTGGATAGTTGGCAATATTAATGACCACCTCTGCTACTTCTTTCACATTTTCATAAGAGTGCTTGGTAGTATTATTTCTGCCTCTTCTGGCTGGAGAAAATATTAAAATAGGAGGGTTTGCTCCAAATACATTAAAGAAACTAAAAGGGCTTAAATTTACATTTCCTTTTTTATCAATAGTGCTGGCGAAGGCAATTGGTCTTGGGGCTATGGCTCCCAATAATAAGCCATGCAATTCAGCTGTTTTAATGGATTTCGGATCTACTTCTTTATAACTCATGCTCGAATTTTGTTAAAGTTTTCCGAATATTCAAGAGAATTTTCATTAGTCGTTTTTTTGCAACCACATTTCTAATATCAGCAAGCTATAAATCATATAATGCGTATTTCTTTCCTGATATTTCACGCCCTTCATCATCAGCATTATTTCCGTAAAGTTTACAAACTGATAAATTTTTGCTTGCGGATTGAAGAGTAAATCTCTAGTGAGTGCTTTAAAATCATTTTTTAACCAATTTTCAAGTGGTGCCTCAAAAGAAGTTTTGGATGCTTGTGTTACGGATTGGGGTAGTTTTTCAGCATAAATGGATTTTAAAATATGCTTTCTATCAAAACCTGATACTTTAAAGGAATCAGGAAATTGATTCATTAATTCAAATAATTTGTGGTCTAAAAAAGGAGATCGAGCTTCAACAGAATAAGCCATACTGGCCCTGTCCATTTTTACCAATATTCCCGAAAGCAGATTGAAATTTCGATCCCAATGCATCAATTGATCTAATTCCGATAAATCTTTATTGAAATGGGATTTCAAAAGACTTGAGGAGTTAATTCCCAATTTCTGATTCCAAAAATCAGAAATGTCAGCATCTTGGAACATATCCGTTGTATAAAGCAAATATCTTTTAGCTGCGGGTAAATTAGTGATTCTTGAAATTCTTTTAAGAAAGCCTAAATTGGAACGCCTATCACCATTTGGAATTAAATTGTTTAAATATTTTGTTAAGGCTAAATATCGAATGTTTTTTGCGGTAAAATACCTTCTATAGCCACCAAACAATTCATCTCCTCCATCTCCATTCAGCATCACTTTCACATGCTTGGAAGCAGATTCCGCAATGGCTAAATTGGGCAGAGCACTACTATCGGCCAAAGGCTGATCAAAAGTGCTGATTGATTGTACCAATAATGACAGAGGGTTTTTATCAATTTTAATGATTTCGTGATTTAAGCCAAATTTTTGGGCTGTTTCACTCGCAATCTTACTTTCATTTTGATTGGTTTGAAAAGGATATTCAACCGTAAAGGCTTGCAAATTTTGTTCATGTTTAGATGCTTCCAGCGCGATTACCGAACTATCCCAACCCCCGGATAAGAATAATCCTTTTTTGACATCTGCTCGTAATCTGATTTTTACAGACTCTTCAATAGTGTATTGGACTTTATCTTTCGCTTCAGAAAATGTAATATTCTCTTTTGGCAAATATTCGTGCTTCCAATAGGAAGAAATTTCAATTTCACCATGCTGAAATTTCAAATAATGAGCGGGTGGAACAGCAAATACATTTTCATAAATGGTCTCTGGCTCGGGAATGTTGGAGAAACACAAATAATGATAAATTGCATTCTGATTGATTCGTACAGCTATTTCATTCAGTTGCATTAATTTTTTAAGGCTCTTTAATTCTGATGCGAAAAGTAATATGCCCTTATCCTGATAATAATATAATGGTTTTTGTCCCATTCTATCACGTGCCAGATAAAATACATCATCCTTTTCATCATAAATAGCAAAAGCAAACATTCCTCTAATTTCTTCTAATGCTATTTTAATTCCTTTATTTAAAATAAGTTGGAATAATATTTCCGTATCAGATTTGGAGGAGAAATCAAGAGATTCGGCTATTTCAGGATAATTATAGATTGCGCCATTAAAAGCGAGATGATTTCCCGAATCATCACTGAGCGGTTGATGACCATTATCAATCCCAATAATTTTTAGTCTTTGAGTTCCTAAATTTATATTTTTTGTTTTGATGGAATGACTTGCATCAGGGCCACGATGTTGCATGAGATTTAATGCATTGTCAAATTGAGCTTTGTTCAATGCTTCTTCTCTTCTCCAAACCCCTGCTATCCCACACATAATTAAAAAATTTTGGAAATATTATCTGGCTTAATTTGATGTACTTTGTAAAGAATTACATTTCAATTTAGTCAATTTTTTTAAAACAAGAACCATTGATCTTTGGCAAAATCTTCTTTGTATTTGATGTCATCAAAACGATAATACTGGGCAGGTTTATGAGAAACGCCTGTTTCCTTTTCGTTCATGGGCACTAAGAATTTATTTCGAAGCATCCTTTTCCTAAAATTTCTTTTATCTAATTTTTGCCCTACTATGGCTTCATAAAGTGTTTGTAATTGTCTTAAAGTAAATTTTTCAGGCAGTAGAGAAAAAGCAATGATGGGTTCTCTTTTTATTTTTTCTCTTAACATTGCCCAACCCGTATTGGCAATTTCATTATGGTCAAATCCTAATTTTTGGGGTTTTTCTATTGGATGCCAAAGCACCTCTTCGGCAAAGGAAGAAGGTCTGTATTCGAAATCATCAGTTTTAACTAATGAATTATAAGCCACAGTGATTACCCTTACTTCAGGATGTTCTCTAATAGAATTAATCCAATCCACATCAACCGGATCAGAGAGTCGATCTGGAGACCCGAATGTTTTAAATTGCTCAAGGTATAAATTTTCCATACCTGTTAGCTCAAAAAGCACTCTGTTAGCGGCAACATCTAAATCTTCACCTTTTTGGACTAAATCTCCGGGTAATGCATAAACATTTTCTCCTTCTTGCTTTCTCTTTATTAATAAAATATTGATCTTTTCATCATCAAAGCCAAAAACGACACAGTCGACCGATATATGCGGATTGTAATGGAATTCTGACATGTTTCTATTCAATTAGTATTGCAAAGATAATAAAATAGTATTGGCTAAGTGTACTCATTACACTATCTTTGGCGGGCGAATAATTTTTTAGATGAATAAGATGAATCGAATTGGTGTTTTTACTTCAGGTGGTGATGCCCCAGGCATGAACGCAGCTATAAGAGCCGTGGTGAGAGCAGGTATTTTTTATAATAAAGAAATAGTAGGTATATACCGAGGATATGAAGGAATGATTGAGGGTGATTTCGAAGAGATGGATGTGCGCTCTGTAGCGAATATTTTGCAAAGAGGTGGTACCATGTTGAAATCTGCTCGGTCCAAGGAGTTTAGGACACCGGAAGGTCGGAAAAAGGCATTTGAACAGCTGAAAAAGCATAATATTGATGGCTTGATCGGTATTGGTGGTGATGGATCCTTCACAGGTATGCATCATTTATTTTTAGAACATGGCCTTCCTTATATTTGTATTCCGGGCACCATTGATAATGATATTCCGGGAACAGACTATACAATTGGTTATGATACGGCTACTAATACAGCTGTGGAAGCCATCGACAAAATTAGGGATACTGCATTATCTCATAACCGGCTGTTTTTCATTGAAGTGATGGGCAGAGATTCAGGATATATTGCCATCAGCAGTGGAATTGCGGGGGGTGCGGTTTCAATTATTATACCGGAAGAAGAGACTTCAATAGATGAATTGGTGGAGAAGTTGAATAGAGGAGGAAAGAAAAAGAAAACATCAAGTTTAGTGATTGTGGCCGAAGGAGGAAAGTCTGGTTCTGCCATGGAAATTGCACAAAAAGTGAAAGAAAAGTCTTCTTATTTTGACACGAAAGTGACTATATTAGGTCACTTGCAAAGAGGAGGGACTCCCACTTATTTTGACAGAGTATTAGCCAGTAAAATGGGGGTTGCGGCAATAGAAGGTTTGGATCAGGGAAAAACAGATGTAATGGTGGGTATCAGACATCATGATATTATTTTTAATAAATTTGATGATATCATGAATCAACCAAAAGATATTCACAAAGATGATTTAAGAATTGCTAAAATTTTATCAATTTAAGTTATGATTTTAATAGGCACAAGCGGTTCCACTAAATGTGATTGGCAGTTGGTAGATGCTCAGAAATCTTTGGTACGTAAAAGCACCAAGGGAATAAATCCTTTTTTTATGGATGATGTGGCCATCAGCGATATCGTAAAATCCCTTGGGTCTGATATTCTTGATCATAAAGGAGAAATTGAAGTAGTATATTTTTTTGGTGCGGGCTGTTCAAGCAAGCATTTTGCGGCCATGGTGGAAAGAGGACTATCCATGGTTTTCAGCAAATCCCATCTTTACGTAAAGGAAGATATCGTGGCAGCAGCATTTGCCACCTACAATGGTGAACCTTCTATTACCGCTCTGATGGGCACAGGCTCTAATGCTTGCCATTTTGATGGGGACATAGTACGTCAGGAAGTCAGTGGTATGGATTTTATCTTGGGGGATGAAGGTAGCAGAAGTCATTTTGGAAAACTTTTATTAAGTAAGTTCTTAAAAAAGCAATTGCCGGATGAAATTTTGCGTGATTTGGAACGTGAATTTCAATTAAATAAGGAAGAGATTTTATTAAATGTTTACATAAAACCTTATGCAAATGTTTATTTGAGCAGTTTTAGTCAATTCATTAAAGAAAGAATTGAAAATCCTTTCCTGCACGATATGGTAAAGCAAAGTGTTTCAGACTTTGTGGAAACGTATATATGTAGCATAAAAAATTATGAAAATCTTCCAGTTCATTTTGTTGGTTCTGTCCCTTACTTTTTTGAAGAGATAGTTAATGAAGTAGTAGAAGAGCATCAATTGAAGAAGGGGATTTTTGTTGAGGAGCCTATTGATTTGTTGGTGAGCTATTTAATTAAAAAACATTATAGGGATTAGTATTGTGGCCTCATGATAGGTAGCAAAGTAGTTTATAAATATTATTGGTATGAAAGTTAGCATTGGGATCGATATAGGGGGTACGGGAACAAAATTTGGTATAGTGACTTTAGATGGCAAAGTTCTGTATCAAGGAGCAATTCCAACTCAAACAGAGGCTGTTTTTACAGATTATATCCATGTTTTGTCAAATGAAATCCGTAAAGGGCTAGATCATGATAAACATGAATTGATTGGGATTGGAGTAGGTGCTCCAAATGCTAATTATCACAAAGGAACCATAGAGCATGCGCCTAATTTAAGATGGAAAGGAATTTTGCCTTTAGCCAAAACATTGGAAGATGAATTTAGCGTGCCAGTGGTCGTTACAAATGACGCCAATGCGGCCGCTGTCGGAGAGATGATTTTTGGAGGTGCTAAAGGAATGAAAGATTTTATTGTCATCACTTTAGGCACTGGCTTGGGTGCTGGAATTGTTTGTAATGGACAATTGGTTAATGGAGCCAATGGCTTTGCCGGGGAATTAGGTCATACTACGGTTACTTATGGAAACGGAAGGTTTTGCGGATGTGGAAAAAGAGGATGTTTAGAGACTTATGTATCCGCAACAGGTATCAAAAGAACCATCTATAAATTATTGGCTGATTATACAGAAGATAGTGCTTTAAGGTCTGTTAGTTTTGATGAACTGAGCCCTGAAATGATTACTAAATATGCGCTGAAAGGTGATATAATAGCCAAGCAAGCTTTTGAATATACGGGTAGAATTTTGGGAACCAAATTGGCTGATACGGTTATTCATACCGACCCGGAAGCAATCTTTATATTTGGAGGCCTATCACAAGCTGGAGATTTAATTTTTAATCCAGTTAAAGAGCACTTGGAATTAAATTTAATGCCAGTTTTTAAAGGAAAGGTAAGGGTAATTTCCTCTCAGTTGCAAAATCAATCTGCTCCAATCATTGGAGCGAGTAGCTTGATAGTGGACAAATTAAAGAAAGATGAAATTACATTGATTGAGAATAAGTAGAAATCCTCAATATTTTATTCCTGTTTAATTAAACAGTAATTATCAAGATTAAAATTCTCTTGATAATTATTAATACTATTTTCTTTCACATTGAAGTCTAAAGAATTTCTATCAATAATTTTTGGAATAATCTTTTCGTAGATTAAATCTTCCGGCAGTTCATTTACTGGTATTTCTTTCCTTGATTTATGATCATTTTTAAATGCTTTTTCATACTCCAATGAGTTCAACCACAATACATGATTAAAATTGATTTTTTCATAATTGGACTTCAGGGTTGATTTAAAGTGATTTTGATTTTTTTTACCGTTCAAATTTGGAGTGAAAGGTTTATATTTTTCATCAAATGAAAATCTTTTCCCCAGATTGATATTATTCTCCTTCATTAAGCTTTCAATCATATTAAACAACCCTTGTTGTTTTAGATCGATTAAAATAGAATTGAAAACTTTAATTTTTTGCCAATCTTCTTTTAATGCATTGCTTAATTGTTCAAACGCAAGTAATGCCCGCATTCTTCTGCAAATTTCCAATTTTATTTCACAAAACATTCCATCCAATTCCTTCTGAAATGCCTCTTCCTTTCCTTTTAGATGTTTGTTATGGTTTAGGATATCCATAATGGTTTGGAATTTTACTTTTCCGTAAAACTCACTTTGGTTTATTTCAGCATTTTTGAATTGGTTTAAAAAGGCAATTATCCCGTCAGTAGTGGTGATTAGCTTAAAATGTAAATCAAAAACTAAAACTGCTCCCTCTTTCTTTGAAATCATAAACAAAAATTTCTTACTTTTTAAAAAGCGTAAGGGATGGTTGAATTATAAATTTATTAAGCGGTTTATAAACCTACCTAAAAATACAATACGTTAAAAGTAGGTCTATGTTTTTTAATGAAAAATTTACTGCTAGGATAATTTAAATTCAATTTTAAACATAATTTATTCTATTTTTGCGCTAAGATGAATATGAATAATAATACACTTTTTCACGCAATAGATCAGTTGAGTGAAATCGGTTATTTTGTTTGGGATGATTTCATTTCCAAAGAAGAGATAAAAACGCTAATTTCAATAGCCAATAAAGGCAAGCATTCGGGTGATTTCAAAAAAGCAGGAATAGGTAAACAAGCGCTTTTTCAATTAGATAAAAGCATAAGGGGAGATTATATCCAATGGTTGGACAGGAAAAACAATCATGAATCTGTTCAAAGATTTTTAGATCAAATTGAGTTGTTAAAAAACAATTTAAATGAAACTTGCTATTTGGGTATTAAGGATTTTGAAACTCATTTTGCCATTTATCCTGAAAATACTTTTTACAAAAAACATGTAGATCGATTTCAGCAAAATGCCCATAGGGTGATCTCTTTTGTATTGTATCTTAATGAAAATTGGAAAGAGGATCATGGTGGGGAATTGGCAAATTATTTAGATCATAAAATCGAGAAGGTGGCTCCTTTAGCTGGTCGTTTACTTCTTTTTAGGAGTGAACTGGAGCATGAAGTTTTAATGTCTTACAAAACTCGATATAGCCTAACAGGCTGGATGTTAGACAAAGACATGAGTTTAACATTTCTCCCCTAAATTAGTTATGAATAAAAATTATTTTATTAAGCATTTAAGGCTTGAATTTTAATATTTCCTGCCTTAAATTGATAACTTTATTAAACCAAAACTTTACGGTATGTCACTAAAATCAATCCCTACAAAGAAGCACTATCATCTATTCGATGACCATCAAATAGACCACATGTATTTTGATATTTCTCCTGCTGGGGAAATAGATGCTAATAAATATTCTCTATATAACTTTACGGGAGATCCAAAATTGGAATATGCCGAATGGGATAGCCGAATGGATATGATGAACAGTTGGTTTTCTGATATGAAGAAAAGCAACCGTTTTCTATATGAAAGGGAATCAATTGATGGCTCAAAAGTGGTTTCAAAAGTAATTGATCCAGAAACACGTGAGGTAAGGGAAATGCTCAATTTTGCTTCCAATGATTATCTGAACCTAACCCAGGATAAAAGGATATGGGAAAAGGTTAATGAAGTAGTTAGTCAATATGGAGGAGGTGCAGGTGGGGCTCCTTTATTAAGTGGTACAATGGGTATCATCAGAGAACTGCAAGAGCAGATCTCTACAATGAAGGCAATGGAAGCCTCCATTGTTTATACTTCTGGCTATGCTGCTAACATTGGAACTATTTCAGGTTTACTGGGCCATAAGGATATAGCGATTTATGATATGTTTTCTCATGCCAGCTTGATAGATGGCAGTAAAGGATCCAATAAAAAGTTCTTTGCGCATAACGACCCTGCTTCACTGGATAAGGTTCTAAAGAGCGTTCAGAATAAATTTATCAATAAATTAGTGGTGGTGGATGGTGTATATTCTATGGACGGTGATATATGTAATTTGCCCGAGATACTGGATGTAGCGCACTATTATGGTGCCTGGGTTTTAGTGGATGAGGCTCATGCAACCGGAGTGATTGGTAAAAATGGTAAAGGCACCGTTGATTATTTCGGATTGGAAGGCAAAGTGGATATTATTACAGGCACATTAAGTAAATCCGTTGGTGCAGTGGGTGGTTTTGTTTCTGCTTCCCAAAAGCTAATCAATTACCTTAAGTATAGTAGCAGATCCTATATGTTTTCCACTTCTCCTTATTTGCCTGCGGTTGCGGCCGCTTTAGAAGGCTTAAAATTGATTGAGAAAAATGAAGCGGGTCAAGATAAGCTTTGGGATAATATTCAATATGTGAAGGATAGATTACTGAAAGCAGGCTTTAATATCGGAAATGCCGAAACGGCCATTTTCCCAATCATTATTGGTGATGACAATAAAGTTAAAGAAATGACTTACAAGTTGCACCAACGAAATATCTTTGTAAATCCTGTCCCATATCCTGCAGTTCCTAGAAAATTGACCAGAGTTAGAATGACAGTGACCGCTGGGTTTTCATTCGAGCAATTAGATTACACTTTGAATCAAATTGAAGAAATTGGAAGGGAATTGGGAATAATTTAGAAAACCTCGTTTTAATAAATCATGGTAAGGGTCTTAATTCTTATTGTGATTTATTTTTACAAGTATAAACACTCTTTTATCTTACTTTTACCCCACTTGTTGATCCTCTTTTTTTCATGGATATTTTGTACGATTGTTCATTTCTGAAATTGGTACGTGTTCACAATCGTACATAATATTTACAGAATATCCTACAAATCACCTTCTAAACCCAGAATAAGCCACTTACACAAAATGGCACATTACGTGCATCGAGAGCTAGCATGAATGCATCTACTAACTAAACAACAAGAACATGCAAACGCTCAAGAATATGAAAATTATTTTAACTTTTTTAATGCTCACACTTTTTTTAAGCAGTTTTGCCCAAGCGCAAACTGGCTCGATCAGAGGTGTCTTGACCGACACCGAGAAGGCACCGCTTCCTTATAGTAATGTGGCGGTTTATCAATCTTCGGATTCAAGTCTATTGACTGGAAGCATCACCGATGCTAAAGGCCAATTTAATATCAATGTGAAATACGGTGATTATTATTTGAAAATTTCAGCAGTAGGTTTTGAATCCTATCTTTCTAAAAGTATAACTGTAAATGAAAGTAATTCAACTGTAGATTTCTCAACGATTCAATTGCAAGAAGATGTGCAAGTAATGGATGCGGTGGAAGTTAAGGCTATGCGTCCGCAAGTTGTTGTGGAAGCAGATAAAATGGTGGTGTCAGTCGAAGGAACTGCCATGGCAGCTTGAGCAACTGCTTATGAGGTATTGGAGAAATCCCCGGGTGTTTTTGTGGATCAGGATGGAAATATTCAGCTAAATGGAAAATCAGGTGTGCAGGTGATGATTGATGGACGGAGATCTTATTTATCAGCCACTGATTTGCAAAATATGTTGCAGGGCATGTCAGCGGATAATATTAAAACTATAGAAATCATTAATAATCCATCTGCTAAATATGATGCTGAAGGAAATGCCGGAATCATTAATATCACATTAAAGAAAAATAATATTCAGGGAGTTAATGGAAGTGTAAATGCCAGCTATAGATATAATGAAATGCAAAACTATAATACTGGATTGCAATTGAATCATAAAAAAGGTAATTGGAATTCTTTCGTAAATGCCGATTTATCCCAAAGAGGAAGGATCAGAGATGCGGGTTTCTACAGAGAAATTACTCAAAACAATGGTGTCACGACAATTTTTGATCAAACAGGAAAGGAATTGGTAAACAGGGTCATCCCTTCTATGAGAATCGGAACAGATTACGATTTTAATGATAGACAATCTGTTGGCATAATGGTCAATGTTTATGGTCAGGACGTTCATCATGATTTTAATATTGATACTGATTTGGAGCAGGGTGCTAATAATTTCAAGATCAATTCTGATAATCAGATAAAGTATCAATTCTTAAATACTCAGGCTAATTTACACTATGTTCATAAATTAGATACCAACGGAACCAAAATCACAACGGATTTTAATTATGTGAAATTAATTAATGATGGTGGTTCCACATTTACCAATAGATACTTTCAGGAAGGCAATGCAGAACCAAATGCAGTTGAGCGTTTGGAAAACGAAAACCCATTTGCTTATGATATTTACTCGGCCCAAGTAGATTTTGAAGGCAAAATATTTGAAAAAGTTAAAGTTGAAGCTGGACTTAAAGCTAGTCATGTAGTTTCTGATAATGAAATTGAATTTTATGAGTTGGAAGATAACCAAAGAACACTTGATCCCAATAGATCCAATCATTTCGTTTATACAGAACAGATTTTTGCTGGCTACAGTAGCTTTGCTGGAAATTTAGGTGAGAAACTATCATATAAATTAGGGTTAAGAGCAGAACAAACCTATTCAGAAGGAGAGTCATTAACACTTAACACCATTAATGAAAGAAATTATTTTAATCTATTTCCTAGTTTCTTCTTGCAACACAATGTAGCTAAAGACTATCAAGTAAATTATAATTACAGCAGAAGAATTGACAGACCCAATTATAGTAATCTGAACCCATTTGTAATGTATTTAGATCCTTATACTTGGGCACAGGGAAATCCATATTTGAGACCACAGTTTACGCACTCGATGTCGGTTACTCAAACAATTTTTGGGCAATATAATTTAGTGTTGAATTATGGATTAACCAGTGATTTTATCGCGGAGGTTCCAACCCAAAATCCTGAAGATGGAACAACCGTTTTTATACAAGAGAATATTGATGACCAAGTGAATTATAGTGCAACAGCCGTAATCCCTTTCCAAGCATTCAAATGGTGGTCAATCAATGCAAATCTTTCAGTATTTCATCAAGAGTTCACTACTTATTTGAATGGGAACCAAGTGGAAAATAATGCTACTTCTGCTTTTGCAAGAGCGGGAAATACCTTCATGTTGCCAAATGATTTCAAGTTGGAGCTTAATGGTGATTATAGATCTAATACAGTTTGGGGATTGTATGCTATTGGAGCACAATGGGGAATTGATTTTGCAATAAAGAAAAGCTTTTTAGATAAACGATTGGATGCTTCTTTGAATTTAACTGATATTTTCAGAACCAGAAGATTTGAGGGAAGCTCTAATTTCAATGGCAATATCAACGAAATAAGTCAATATTTCGGTCAACAGAGTATCGGCTTTTCATTAAGATATAGATTCAGTAAAGGAGAAGAATTCAAAGCCCGACAAAGAAATACCAATTTAGAGGAATTAAACAGGGCTGGAGGATGATACACAGTTTAGGTTAACAATAAAAGCTGTGAAACGGTGGTCTTTTTGGGACTGCCGTTTTTTGTTTTTTTCCTTAAACAGAATTATTTTCTTTTCCGTAAAAATATTCGGTACAATATATGTCATATAATTTCATTAAATAGATATTGGATAAATTAAATAGAATATGAATCAATATTTGAAAACTACAATCAGTGCAATTTTAGGAGGGGTTATAGGCGCTTTACTAATTCTTCACTTAACAAATAATGATAACCATCAAAAACCCGAAATAAGTAATGATGCTTTTCAAGCCCCTATAAGTAATGTTGCCAACCGAAATTTTGAAGAGGATTTTTCAAATTCCGTCAATAAAATTCCTGAATTAGATTTTGTAGAAGCATCCAAAAATAGCCGTGAAAGTGTGGTCTATATCAAAACTGTTTCAGAAGCCTATGGCAGAAGTTCTTGGTTAGACCTGTGGTTAGGCGGAAGCGGAAGCATGCAACAAGTAGGCTCTGGTTCTGGCGTAATTTTCAAATCTGATGGTTATATCATCACCAATAACCACGTGATTGAAGGGGCGGATGAAATAGAAGTAGTAAGGAAAAAGAAAACTTACAAGGCCAGCTTGGTTGGGCGTGATCCTTCCACTGATTTGGCAGTATTAAAAATTGATGAAAAAAATTTGCCGGCAATCTCCATTGGTTCTTCTAAAGACTTAAAAGTAGGTTCTTGGGTTTTGGCTGTAGGCAATCCTTTTAATTTAACATCAACAGTAACGGCTAGAATTGTGAGTGCAAAGGGAAGAGAACTTAATATTCTGAAAAGCAATTTTCCAATAGAATCTTTCATTCAAACCGATGCGGCCATTAACCCGGGCAATAGTGGAGGGGCATTGGTAAATCCTCAAGGAGAATTGGTAGGAATCAATACCGCCATTCTGTCAAGAACGGGCTCTTATGCAGGATACGGGTTTGCGGTTCCTATTGATATTGCCAAAAAGATAGCTACTGATATTATTGAATATGGAATGGTGCAAAAGGCATTTTTGGGGGCTGAAGTCTCCAGTTTAACACCTGAGGTAGCCGATAAGTTAAACACTCAAAATTTAGATGGGGTAGTGGTAAGTTATATTCAGGAACAGGGCGCAGCTAATAAAGTAAATCTTCAAAAGGGGGATATTATCAGGGAGTTTAATGGTGAGGATATTAGTACACATGCCGAATTTGAAGAAAAGCTTAGCATGCTTTCTCCTGGTGATAAACTGTATTTGACGATTGACAGAAATGGTAAAAGCATTCAAAAAGAATTAATTTTAACCAATAGTGAAAATACAACCGAATTACTGAAACGAGATGTTTATTTCTCTAAATCATTAGCAGCTGAATTTGAAAGTGTACCTCTAGTTGAGAGAAATTTATTGGACATCAAAAGTGGAGTGAGAGTAGTGGATGTCAAAAATGGATTTTTTAAAAGACTTAATATTGATGAAGGTTTTATTATCACCGATATCAATGGAAAGGAAGTTAATAGTCCAAAAGAACTATCTAATATTTTAGAATCAATTAAAGGAAAAGTAGTGGTAAGAGGGGTGAATAAAAAGGGTGTAAAAGGTTATTATTCTTATTATTTTTAAAGGAAGAAGGCTGGTTCAAATTACTAGAACCAGCCTTCTTTACATTTAAATTTTAAAGAATATTAATCTTCGTCATCATCGTCATCATTGTCATCATCATCATCTTCGTCAAATTCGTCTTCAAATGCATCGGCAATATCATCAATAGCATCTATTATATCATCAGCTAGGTCTGTGTTTCCGTCCTCATCCGAAGGATTTATTTGAATAATTCCATCTTCATTTCCGTCAGTAGCACCAGAAATATCTACCAATGAAAATAAGCTGTTTAAATCAAATTGAAGATTGATTAGAGTAGCGGAAGCTTCCTCAAGGGTAAGCATCCCGTTTTCAAATTCAATCTCAAAGTCTAAATCCTCATCATGCCAAAACTCAAAAGGAGTCCCGTTAATTGTTCCGGTAATAATAAAGGATTTTTCAAATATTTCACTATTGCTGTCATTGTTTTCATTAATGGTAAATTCGATTTCTTCGTAATTTCCTTCTGGTAAATCTACCTCAGCTAAAGTTTGTTCTATTCCATTATTCCCATCAATTAAATTAACAACAAATGGTCCGTCTAATTCGATATCACTTACGAAAGGTCCTTCAGATTCATCGTCATCATCGACTTCAAGCTCGATTTCTTCAATATTTATAATAAAAGAAGAAATCACAATGTCATTTGCTGTTCTTTGAGTTGGGTTATTGTATGCTGCACTTAATTTTATGACTGTATTTTCTTGAATTGTTTCTACGTCATTATTTTGACATGATAGCAAAAAGAATGCACTCATCATCACTGCCATCAATTTTGATCCCCAAAAGTTGAAAGCATTTTTTAATTTGTTCTTTTTCATAATTTTGATTTTTTATTCATACACAAACACGTTAATTCCATTAAAGGAATTTAAGCTAAGACGAATAGAGTGGTAATTTATTTTAAACTAACTCAATTATTTCTCTCCCTCTATTCATTTATAGTGGTTATAATCTTTTGATGAGCTTAAAAGTTTATGAATTCAAGAGAATTAATCCTTTACCCCACTTTCATGGCGCCTCAATTCTTCATCAGAGCCTTGCTTAATAAATTCTTCATCATTGAAAATAGCTCGTTCATCAATTAAAATATCCAAATCGGGCTGTCCTGCATTAACCCATGCAGTGTACCAATAATCCCCCACCATTTTAATGGAATTCCGCATTCTTCTTTCAACCTGATTGCCTAAAAGGCTGTGATAAGCTTTGGAAAAATCCCTTGAATAAACTTTTACATTAACATTTCCCCTTAGCTCTGAGCTATATTTTCGGTCATCAGCCATTTTTTCGGTCAATTTTTTTTCAAAATCAAATACCGAATCTAAGGCTAAATGCGCATCTTTTACCGCATCCCAGATAGCTAATTGCGTATTGTCCACATATTGGGCTTTTCCGATGAAAAAGTCATATTCCGCTGAAAAAAGTTCTGGTAGCCGAGATTCCCAGAAACCATGGATGCCATATTGACCAGTTAATTGACCGTTATAATTTTCCGTGGTATGCAAAGGAACATTAGCATCAGCTATGTAATGCCCCAAGTCCGCAGAATATCTTAAAATATCCTCTGCATTATTTTCTTTAAAAGCTTCTGTTAATTGATAGGTGACCAAATGTACGTGCCAAGGCACAATTCCATAAGCTTGTAAAGTATCTTCTGTATATTGCTCTACGGCATCTTGCCAATATCTAGGCATTTTATAAACCGCACTATCGCCATATACATCCAAATCAATATAATGGCGGGGTGCCTCATAATCCACAGCATAGCGTCTTCTATCAGGGTTTACAGCATTCTCCGTAATATATTGAATATGGTGTTTGTAAAAAGTAATCATTTCAGGTGGGAGCCTGAAAACCGCTAATCGGTTGATTTTTTGGTGAGCGAAAAAGCCCCAATTTGGTTTTCTATCAGAATTAACTTGAAATGAGTTTAAAAAAATTATTAAAAATAGACAATTGAGGAGAAAGCGCTTCATCTTATAATTTTGGTTAATTTTATTTCTAATGTAAAAATAGAAATTTAAAATGCCATGGTTCAGAATTCAATAAACAGCTTATTTTTTAATAAAATAGACTATTTTTGCAAAGCTTTTTAGGACAAAAGGTGTTGATTTCGGAGAATTCCTTATTTTTTATAAAAATAACTCATGATAAAAACGAATTGGCTTTGTTTAGTAAAACAAATTCTTTTAAATTTGCAGTCCTTAAAAAGAAAGCAAGAAATACATTCAATATAAATCAATATGGCAAATCATAAGTCAGCATTAAAAAGAATTCGCTCAAGTGCGGCAAGACGTTTGAGAAACAGATATCAGGCTAAGACCACTAGAACTTATATCCGTAAGTTGAGGGCTACAGAAGACAAAGCGCAAGCTGAGGATTTATTGAAAACTGTAACTTCAATGTTGGACAGATTAGCGAAGAAAAATATTATCCACAAGAAAAAAGCGGATAACAACAAATCTAAATTAGCAAAGTACGTAGCTAAATTAGCTTAAGAATTTTTAAGACATTAGTCTTGAGCCTCAACTTGATCAGTTGAGGCTTTTTTAGTTTGTACTTATTTGATAACTTTTGGGCATTATAAATTCAATTTTAAATACACCCAAATGGAAAACGAACAGTATTCGGCAGTTTCAAGCATCAAAAGCTGGGCGGAGGCAGACCGGCCACGAGAAAAATTATTGACGCATGGTCGTACTGTCTTATCCGATGCGGAATTAATTGCTATTTTGATAGGTTCAGGAACTCAATCTCTTTCCGCTATAGATGTGGGTAAGAATATATTGGCTGGAGTCAATAATGATTTGAATCATTTGGCTAAATTCTCTGTGAAAGAACTGATGAAGTTTAAAGGCATAGGTCAGGCAAAAGCCATTTCCATAATTGCGGCCTTGGAATTGGGCAGAAGAAGAAAAGAATCAGCTGTTCAGGAAAAGCCAAAGATTGTTTCTTCTCAAGATGCTTATGAATTGCTGAAATCTGTCATGCTGGATTTGCACCATGAGGAATTTTGGGTGATTATGATGAATAGGGCCAATAGAGTAATCCGAATGAAAAGGATTAGTAGCGGAGGTATTTCAGGTACCGTGGCGGATGTTAAAATTATTTTTAAAGAAGCGATAGACCAAATGGCCTCTAGCTTGATTTTAGCACATAACCATCCATCAGGAAATCGAAACCCCAGCAATGAGGATGTTCGTTTAACTCAAAAAATGAAGGAAAGCGGCACTATACTGGATATTCCAGTATTAGATCATATAATTTTTGCAGAAGATAAATATTATAGCTTTGCTGATGAAGCAATGCTTTAAAATTGAAATGTAACTATGGATAATAATCCCGAATTGAACGGAAAATATTTAGGAACCATCACGGAGGATTTTGTGGCCATTTCTGAAACTTTAAAAGAGGCGTCCTATGCAGTCAGGAAACAAGGTTTTTCCGAATATCCGATTTTCCCTATTTGCAAAACCGAACAACCTATTGGGCAGGTACTGATTGGGGCAGGCGAGTTAAACCTAACATGGAATTATTTTATAACCTATTTGGATGAATTCATTCAAAGAAAAATAATCGATGAAGATAAAGTTGAGGAATTTAAGCAAGCATACAAAAACCCTGATGAATTTTGTTGTTTGTTTGTAATCGATACTGATATGACCAGTTTCGTTTATGTACCTTATCCAGAGGATTGATTATCTCTTTTTTCTTGAATAAGTTCCAAGGCGATTCTGCTTAGGTTGTCATTCATTTTTCTGATCACTTTATCCATCTCGGCTGTTGTGTTTTTTAATTTATCTATTAAAAAAGTTGGATCTTCATATTTTTCGAAGAGTAAAGTGAATCCCATCATGCTGGTCAATGGGCCTCTCAGTTCATGAGAGGTTTGAAAAGCATAGTCTGTGAAGTCGTCCAATAGCTTTTGTTGATTAAGCTCTAAATTTTTCTTTTCGGTAATATCATAGCTGATCGACATAAATTTATATATCTCACCTTTATGATTTTTAATGGGGCTAATTACAATATCTACCCAATAATATTTTCCAGATTTACTTTTATTTTTTACATCAGCCCTCCATATTTCCCCAGCTTTAATTTTCTGCCACATATCCTTCCAAAATATTGGTTCATGTTCTCCTGATTCCAAAATTTCAATGGGTTGGCCAATTAATTCATTTTTGGCGTAACCACTCACCCTGCAGAATTCGCTATTGACTTCTTGAATATTTCCATCAATTCCCGTAACAGATACCAGAGCGGCTTTATCCAAAGCTTTTTCAAAATTTTCACGTTCCAGTTCTGCCATAACTTTTTTATTGACATTAATGGCATTGACAATTCTGCATGCTTTTCCCTTGTAAACAGTTATATGTGAGAATATATTGACATAAAACAACTTACCATTTTTGTCTTGATGTAACCATTCACCGCTGTCTTTGAAATCTTCGGTCAAATTTCCCAGGTGCGTTTTTAGTTTTTCCTTTTCTGAATCAGGTCTTAAGTGATTAAGGTTTAATTGAGATAATTCTTGTAGGCTGTATTTATATTGATCACTAGCGGCTTTGTTTGCCAAAAGTATATCCTTTGATTCTATATCATAAATATACATTGGGTTGGGGTTGTCTTGAAATAAGCGCTTAAAGTCATTTTTAACTAATAAAAGTAGGTTTGTTTTTCTTTTGATTAAGTAATACAAAAGAATTGAAGTGATGAATACATAGAAGAAGCCTTTCCATTGACTGATCGTGGTGATTATATTTTGACTGAAATTAAGCTCATCTGAAATAAAGAATAATAGTGCGTCACTTAATCCAATCCATATAATTCCTGCTGATAAATAAACGAGGGGAATAACCCAGTCTTTTTCTTCCAGTTTCATAGATGCAAGAGAATTTCTTCTAATTTTTGGTGGAATTTAAAATACACAAGATAAGAATTACTAAGGATTTAATGAATATAATAAGCTGAATATCGGTACTTTTTTTAAACAGTAAATCCTCATAATAGCAAGTCGGTTTGCTAACTATGTTTTATCTTTGCTTCAAATCATAATAAACATGCCAAAGCAAGCAAAAAACCCTAAAGATACTTATACGATCATGACTGAACTGGTATTGCCCAATGATACCAACCCGCTTAATAATTTAATGGGTGGTCGTTTGATGCATTGGATGGATATTGTTTCTGCCATAGCAGCTCAAAAACACTGCAACCGTATTGTGGTAACAGCTTCAGTTGATAATATCTCATTCCAGCACCCTATCGCTTTAGGAGATGTAGTCACATTGGAAGCTAAAGTAACCCGTGCTTTTAGTTCATCTGTGGAAGTACATATAGTAGTGAAAGGTGAAAACATACCTTCAGGAAAGAAATATCCTTCCAATTCGGCTTTCTTTACTTTTGTGGCAGTTGATCAATCAGGCAGACCAATTGATGTTCCTGAATTAATTCCTGAAACAGAAGAGGAGCAGGAGTTATTTGATGGTGCTTTAAGAAGAAGGCAGCTAAGACTGGTATTGGGTAAAAGAATGAAGCCGGAAGAAGCTACTGAATTAAAATCTATTTTTAAATTGGATGAATAATGGAAATAGAAAAAGACTACTTAGCTCAACTATTTGATGGTGATCAACTTTACGTTTTCAAAGATGATAGCGATAAAGTAGTATATGCTGCGGAAACCGAGAGTCCTGCTTCAAACGAAGTTAAGGAGCCTCAAAGTGAAATTAAGTCACAACCCAAAGTTGCAGATCCTAAGAAAACACAAAAAGAGATTGTTATTTTGGTGAATCAGAATTTAGGTAGTCATGAAAAAGATACGCTTAATAAATTATTAAAAGCTATAAATATAGAAGAGGGTCAATATGAAATCATTCAAGAGCACCCAGAGCAATTGAAAGCTATTCAGCATTTGAAGTTATTCCTTTCTTTTCATAACCAGTTTGTACAGTCCTCCGAATACTCAATTCTTAAAATAAATAAAGGCAATGCGATCTATGCACATGATCTTGCTGAACTTAATCAAGACACTTCTAAAAAAGTTATGCTTTGGAATCTGCTTAAAACAATTGTTTAGATAAAATTGATTTATTTATAATCAATTAACATAAAGGTAAGTAATGATTTTAAAAATAAATTTTCAAAAACCTATAGATTTTAATCACAATAACTTAATTTGTGTTTTTTACTTTTTCGAGTTATTGTGATATTAATATTAAATCTTCTCATTTTAAATTTTAACATAATTTTTGATCAAGATGTCAAAGATTATCGAGGGTTTATTATAAAAGGCGATTCATGCTTAGCCGTTGAAGAATATCAGTGCGCCATTCAATATTATGATAGTATTGATGCGGATTTAATGAAATTTGAATCTGATAATGAAAGACTAAAATATCAACTGAATTATTCCGATGCATTATATATAACGGCTGAATATCCCAATGCCCTGAAACAATATGAGGTATTAAAATCAATAGCCATCGAAAGCCAAAATAAATTTTATCTGGGAAAGGCACAGATTGGGATAGCTCATTCCTTATGGAGAATGACTGATAATGTGAGATCAATAAAAGAAATCTTGCAAGGGATTCAGATATTTGAAGAACTTCAAGATACTTCAAACTTAATTGAAGCCTCTAATATATTAGCCGGGATTTATGTAAGTATTCAAAAATATGAAGATGCCAGGTCCATTTATCAGAAAATGTTGGGTTATGCTATTCAGTCAAATGATTCTTTTAATATAGCGGCTAACTATGAATATTTGGGAATAGTAGATTGTTTTCAGGCTAAATATCAGGATGCAATCTTTAACTATCAAAAGGCATTAGCAATTAATGAAAGGCGAGATAATACATTCAAACTATCGATAACGCTTGGAAATATTGCTGAACCTAAAATGGAGTTAGGTCAATATCAAGAAGCTTTGGAGCTGCTTTATCAGGCTGTGAAGATTCAAGAAAAACATCAATACAAATCCGTTTTAATTTATAGTTATTACACTTTAGGGGAAATTCATACGCTTACGCAATCTTATGATAGTGGCTTGTATTATTACGGTAAATCTTTAAAGATGATGGATGAAACCACTGAATCGCGTGAAAAAGAGAAGGTTTACAGATTAATAGCTGAAAATTATGCAAAACAAGATTTGTTTGAAAAGGCCTATGAATACCATCAATTGCATAGTTCAGAAAAAGATTCTTTGATCGCATCAGAAAGAAGCCGCCAGCTCGAAGAAATTAAAACACGCTATGAAGTGGAAAGAAAAAACAAAGAAAATGAGGACTTGATATCTCAGAACACCAAAAAACAGCAAGAACTTACAGCTCAAAAGGATATCATTCAATTACAATATACTGTCGGTGTTTTAATTATTATATTTTTAGTAATTTCAATCTTCTTAGCATTTCGATTATATAATGCCAGACAAACTTTAATCAATGCCAATAATAGCAAAGATAAATTATTCGGGATTATTGCCCATGATTTAAAGGGACCCATTGGCAATATTGGAGCAATGGTTAACCTATTAAAGGTTGAACCTGATGAAAAAAGAAAATCTCAATATTTTAATTATCTCACACAGTCGGTGCAAAACATCTCAGTATTGACTAATCAATTATTGTCATGGACTTTTAGTCAGAAAGGAGACTTTATTTTTAATATAGAAAAATTGACTGTAAGAGATGTTGCTGACAAGACAATTGAAATATTTGATTATCAATTGGATGAAAAAGATATCAAAATCGTAAATGAAATTGATAAAGAGTTTAAAGTGTTGGCTGATGAGAACGCATTATTGACCATTTTTAGAAATCTGATTTCCAATGCTCTAAAATTTACTAAAAAAGGGGGTGAAATTAAATTGAATGCCATTAATGAAGGGAATTATATCAAGATAAACATATCTGATAGCGGGGTTGGTATGAGCTCCGAAGTAATTCAAAAAGTATTAATGGGTAAACATGTGGTAAGTAGCATTGGTACGGACAATGAACACGGAAGCGGTCTTGGTTTTTCTATCGTAATTGAGTTTGTGAAAAAAATGAAAGGAAAAATTGATATTCAGAGCGATGGAAAAACTGGGACAACTGTGATTTTGAAATTAAGAAAAGCTTAAAACCTGAGTTCGACTCTAATTTATAAATTCAGATTTTCATATAATTCAATAGACAAGGCGTCTTTAAGAAGATATAGCGAGCTATTTCGAGGGAAGACAACGCAGTATATTGTATTATATGGAAAAGCTTTTTCTATCCCGCCTCTAAACAGCGATTTTCTTCCTAAAAATCCCTTGCAATAGCCCGCTATTGCTTCAGAATTTTTAGTTGAAACTCATCCGCCAGCTGGTGGAGGTTCTGAATCCTAAATTATAATCGAACTCAGGTTTAAACTAAAATTTATAGTTCACAATCAATTGTGAATGAAATATATCTTCATATAAAAATGAACCTTTGCTAAAGCCTTCAGTCATAAAATAAGAATTTAAAAATCTGATTTTAAGGTTTTTCCAATCCTCTTTTAAATGAGTTTGAATATCTAAGCTTAATTGAGTTAGGGAACTTTCTTCTTTATTTTGATGGAAATTACTATGCACTCCATATAATCCAATATTCAAAGATGACCAGCTTTCAATAGGCTGAAAATCCATTTTAAGTGCTTGACTGTTTACCTGATCTAAGCCTTCAATCCTATGACGGCTGATAAACGTATAAAACGGTTCCGCTCCCCATTCACTTGGAAACTTTAAAGCATTCTCAGTCAAGCTAATGGTTTGGTTGTAAGATATTTGCCATGCTGTTCCAATCCATTTTAATTGACCTGATAAGAGTTGAGCCTTGTGATTTTTTTCAAGAAAATGATTTTCAGTCAATGAATTTTGAAATAAATACTGAACACCCAATTTTATTGAGTTTTGGCTATATTCCAATTGATTAAAAGATACAAAACTTATATTGTCAATATAGTATTGCCAAGAATGTAAGCTAATCTTTTCATTTGGTAAATAATGCCCCCCTAATAGTCCAAGTCCTTGTGTAGTGATAGCATGATGTTCTTTTTCAGAGTCAAGTAAATGATCATAAAGCCCTATGCTTTCACTTATACTTATCCATTCTGTAGTGGAGCGAGGAGATACTTTATTAAAAAATCCTCCATTAATTTCAAATCGATGACCTTCATTCCAATCTAACCATATTCCCTGAAAAGCAGAGGGCTTCATTCTGGAATCTTGAGGGTTTACAAGAGGTGTGTTTAATAACATTTTCCCTACTTTAATATAGGAATCTTTGTAGCGATATTTTATAAAAAGCTCTTCAAGTCGGTCTAAATCATGTTTATTATTTGGGTCTTCTAAATCAAATAATTGTCGTTCCCATTTTGGTGTATAAGGATTTTCGGTTGAATTACTTAAGTCTGTTGAAAGAATATTATAGGTGTAAATTCCTCCAATTCCCATCTGAAAACCATGCCAATAAGCACTGTGATAGTAAATTCTTCCACCCAAACCTGAGGCAGCACTAAAATTTTTGCTTTCTGGTCTGTAGGTTTGAATTGAATTGCTGCGGAACAATCCGCTTACATGCCCTTTTTTAAACCATTCATGAAAACTATGCGCTTCATTCGGATTGAATGAACCATGTTTAACCGAATCAATAGACTCAAATTGTTGGTGGTTATTCTGCGCCTGCAAGAAGATTGGGGTAAAAATCAAGAATAATATATATGAATAAATTTTCATATAAATATGTTTAAAAAAGAGGCTCGCTTAAAAATTAAGAGAGCCTCTAATGTTAGAACCTATTATTATTTATTTTAATGTTGAAGGACAAACATAATCTGTTTTAGGGATGTCCGTCTCGCTGATGGCTTTAAATCCACCTGCAATATCCACTAAATTATGAACGCCTCTTGATTTCATGATAGAAGCTGCAATCATGGAACGGTATCCTCCAGCACAATGCACATGATAAGTCTGCTCTTTATCCAACTCATCAAAATTATCATTGATATAATCTAATGGGAAGTTTTGCGCGTTCTCCACATGCTCTGATTGGAATTCTGTTGGTTTTCTTACGTCTAATACAGTTAAATCACCAGATTTCAATTCAGATGCAAACTCAGTTGCTGGAATTGATTTTACACTATCCGTTTCTTTTCCTGCTGCTTTCCAGGCTTTCAATCCACCTTTTAAATATCCTAAAGTGTTGTCATATCCAACTCTAGACAAACGCGTAACGATTTCTTCTTCTCGTCCTTCTTCAGTGATGAAAACAATTGGCTGCTGTAAATCTGGAATTAAAGCACCTACCCATGGAGCAAAGCTTCCGTCAATTCCAATAAATATTGAGTTTGGAATGTGCTCTTTAGCAAATTCTTCCTGATGACGAGTGTCCAATACTAAAGCGCCTTCATGATTAGCCATAGCTTCAAATGTTTCTACATCTAAACCTACATTTCCTTTTTCTAAGATTTTATCTAAACCTGAAGTGTCAGCTGATTTATTCATAGCTACGTTCTGAGCAAAATACTGTGGTGGAGGTAATAATCCGTCAGTTACTTCTGCAATGAACTCTTCTTTGGTCATATCCGCTCTTAGTGCATAGTTTGTTTTCTTCTGATTGCCTAAAAGGTCAGTAGTTTCTTTACTCATGTTTTTACCACATGCAGATCCTGCACCATGTGCTGGGTAAACTACTACATCATCAGGCAAAGTCATGATTTGGTTTCTCAAGCTGTCGAAAAGCATTCCAGCTAAATCTTCTTGAGTGATTTTTCCGGCTTTTTGTGCCAAATCAGGACGTCCTACATCACCAATAAATAAAGTATCACCACTGAAGATAGCTTTTTCATTTCCTTCTTTATCTAGTAATAAGTAAGTAGTACTTTCTAAAGTATGACCAGGCGTATGTAAAACTTTGATTTTTATATCTCCAATTTCAAAGATTTCACCGTCTGTTGCTTCATGCATTTTAAAATCTGTTTTGGCTCCTGGACCATAAACAATAGTTGCTCCAGTTTTATCAGCCAAATCAACATGACCTGAAACGAAATCCGCATGAAAGTGAGTCTCAAAAATATATTTGATTTTAGCTCCGTCTTTTTCTGCTTTTTCAATATAAGGAGCAGATTCTCTTAAAGGATCTATGATAGCAGCTTCTCCATTGCTTTCAATATAATAGGCACCTTGCGCTAAACATCCTGTATAAATTTGTTCTATGTTCATAACTCTAAATAATTTTCTTTTTTACACTTCTCACAAATATACGGCAGTGTTAAAAAGTGGATTGTAACATCAGTTACTGATTGATTTAAAATGCCATTTAATCGGATTTATAAAGTCTTTTTTAAAGAATTTCTATATAATTTCTTCTTTGTTCTATTTTTTCTTCCTTCTCCAATTTCTTTAAAAGTCTGGAAACCACTACTCTTGAAGTATTCAATTCATTTGCAATTTGTTGATGTGTTTTCTTAATTTCAAATGAACCACTTGCCATTTTTTTATCCAAAAGGTAATTATAAAGTCTTTCATCTAATTTCATAAACACCATGCTGTCGATAGTATGCAATAATTCATCAAATCGGGTTTGATAAGAATTAAATACAAACCTTCTAAAACTTGGATATTTCGTAATCCAGTTATCCAGATTAGAAACCGGCATCATCCATAATTCCGAATCTTCTTCCGCTACCACATGAAATGAACTTCTTTTCCCTTCTAGACAACAAGTAATAGACATGGCACAAGTTTCTCCACCTTCTAAATAATAAAGAAACACTTCATTTCCATTGTCATCATTCCGCATCACCCTTAATAAACCTGACATCACTAATGGCATTTCCTGAGCTTCGTCATCAGGAGTAATGACGGTTTGCCCTGCTTTAGCTTTTTTCAAGCGACCTGATTTCAAGATTTCTTCTTTAAGTTCAGGTTCAAAAGGTGTCCTTTCTAATACTTCTTTTATTTTTTCGTTCATTTATTCACAACAGTTTTCTATACAATTCAATAAATTCTCAATTTCTTTTTTGGCTGAGGAATAATAGATCTTGCGTCCATCTCTTCGTGAGCTTAAAACCCCAGCTTCTTTTAATGCCGCCAAGTGATGCGATAAAAGCGATTGTTCACAGTTTTCCAACTTCTCACAGATTTCATTCACGGTCATTTCACCATTATCCAATAAGAGCTGAACAATCCTTAATCTATTATGATTGGCAACAGCTTTTAATACTTTTGCCATGGCGGCTAATTTTTTTTCGTTCTTTTGAACTTCCATCACTTTCATATCGTAATATATGAAAATTTGTTTATATATTGATTTGAAGATTTTAAATATTCCGAAGGGAAACCTAAATGTCTGAACTAACTGAATCTAATACCATCAAAAAAACATTTCCAGTTACCGGAATGAGCTGTGCTGCTTGTGCTACTAGCGTAGGCTCTACACTCAAAAGTACAAAAGGAGTTACAGATGCTGATGTGAATTTCGCCACGCACACCGCCTGGGCAACTTTTAACCCTGATGAAGTTTCACTAGAAGATTTAAAAACTGCTTTACAGGGCGTAGGCTATGATGCCATCATGGAAGAAGATAATGTAGCAGAGAGGCAGGAAGAGGAGCAAATGAAGCAGTTTCTCAAAATCAAAAAAAGCTTGATTGGTTCTGCAATTCTCTCCATTCCAGTTTTCATCATTGGAATGTTTTTCATGAACTGGGAAACAGGGCATTATATTTCCCTTCCATTATCAGCTACCGTTTTATTTTATTTCGGAGGCCATTTTTTCAAGGGAGCATGGAAACAGGCTCGTCATGGAAAAGCCAATATGGATACTTTAGTGGCTTTAAGTACGGGAATTGCCTTCGTGCTGAGCGTTTTCAACACCTTTTATCCTGAATTTTGGATACAAAGAGGTCTGGAAGCTCATGTTTATTATGAAGCAGCAGTAGTCATTATTACCTTCATTTCATTAGGGAAATTTCTAGAGGAGAAAGCCAAAACCAATACTTCCTCTGCCTTGAAGAAATTGATTGGCTTGCAACCTAAAACTTTGATCGTTTTAGTAGATGGCAAAGAAGAAGAAATTCCAATTAATGCTGTAAAAGAAGGATTTGAAATTTTGGTAAAGCCAGGTGATAAAATTCCGGTAGATGGACAAGTGGTAAGTGGTGATTCTTATGTGAATGAAAGCATGATTACAGGAGAGCCCGTTCCAGTTCAGAAGATTGAAGGGGCAAAGGTTTTTGCAGGCACTATCAACCAAAAAGGGAGTTTTACTTTTAAAGCAGAGAAGGTAGGGGGCGATACTTTATTGGCTTCCATTATTGAGCGAGTAAAAGAAGCGCAAGGCAGTAAAGCACCAGTTCAAAAACTGGTCGATAAAATTGCAGGAATATTTGTGCCTGTTGTTATTGGGATTGCTATTTTAACTTTCATTCTTTGGCAGATTTTTGGTGGCGATAATGCGCTAACTCAAGGTATGCTTTCGGCTATAACGGTTTTGGTAATTGCTTGTCCATGTGCACTTGGCTTGGCAACTCCAACTGCTATTATGGTGGGAGTAGGAAAAGGAGCGGAGAACAATATGCTCATTCGAGATGCAGAGAGTTTGGAGAAAGCTTATCAGGCTAATGCCATTATTTTAGATAAAACCGGGACTATTACGGAAGGAATGCCATCTGTGGTGAATCATAAATGGTTTTCAGAAAATGAGCAACTTAAATTGATTTTATATCAAATTGAAGCTAAAAGTGAGCATCCATTGGCTGAAGCTGTTTTAAATCATATAAAATCTGAAAATATTTCCTCCATAAGGATTGAAGCTTTTGAGAGTATTTCCGGCAGGGGAGTAAAAGCGAAATTGGGAGAGCTCAGTTATTTTGTTGGGAACTATGCACTCATAAATGAGCAAAATATTGAAGTTAAAGATAATATTTTAGCCTTGGCAGATGAATGGGAATCTCAAGGCCAAACAGTGATTTATTTTGCGGATGAAAATCAAATGCTAGCACTTTTTGGCATAGCTGATAAAATTAAGGAGCAAGCAAAATTAAGCATTCAGCAATTGCGCGACAGGGGAATGGAAGTGTATATGCTGACAGGAGATGCCGAGAAAACAGCCAGGGCGGTAGCGGATGCTGTTGGAATTCAACATGTGAAAGCACATTTAATGCCAGCTGATAAATCTAATTTTGTAAAAGAATTACAATCTAAAGGAAAAGTGGTGGCCATGGTAGGAGATGGCATCAATGATTCGGAAGCTCTGGCTCAAGCTGATGTTAGTATTGCCATGGGGAAGGGTTCAGATATTGCCATTGATGTAGCCAAAATGACTTTGATAGGCTCAGATTTGCAGAATCTTCCAAAAGCCTTTCACTTATCTCAATTAACAATAAGAGGAATTAAGCAAAACTTATTCTGGGCATTTATCTATAACATAATCGGAATTCCTTTGGCTGCAGGTTTGCTTTATCCTTTCACTGGTTTTTTATTAAATCCTATGATAGCCGGAGCCGCTATGGCCTTTAGTTCTGTTTCTGTGGTGTTAAATAGTTTAAGATTGAAAAGTGTAAAGCTCTAGTTTTTTTGCTTCTTTTATTAAATGCTGGTTATCAGTTATTTGAGGTAAAAATAAAATACTTACAATCGTTGTTAAATTGAATAATTTATCTATATTTACTTAGTATCAATTTTTTCAGCTATGAGGAGGTATTTATTTTTTATAGGTCTATTGTTTTCATTTAAAGCAGTGGTGGCACAAGATAGGATTGTATTTGATGATAGGGCAAACCTAATTTCTTCTCAAGTTGAATATTTGCTGTCCGAAAAGTTAAAGCAAAATGATATTTCACTGAGCACGACAGTTGATATCAAAGAGAAATGCCGTTACTATTTTGCCAAGATTTATAAAAGTGAAAATAGGATAATCACGGAAGTGGAAAATTGTGATGGCAAACTTCTAGGCTCAAAGTCAAACGGTGAAAATTTATTGTCAAGTAATGATGAAGAAAAAGCAATAGTAATCTATTACGCAGTTTTGGATATTATCCAAAACCCTACAATGCTTGATGAAGATTTATCGGAAAACAAACAAGAAGTGAGCGCAAATATAAATTCAGAACACGATTCTCGCTATTTTTTTGCACCTACTTCCTTTGGTTTAAAGGAAAGAGAACTGTACTATAATTCCATTTATTTCTTATTGCATGATATCCAGTATGGACTAACGGATAATTTCTCAATTGGCATGGGGACTACCTTATTTGGTTTCCCGGTTTATTTTACTGCCAAACTTTCAATTCCCCTTAAAGAAAAGCATAGTATTGCTTTAGGGGACATGATGATTCTAGGAACTTATGGCACCAATTTTTTCGGAAATCTCGGATTTGCTACCTATAGTTATGGAGATAGCCACAATAATTTGACTATTGGAGCAGGCTACCTCAATGTGAATAATAATGATATTACAGAGGCAAACACGGGGTCTTTAGTAGGTAATTTTTCGGCAATTGTAAGAGGAGGTCCGTTTTTCTATTTCCTTACTGAAAATTATGTTTTCAATGTTAATAGTAGAGAGTATGCTTATCGTGAAAGAATGCTTCCAAATGGTGATTATACTTATGACGAAGGAGAATATAATCTAAGAAGGACTTTATGGTATGGGCTGACTGGAATTCGTTTTGTAAGAAAAAACAAAGAATTGGTGAGTTGGCAGATTGGTTTAACTCATGTATTGATTGCTCCAGGAAATATTCCTTCTCCATATGATTCGCCTTCTTGGGATCCTTATGGTTATAGAAACGAAAAATCCAGAATGATTGCTTTTCCTACATTGTCCTATACTCGAAAGTTTAAATTAGAATAAATTCCTGAATAAACGGATTAACAATGATACTATTAAACTGGCCAAAAGCATTGTGGTTATAGGAAAGTAAAAGCTGAAATTTTCTTTTTCTATTCTTATATCACCAGGCAATTTTCCAATCCATTGAAGCTTGTCATGAAAGAAATAGATCACAATGCCCACCAGAATGATGAAAGCACCAATTATTATCAAATATTTCCCTAATGAGTTATTCATTGATATCTACATCTCCAAGTTCTTCTATTGGTATTTCAACAACAGTAGAAGTGGCTAAAATTCCATAGCCATTTTCAACATTGCTGAAAATTTGGGTAGGTTCTGTAAATGGGTCAGGATATCGGTTATTTTCCACACTTTTTAAGTATAAATACAAGGATTTACTGATTTTATGCATCTCTACCTTGTATTGAAAAATAGCATTGTAAGAGCCATTAACATAAATATCTTTTCTTAAATCATGGGAATTAAACCTAACAGTATATTCTTGTCCGTTAAATAACTCATCCTTTAGCACCTGTATGCTTCCAGTTCCATCTAAATACAATTCTTCAGTTTGTAAATCAGTGACTTCTACATATTCATATTGTTCATTGTAGGTCGTATCCTCCTCGGGTTGGTCAGTATTCCATTCAGTGCTGGTAGCTTTTAACCGGAAAAGGTAGAAATCTTCCGTGGAAGCATTATCATTAATGGTGAGGTTTACTTCAGATCGTTTTTCACCTCCAAATTGATTGTTTCTTTCAATTGAGTTGAATTCAAATTCATAATCTTCATCCGTGATTTTTCTAGCAGATTTCTCTATAGCTGTAATTTCCTCAAATCCATCTACTCTTGCAATGATCTTATATTCTGTATCAGGCATAATTTTAATTTTTTTATTTTGATAATATCCTGATTGAAAATACTCTAAGTAACCAATTTCCTGATCGTTTTCAAATAAAATGACCTCTGCATTATCGATATGGTCAGTTCCTCTTTTATCAAATATAAAGGTGGAACGATTGATTTCAATAAGTGGATGTCTATCAGTTTTGAGCCATGCATTCAATACCAACTTTGAATCGTTTTCATCAATCTTCAATTCAACTTCTTTTTCACAAGCAAGGAAAAGAGATACCGACAGAATAATTAGCTTTAGATTATTTTTCATTTGGTCTGAATTTAAAGTTGTAAGTAAATGAAGGGATTAATTGGAACAAGCTGATTTGACTAAATGATGTTTCCCCTATACTATTGTTGGATGTTGTGATGTAGAACGGATTTTGCCTATTGTAAAGATTATAAACGCTAATTGTCCAGCTTGAGCTTCCCCAATCCTTTTCTTTGTGTCGTGTAATCCCAACATCCGCTCTGTGATATGCCGGCATTCTGTAAGCATTCCGGTCACTATATTGATAAACATCGGAATATCCATAATATCCCTCATTTTCTGGTCTTGGATTCTCAGAAAGTCCTGAGATTTTTGCTATCGGTAATGTTATGGAATTACCTGTGCCATATACCCAAGTACCACTAATTTCCCATTTTTCATTGAGCCTATAATTTGTGACCACACTTATATCGTGTCGCCTATCATATTTATAAGGGAATACCCGTCCAAAATTCAATTCATCAAATTGGCGATTATTATAAGATAAAGTATAGCCGATCCAACCATTGAACTTACCTTCTTTTTTCCTAAATAAGAACTCAGCACCATAACTCCAACCATCACCCACAGCAACTTTATCTTCCCAGCTTTCTTCCAAATTCAAAAAATTAGAACCTTCCTTATATTCAATCAAATTGTTCATGTTTTTGTAATAGCCTTCAATTGAAAAATCGTATTTTCCATCTGCAATTAAAGATGACATCCCAATAGCAGTTTGCTGTGCATATTGTGGTTTTATTTTATCTGTAACGGGTACCCATAAATCCGTAGGTAAGCCGATTCCAGAATTGGTCAACAAATGAAGAAACTGCGCCATTTCCGCATAAGAGGCTTTAAAAGATAATTTGTTATTAACTAAATATCTAGCACTAATTCTGGGTTGAAAAGACGGATAAAACTCCTCATTTACTCTGAAGGCTGAGGCATGAATACCCGCATTTACTTTGAGTTTATTAATCGGTTCGAATTCATCTTCTACATAAACTGAAAATTCATTTCCATAAATTGGTTTTGTATCCGGTTGGTCAATATCTGCCTCAAAGTCAGCTTCAAAATTGAAAGCTTCGGGTTGAAAAATATGATAGATGTAATTAGCTCCAAATTTTAAGGAATGGCCATTGTTCAAATAGTAATCAAAATCAAATTTCAATCCATAGTCCTGAATTCCTGAATTATACGAGGCGTAAAAATTTTCTTCTACTTCATCATCCGGTGTAGCGTAACGATAGTAACTTTCATTAAATAAGCTGAAGTTATATTGACTGTAAGTGGCAGTTGTGTTTAAAAACAATTGATTTGAAAATAAATGGTTCCATCGGCCAGCAGTGGTGAAATTACCCCATTGAATTCCTGCTTCATCTTTATACTCATTGATGGAACCGCCATCATCATATTCGTATTCATCTCTGGCGTAGAATTTATCTTTGCCTGTATATGCACTAAGGTAAATACGGTCTTTGTCAGAGAATTTATAATTAGCCTTGGCATTGAAATCATGGAAAAAATAGCCTAAATCCACATCATCAGTACTAGCTCTAATAATTGGTCTAGCTAAAACGTCTATATAAGTTCTTCTTCCGGATAAAATAATAGAGCCTTTTTCTTTCACTATTGGCCCCTCTACCGAAAGTCTTGATGAAATGAGTCCAATTCCGCCCTCTGCTTGCCAGTTTTTCATATTGCCGTCTTTCATATTGATGTCGATGACAGAGGATAATCTCCCACCGTATCTGGCAGGAAACCCACCTTTTATGACTTCCACATTACTAATAGCATCAGCATTGAAAACAGAAAAGAAGCCAAATAAATGCGAGGCATTGTAAACGGGCACGCCATCTAGCAAAATCAAATTTTGATCGGGGCCACCGCCTCTCACATATATTCCACTACTTCCTTCCGAACCACTTTGAACCCCAGGCATTAATTGGATAGTTTTGAGAACATCCACCTCTCCTAATAAAGCTGGAATGGCCTTAATGTCTTGAGCACTGATTTTCATGCTGCTCATCTTAGTGAGTTCTAAATCTGGTCGGGTACCTTTGACCACCACCTCAGACAATTCATCAGAGAGTTCCAATTCAAAATTGATATTGGTATCCCCGTCTAATTTTATGGATTTTCTGATAGTTTGGTAGCCCACATAAGAAACTTCAATGGTGGCTGTGTCATCGGCAATATTTAAGCTATAAAAACCATATGTGTTAGTGGCAGTCCCTTTTTTAGTGGCAGGCTGCCAAATATTGGCACCAATTAAGTTTTCACCGGTTCGCGCATCTTTTATATAGCCACTAATTCTGTTTTGTGCATGGGTAAGTTGACTAAAAACAAATAAAGTTATTAGCAATAATAATTGTTTCATCAAATTTGAATTGGGTTGATAGTTCTATTTTTGGATACAAACGTAAGTCAAAGGATTGTATTATGAAAACAAATAATATAATTTTCCAGCATCTTATAAAATGTGTGTTTTTAAAAGTAAATTTGATTTTAACTCTGATTAAGATAAACTCTATTAACTAGTGAAAAAACTCAATTTTAAGAAACATCCACGCAAAGACCACTTTAATTTTTTTAATGCATTTGACGAACCATTTTATGGTATAAATATTAATTTGGAATGTACGGATGCTTATAGTTACTGCAAAAAGGAAAGGATATCTTTTTACCATTATTATTTGCATAAAATATTAATGGCAGTAAATGCAATCCCCGAAATGCGTTACAGATTAATTGGACAAGAAGTATATGATGTGGAGACCGTCCATGCCTCTGCCACCGTTTTGAGAGATGATAAAACCTTTGGGTATTCCAGGATGATTTTTGAAGGAAATTTTGCCGCCTTTGCTCAAAATGTACAAGCTGAAATAGACAGAATTAAGGCTGGCTCTGGTTTGGATATGATGAAAGGAATGGTGGATGTTATTCATTTTACGGCTATTCCCTGGATAAAATTTACTTCCATTTCTCATGCTCGTCATTTTGCTGTAGAAGATAGCATGCCTAAAATTTCAACTGGGAAAATTTATCAGGAACATAGCAAAATATTTATGCCGTTTTCAGTCCACGTCAATCATGCATTGGTGGACGGCTATCATTTAGGGCAGTTTATCGAAAAATTGGAAAGTTTATTTAAGTAAAAGTGATTTTTCAAATAATAAAATGTATTTTTGTTATATAAATAAAATATTTAAAATATGATAAAGTTTAATAAATTTTTCACCTATTCATTAGCAATTATAGGACTGTTTAGCTTAACTGCTATTTCTTGTGAAGATACTGATGATTTACTGAATGTTGATGTGCCCACCGACATAAAGCGTTCATTTGATATTACGACCAATGAGGCAAAAGATACCTCATTTACAGAAACTGTAAATCCAAGTGAAGAGGAAATTGATGAATATAAAGACAGGATAAAGAATATTTCTGCTGATAAATTAATCATTAATGTTACAGATAATGGATCAGATGGAAATACAGGATCTGGAGAGATTATTTTAATTTCTGAATATGGCGATTTCTCGTTTTTGACAATAGATGACCTTAATGAATTGGATGGAATAGAAATTGAACTAACTGGTGATCTACAAGAGGCAATAATAAATAGTTTGGAAGCTTTTGAGTCTTTTGACATTCAATTAGATTTAGCATCTGATGGATCTATTGATTATACGGTAGATATTACCATTGAAGGTGTAATAACAGCTTCTCCAGTTTCTTCTAATTAAATTTTAATATGATCATAAAACTGTTCGATTTGCAAGCAGTTTTATGATCATATTATTTAATGATTTCTAAAAACATTATCACAAATAATAGCAGTAGCCATAGCAGCATTTAAAGATTCTGCTTCTCCAATTTTAGGGATGGTGATCCTATCTTTGATCAACGAAATAAGTTCAGGATGAATCCCGTGCGATTCATTTCCAATTACTAAAAGTCCATTAGCTTCGAATTTAACTTGGTGCACATTTAGCCCTTCAAGTAAAGCACCGTAAATTTTTTTGTGCTTATTTTCTGATAAAAATTCTTTCAAATCTTTTCGATACAAATTGGTTCTAAATATGGAACCCATTGAAGCGCTTATTACTTTAGGGTTATAAAATTCGGCAGTAGTTTCCGAGCAAATAATGTTTTTGATGCCATACCAATCTGCTAATCTGATGATGGTTCCTAAATTCCCAGGATCCCTGATATCATCTAGCACTAAATCAAAGCCCTTGGATTTGTATGTTTGAGGTATTTGATCATAGGCCACCACTAGTGCATCAGTATTACTTTGAAAGGTTCCTAAACCGCTTAATTCTTTTTCTTTTATAATAATTGGTTCGACATTTGCATTATTGAGTTCTAATTGAAACTTTTTCAAAAAAGCTTCTGTAACAATTAAATCTTTTATTTTATAGGAAGAATTTAATAATTCAAGGGTATTTTTGGCTCCTTCAACTATAAATAGTCCTTCTTTCTGCCGGAATTTCTTTAATTGAAGAGATTTGATGAACTTTGTATGAGTCTTAGTAAGCATTTATTTCGATAGCACTGAAATTGAATATAAAATTAATAAAATCCTTTCTGCTGAGCAGTATCATTTTTTTCACTTCTTGTGTGGGCACAAGCTATTTGAAAAAGGATGAGAAACTTCTCTTTAAACAGAAAATTAAAGGTAATGAAAATATTTCTTCCGATCGATTGGAAAATTTATACAATCAGAAAGCCAACAGTAGGATTTTATTGTTGCCTATTTCCCCTTATGTGGCATTATATGAAACGGGTCTCCAATATTATGATGAAGATGAAATAAAAGCAGAAAAGGAAGTTGTTCAAGAGAAATTAGAGAAGAAGATCAAAAAAGCTAAAGAAGCTGAAAAATTCAATAAATCAACTCGTTTAGAAAGAAAATTAAACAAAAAGAATGATAAGTTTTCAACCCTGTTGGAAGACGGCAATCTTTTTATGAGATGGGGCGAACCACTGGCGATTTTTGATTCTTCTGCAACAGAGCAGACGAAAAACCAAATTCAATTATTTTTGGAATCTAAAGGCTTCTTTGACGCAGAGGTTGACTACGAGGTAAAATATAAAGGAATCAACGATAAAAGGGCTGCTGTTACCTATCGAATAGCTGAAAAAGAAGCCTATATTATTGATACTGTTTTTTATGATGCGGGAGAGGATAAAGTGATGATGAGTGTTTTAGTTGGGGGTAGAAGAAATAGTCTTATAAAAGCAGGCGATAAATACGATCAAAGTAAATTGACGGAAGAAAGAGAGAGAATTGAAAACATTATGAAAAATAATGGTTACTATACTTTCTCAAGACAATTTGTGGAATACAATGTATATCGTGACCCCGATACCACAAATTTAGCATTGGAAATAATCATCAATAAGCCTCAAGAAGCTAAAAACCATAAGCGTTATAAATTAGATAAAGTCAATTTTACTACTGATGTTAATACACAAATTGGCGGAGTGAAAAGAACTGAAGAAAAGTTCAACTCCATCAATTATTCATATTATGATTATTCCTATAGAAAGAAAATTCTTGATCAGAGGGTTTTTATTAGGCCTAATGAATTTTATAGCCTAGAAAAAACATTGAATACACAGCGTCAATTAGCCAATTTGGATATGTTCCGTTTCGTAAATATCAAATATGATACGGCAGGAGGAGACTTTGTGGCCAATATATTCACCAGTCCTTTAGAAAAATTCCAGCTGAGCAATGAAATTGGAGTAAACGTAAACGTGACTTTTGGTTTGCCAGGGCCCTTTTATAATGTATCCTTAAAAAATAGAAACCCCTTTAAAGGCGCGGAATTGATGGAACTCTCAGGTCGCTTAGGTTTTGAAGGAGTAGCCAATATATCAGACCAAACTGATGTTACCACTGCTACAGAGGCAAGGGCTAACTTATCATTTACGTTTCCACATTTTTTATTTCCTTTAGGAACAGAACTTAAATCAAGATTTGCATTGTTGAACCCCAAAACTAAGACAGGTTTAGGTTTTAATTTTACGGACAGACCTGAATACACAAGAAGTAATCTTAATGGGTCCTATGGATACTCGTGGCAAAATAAAAAACGCTGGATTTTTGATTTAACTGTAGCCGATATCAATTTAATTGAGTCTGATTTAGAAGAATCTTTTATTAGGGCTTTAGAAGAGCAAACTAGATTTGGAAGGCAGTTAAGTAGATCCTTTCTGCCATCTTTTGTTTCCAGTAGTTCTATTACGGTGTCAAAAAATTTCAATAACTATGGGCAAGCTAATAGTAGGGCTAGTTTTATAAAATTATTTGCCGAAACGGGAGGTAATTTATTGAATTTTAATGCCATTGGAGAGCAAGTGGAACAATCGTCATTAGAATACTTCCAATTTATTAAGGCCTCTGTAGATTATCGGACATACATTCCCTATGGAAAGGAAAGTACTTTTGCCTATCGCTTTAATGTTGGGTTTGCGAAACCTTACGGAGAATTTTCAAGAGATATTTTACCTTATGAAAAATATTATTTTGCAGGAGGAAGTAATAGTATTAGGGCTTGGGCACCAAGACGTTTAGGACCTGGGAGCTTTGTTGACACAGATGATGAAGGGAATTTTCTATATAACATCGAGAGACCAGGAGAAATAATTTTCGAAACCAGTGTAGAAGTAAGAAGAAACTTGATCAATTTTTTGGATGGAGCCTTTTTTGTTGACGCAGGAAATGTTTGGTCTTTTTCTGAAAACGAAGAACCAGGAAGTGATTTCCAATGGGACAGGTTTTATAACGAAATCGCTATTGGAACAGGAGTAGGATTAAGGGTTGATTTTTCCTTCCTTATTTTAAGATTTGATTTTGCCTTTAAGCTTTATGACCCAGCCAGAGACCGAGGTGAGAGATGGACAATTAATGAATGGAACTTAGGGACAAGGTCTAACTATGGTCCCGCATTAAATATAGGGATCGGCTATCCATTCTGATTTTTCTTTTTTCGAAAAATGTTTTTTATATCCTCAAAAGATTCTTCAAAGCTATTGGCTATGTCCTTGAAAACCTCTTTGTTATCCTCAGCAAATTGATCAAAATCTTTCTCGAGCGATTCTTTATTTCTTTTCAACTCTTGTAATCGCTCCTTTAACTCTAGCTTTTCGGAAATATTACTTTTATTGATTTCTGAAAATAAGTGGTCTATTTTTTTTCCTGCTTTACTAAAGAATTCTTCCGCTTTTCCTTTTGTTTGTTCCATTACATTTTCTATTACTATCTAAAGTTAACAAATTATTTTTTTGATTTTGAAAACCTTCTGTAATAAAATTTTTTAGCAATATTACTTACTATCTTTATTATCTCTTTGAGCCTTTAAGAATTCCTCAGGAGTTTTCTTTTTGTACCATTGCATTACACCATAACTTAGGAAAAAGCCGGATCCAGTACCCTCCATTATAATAATGAAAGAAATTAGAAAGGCATTAAGGTAATTACCGAAAGGT
Source organism: Marivirga sp. (assembly GCF_051117495.1). Lineage (NCBI taxonomy): Bacteria > Pseudomonadati > Bacteroidota > Cytophagia > Cytophagales > Marivirgaceae > Marivirga > Marivirga sp. The sequence continues at coordinate 384,561 of NZ_JBNPEF010000004.1, read as the reverse complement.
TCTACATCTTTTATCTCCTTCATAAATTCTGGATTGGACATTAAATAAATAAAAATAAAAATAGCAAAAGCTAAAGAAGCACTCAAAGCAGTCAGCATTCCTGTTCCTATTCCCTTAAAATAGTCGAAGTCCTCATTCTTTTCCTTAATAGACTTGACAGAAAAGAAAACTCCTCCACCCATAATGATAAGATTAAAAGCCCTTAGTTCCAGATTGTGTTCTAAGCCTACCGCTTTCATAATCAAAAAATAAGCAACAAGACCAATAAAAACCGCAATTCCACCTCTTATTCCATTATATTCAATTGAATCTTTTTTCATAGTAATTAATTGATTGTTTAGTTAATTTAACTTAACAGCAAGCTAAATGTTACTTTTTTTTTTTGGTTTTAATTGAACCACTGCAATGCCATAACTATATATTTTGAATAAGTATAATTTTAACGTTATGCAGATTTAAAGAATACATGATTTGTGATAAAATTAAATTTCAGTCTTCAAAGAGTATTTCATATTATTTTCCGTGATTTTCCTGTCTTATCCGTATATTTGCCAAAGAATAATAATAGGAGGTTCTGATGCTCAAAAAGGCACTAAAAATAAATTTCATTTTTCTTTTAATCATAAGTTTTCTGATTTCTTCCTGTGCTAATAATGGCGGACGCAAATCTATGCCCAAAAAGAAACCATTGCCTTGCCCGGTAAAAGATTGTTAATATGAAGAAAATAGTAATTGCAATAGATGGTTATTCAGCCTGTGGAAAAAGTAGTACGGCCAAGGAAGTAGCGAGCCAACTCGGTTACAGCTATATTGATTCGGGGGCAATGTATAGAGCAGTAACTTTGTATTTTCATCAAAATTATGTTACAATTGACAATCCGAAGGAAGTTGCTAAAGCTATCAATAATATCAATATCTCCTTCAATTTTAATGAAAGAAAAGCATCTAGCGAAACTTATTTGAATGGCTTAAATGTTGAAGAGGAGATTAGGAAAATGTATATCTCCAATAAGGTAAGTGAAATCAGTGCTATACCTGAAGTGAGAAAAAATATGGTAAGCCAACAGCGTAAATTAGGGAAGAAAAAAGGAGTGGTTATGGACGGAAGAGACATTGGTTCCAATGTATTTCCAAATGCTGAATTGAAAATTTTCATGAAAGCTGACTTGGCAGTAAGGGCAGAAAGAAGGCAAAATGAGTTATTGGAGAAAGGCCAATTAATACCAATTCCAGAAATTGAAGAAAACTTATTAGCAAGGGATAAAATGGATTCCGAGAGAAAAGAAAATCCATTGATAATCCCAAATGACGCTTATATTTTAGATACAAGCGAAATTACATTGCCAGAACAGGTAGAATATGTCCTGCAATTGGCAACCGAAAAAATGATTAAATATGATGGGTAAATTGAAAGTAACCATAGATCAAGATTCAGGGTATTGCTTTGGTGTTGAATATGCCATAAGAATGGCCGAGGATGCAATGGAAGATGCTGGTAAACTATATTGTTTGGGTGATATCGTCCATAACGATATGGAGGTAAAAAGACTTTATGAAAAAGGGCTTCGGGTCATCAATCATGAGGATTTGAAAGATTTGCAAGATTGCAAGGTGCTGATTAGAGCACATGGTGAACCCCCTGAAACTTACCGTGTCGCCATGGAAAATAACATTGAGCTTATAGATGCTAGTTGTCCTGTGGTTTTAAAATTGCAGAATAGGGTTAAGAATGCTCATGATAAAATGTGTACGGACAAAGGACAGATTGTTATCTATGGAAAAAAAGGCCATGCAGAGGTAACGGGTTTGGATGGGCAAACGAATGGAAATGCCATAATTGTGATGGATGACTCTGATTTAGAGAAAATTGACTTTAGCAGACCGGTTACCTTATTTAGTCAAACTACAAAAAGCACCAAAGGCTTTTATGATATCAAAAAGAAAATTGAAGATAGGCTTAAGATTCAACAAGCTGCAAAGCAAGAGCAATCAGCCACACTTAATGCTAATGACAGTATTTGTAGGCAGGTTTCTAACAGAGAGCCTAAGTTAACCGAATTCTCTAAGCAACATGATGTGATATTGTTTGTGAGTGGCAAGAAAAGCTCAAATGGAAAGGCATTATATCAAGTTTGTAAATCTCAAAACCCCAATAGCTATTTTATAGAGAATGAAGATGAGTTAAATGTGGAATGGTTTGAAGGTAAAGAAAGCGTTGGAATTTGTGGCGCAACTTCTACCCCAATGTGGCTAATGGAAAAAGTAAAAAAATATGTGGAAAATATTGAACACGAAAGTCTTCTAAGCTGTTAAGCAAAAAGTTTCAGTTTGATTAAATTAAGTGCAGTATTATTATATTAAAAGATTTTTTTTAGCAAAATAATTCTTAATTTTGCCTCAATTTCAAATAAGGGTTCATTGTTAAACAAAGACATGTCTCATACCATTAAACTTAAAAAAGGTTTTGATATTAACTTAGCTGGAAAAGCTGAGAACAAAATATCAAATGCACCTAAACCGGAAACATTCGCAATTAAACCAACTGATTTCGCGGCTATAACAAGGCCAAAGTTATTAGTAGAAGAAGGTGATACTGTTAAAGCAGGGACTCCGCTTATCTATGATAAAATGGCTCCTGATGTTTTATACTGTTCTCCTGTTAGTGGAGAAGTAGCCGAAATCAAAAGAGGGGAAAAGCGAAAGTTATTAGAGTTAAGGGTTTTAGCGGATAAAGAAAATGAATTTGAGGATTTTGGTAAGCATTCCAAATCTGATATCAAATCATTGGAAGCTGATAAAGCTAAAGAAGTGATGCTAAAAAGCGGTGTTTGGCCAAACATTATCCAAAGGCCATATGGCATCGTAGCAAATCCGGAAGATGCTCCGAAAGCAATTTTCATATCTGCTTTTGATACCCATCCATTAGCACCTGACTATAATTTCATCTATAAAGAGGAAGAAGAAGCTTTTGCTACTGGTTTAGAAATTATCAAAAAATTCACTGAAGGTAAGGTGCATGTTAATATTTCTGAAGATAAAGAAATGTTAAAAATGTTCAGCCAAGCTGAAGGTGTGCAAATCAATAAATTTTCTGGTAAACATCCATCTGGTAACGTTGGTGTACAGATTCACCATATCGATCCAATCAATAAAGGTGATATTGCATGGACAGTTAAGCCTTATGGGGTTATCCAAATTGGAAAGCTTTTCTTAACAGGAAAGTATGATGCCTCTAAAAAAGTAGCATTGACAGGATCAGAAGTTAAGGATCCACAATACTATCAGACTTATGTGGGCGCGTCTATTAAAAATATCATAAAAGATAATATTTCTGGAGATCACGTAAGATATATTTCAGGAAATCCATTAACTGGGGAACGAATTGAAGCTGATGGGTATTTAGGATACTATGATGAGCAAATAACAGTTGTTCCAGAGGGAGATTTTGAAGAATTATTGGGCTGGATCAAACCAACAACTTCAAAATTAAGTTTTCACAGAGCTATTGGTTTATTGTCTTTCCTAAACAAAAAGAAAGAATATGTATTGAATACCAATACCAATGGTGAAGAAAGGGCATTTGTGATGACTGGTGAATTTGAAAAGGTTTTGCCAATGGATATTTTGCCTAATTATTTGTTCAAGGCAATTATGGCAGAAGATTATGATGAAATGGAAGCTTTGGGAATCTTTGAATTGATTGAAGAGGATGTTGCTTTATGTGAATTCATTGATGTTTCTAAACATGAGCTTCAAGCCATTTTAAGAAAAGGAATCAATTTAATGATAAATGGATAAAAGGTGATTAATCCTTGGGATTAATATCAATAAATATAATCATACTATAAAATATGAATCCAATACAAAAATTCTTCGATAAAATTGAACCTCTTTTTGAGAAAGGGGGGAAATACGAGAAGTACTATACGTTGTACGAAGGGCACCGTACAATTCTTTTCAGACCAAAGTTAGTTACAGGTAAGAAAGGGGTACAAGTAAGAGATGCCAACGATTTGAAGAGAACCATGATTACGGTGGTGATTGCTATGATTCCATGTTTGTTATTTGGAATCTGGAATATCGGCCATCAACACTTTTTAGCTTTAGGCGAAACTGCCACTTTTATCCAAAAAATAGGAATTGGCGCAATTCAAGCTCTTCCAATTATCATTGTTTCTTATGCAGTAGGACTTGGAACTGAATTTGCAATTTGCGTTATCCGAAACCACCCTGTAAATGAGGGGTACTTGGTAACGGGGATGTTAATTGCTTTAATCATGCCCCCTAGTATTCCATTATGGCAAGTAGCCTTGGCTACAGTCTTTGCCGTAATTATAGCAAAAGAAGTTTTTGGTGGAACTGGAATGAACGTATTAAACGTGGCTTTAACTGCCCGAGCATTCTTATATTTTGCCTACCCTACCGATATTTCTGGTGAAGTATGGACTTATTTAGGTGATGATGCGCCAATTGATGGATATTCAGGAGCTACTGCTTTAGCTGTGGCTTATGATACGGCTCTTAACGGAACAGGAACTGTGGTGAGTTCATTTTCCAGCTATTGGGCTGAAGGAATGTACACTTTTAAAAATATGTTTTTAGGCGCCATACCTGGCTCAATTGGAGAAACTTCTACTCTAATGGTATTGATTGGTGCATTAATTTTGATTGCAACAGGAGTTGGAAGTTGGAAAATTATTTTCAGTGTATTTGCAGGAGCTTGGTTAATGGGGTTAGGCTTTAACGCTATAGGATATAATGCGTTCATGGATATGCCAGCGCATTATCATTTAGTGATAGGTGGATTGGCCTTTGGAGCAGTCTTTATGGCAACCGATCCAGTGTCAGCCGCACATACCGAAACCGGTAAATGGATCTATGGATTTTTAATAGGAATATTAACAGTGATAATCCGGGTGGTAAATCCAGCTTATCCGGAAGGAATTATGCTAGCCATTCTTTTAATGAATGTGTTCGCTCCATTAATCGATCATTATGTTGTTGAATCTAATAAAAAGAGGAGGTTAAAACGTGCGACAGTCTAATTATTATGTAATATTATTTTCCGTCATACTAACAGTAGTATTGGGCGGGTTGTTGGCAGCCACTTCGGTTGGCTTGGGACCAATTCAGCAAAAATCAATTGAATTGGACACTAAAAAGCAAATTCTAGGTGCCGTTTTGGAAGTAACCTCGGAAATGGACGTAATTGAAACTTACGATAAGGTTATTAAATCAGAGGTAACTGATTATCAGGGTAATATAGTTGCTGAAAATGAAAAAGGGGAAGAGCTTGTAGCTGAAGATGTAAGTGTTGAAAAACAATACAAAAAAGCGCCAGAAGAAAGACTTTATCCTGTATTTAAATATTACGGTAAAGATGGAGGAGAAGAAATTGAATCTTATATCCTTCCTGTTTATGGTAGTGGCCTTTGGGATAACATCTGGGGGTATATTGCCTTAGATACAGAAGGTAAGACCATAAAAGGCGCTGTTTTTGCACATGCAGGTGAAACTCCAGGTTTAGGAGCAAGAATTACTGAAGATGCGGTTCAAGCTAGATTTGAGGGTAAAAAATTATATAATGATCAAGGCGAATTAGTGTCTGTTAAAATGCTGAAAGGTGAAAGCAATCCTGAAAGCAAATTGGATGAGCACCATGTTGACGGTATGTCAGGTGCAACAATAACAGGTAATGGATTAAACGATATGTTGAAAAACTACTTCCAACATTACCAATCATATTTTAACAAAAAGGGTGCTACTGCCACTTTATAATTTAAAGATATTAAAGTTATGAGTACAGAAACTGTAGATAAACCAGTAAAACAGGAGTCGGAAGCGCTTCTTTCCAAAAGGAGAAAGAAAATTGTTACCGACCCATTAAATGATGATAACCCGATTACCATTCAGGTTTTGGGTATTTGTTCTGCTCTTGCGGTGACAACCCAAATGAAACCAACTATGGTAATGTCTATTGCGGTTATATTTGTAATCGTGTTTGCAAACCTTACGATTTCCTTAATTAGGAAATTAATCCCTAATCGTGTTAGAATTATTGTTCAGTTGGCAGTAATTGCAACATTGGTAACCTTAGTGAACGAAGTATTGCAGGCATTTGCTTACGATATGTACAAAGAGCTAAGTGTATTCGTTGGTTTGATTATTACAAACTGTATAATCATGGGGCGTTTGGAGGCTTTTGCTTTAGGTAATAAGCCTTATGATTCCATTCTTGATGGATTAGGTAGTGGTTTAGGATATGCTTGGATTATACTGGCTGTTGCATTCTTTAGAGAATTGTTCGGCTCAGGTGCAATTTTTGGCTTTGAAGTCTTCGAAGCAATTGGATTCTCAAAAGATGGTTGGGTTGGTATGGATTACCAAGCTAATGGTATAATGGTAACACCAGTAGGTGCTTTCTTTATACTAGGACTCATTATTTGGGTTCAAAGGAATAAAACTGGATACGTAGAAAATTAATCGCTAAAATTTTTATACAATGGATTTAATTAATTTAGGAATAAAATCAATCTTCATAGAGAACATGGTATTTGCCTACTTCTTAGGTATGTGTTCTTTTTTAGCGGTTTCTAAAAAAGTGAGCACTGCTTTTGGTTTAGGATTAGCTGTTGTTTTCGTTTTAACCATCACGGTTCCTACAAACTGGTTATTAAGTGAATTTATTTTAAATGAAGGAGCTTTAACTTGGTTAAGTAAGGATTTGGCATCTGTTGATTTAAGCTTTTTAAGTTTTATCATGTACATTGCCGTGATCGCTTCTATGGTACAATTGGTAGAGATGGTGATTGAGAAAACATCTCCAGCTTTATATGGTTCATTGGGGATTTTTCTACCATTAATTGCAGTAAACTGTGCAATATTGGGTTCTTCTTTATTTATGGATCAAAGAGAATACGGATTGGCTGAATCAGCCGTTTATGGTTTCTCTTCTGGTATTGGATGGTTTTTAGCTATTATTGCTTTAGCGGCCATCAGAGAAAGATTAAAGTATTCTAATGTGCCTGATGGATTGAAAGGCTTGGGAATTACCATGTTAATTACTGGTTTAATGGGGATTGCCTTCATGTCTTTTATGGGGATTTCTATTTAAAAAAAAGATATTTTGAATATAAACTTAAGCCTTGGTGGACTTCATCAAGGCTTTTTTCGTTATAATGCTGATTCAATCATAATATAATTATGCGACAAAAAATTTTTACTAGAATTGCTGCTTACTTTTTTAGAGGCTTACTTTTCGTAGCCCCAATTGCTTTTACTATTTTAGTTATTCAAGCAGTTTTCACTTGGCTTGATGGTTTACTTCCGGTTAATATTCCAGGACTAGGTATTTTAATTTTAGCTTCTGCAATAATTGGTATTGGTTATCTAGGCTCAACCTATTTTATGAAGCCTTTTTTTGAGTTGTTTGAACAGTTTATTACCAAAGTCCCTTTGTTGAGTTTGATTTATAATTCAATTAAAGATTTGATTGGAGCTTTTGTAGGAGATAAGAAGAAATTTAATCAACCTGTAATGGTTCAATTTGATGAAGCTGGCAAAATTTTTAAACCTGGTTTTATTACGCAATCTGAACTCTCAAAAGTAAATATGGCTGGCTATTCATCCGTATATTTGCCCCACTCTTACAATTTTTCAGGTAATATTTTAGTGGTTAAAAATGAGCTAGTTCATCCATGGGATATTAATAGTACAAATGCAATGAAATTTATTGTATCTGGTGGTGTAAGTGGGATAGAAGAGATGTAATATATAATGAAGAATGAAATAAAAATAATTTCTAGGGGATAAGATATATTGCATTAAGAATACTTTTGATTGTATAATAACTGTATTTAGCAAAAATATATTCTTCTAAATTTTTTGTATGTGATGTATGTTATTATATTTGTTTTATATCGAAAATATCATGCATAGGGGAGAGGTTTTGAACGTAAAAGCAAAATATAAATCAATCATTAATTCAAGTTCAACAGGAGATATTCTATCTGCTGTTATTATCTCTGTTGAATGTATAGTCGCCTCAGCTGTAATAATAGTAAATATTATAAACTAACTCCTTTTAATTTATAACTACTTCCCTTAAATTTCCTTTATGCACAGAGGAAATCAATTCACGGTCTATAAATCTTCAGCCGGAAGCGGAAAAACTTTTACACTTACTAGGGAATATCTAAAATTAGCCTTTCAAAATCCTGACCATTTTAAAAGAATTTTAGCCGTTACTTTTACCAATAAGGCAACGCAGGAAATGAAGGAAAGGATAATCGAAAATCTTTTTGAATTTTCTGAAAAAACCTCATCAGTAATGGCTGAGCAACTTAAAGACCTATTAGGTTTTTCAGATAAAAAGTTGAAGGATAGATCTCAAAATTTATTGATTTCCATTCTTCATAATTATAGTCGCTTTTCAGTTCAAACCATTGATAGATTCTTTCAGAATGTAATGCGCTCCTTTGCAAGAGAATTAAGCATACAAGGAGATGGAGAGTTATTGCTCAATACGGATGAAGTGAGACAATCCGTATTGGATTTATTAATGGAAGATATCAGTGATCCGAAACATATTGCCCTAAAAAACTGGGTGATTGATTTCTCCATTAATAAACTTGAGGATAAAGGAAAGTGGGATGTGAGAAGGGATATTCTTGCCTTTACAGAGGAATTAATAAAGGATGATTTTAAGGTTATTGAAAGGGCTTTAAATCAAGAAATTAATGATTATGACAAACTAAAATCTTTCAAAGATAAGCTCAATAAAATCATGGCTCAATTTGAGAATGTGATGGAGGGAATTAGTCAAAAAGCTTTCCAACTAATTGAGGCAAAAGGACTGATGATTAAAGATTTTAGTTATGGATATTCCGGAGCCATCAATTTCTTCAACAAAATCAGTAAGGACACTAAAAATTATGATTTAGCTGATTTGGTCAAAGGCAGAGTGATCACAGCTTTAGAAACAAATGGAGAATCTTTGGCTTCAAAATCTTCAAAAAAGAAAGAATTAATTCTACAAACTGCTTCTGAAGGATTATTGAACTATTTCCATGAAGCCATTGATTATATTAAAAAAAATATAAGCGAATACCGCTCAGCTGAAAACATTCTCAAAAATATTTATTTAATCGGTATAACGCAGCATTTCAATAAAAGAATGCAAGAGTATAAAAAGGAAGAGGGTATTCAATTTCTATCCGATACCACTCAGTTTTTGAATGAGATCATTGGTACAGATCCAGCCGAAAGTCCTTTTGTATATGAGAAAATGGGTAGCTTTTACGATCATTTTCTAATTGATGAATTTCAGGATACTTCTACTTTACAATGGCAAAATTTCAAACCTTTAATTGAAAACTCATTAGCTGAAGGCCATGAGAATCTGGTAGTAGGTGATGTGAAGCAATCTATCTACCGTTGGAGGGGTGGTGATTGGAGATTACTTTTAAAAGGTCTGAAGGAAGACATTCCCTCATCCTTTTATAAGGAAGAAGCTTTAAGTCATAATTTTCGCAGTAAGCCCAATGTCATTGATTTCAATAATGATTTATTTACTGCTATGCCTGAATTGGTCAAGTCTAGTGCAGTGAACAAAGACTCCAATGCTTTCACTGAAGAGGTGGAACATCTTTTACAGGATATTCCGGATGCCTACAATGAAGTAGTACAAGAAAAGAAAAATGATTATCCTTATAATGGCTTTGTGGAACTTCAGTTTTTTGAACAAGAAGAAAGTGAAGAAGGAGAGAAAATTAGCTGGCAGACCAAGGCTTTGGAAAAATTTTTGCGCGATTTGGAGAGATTACAAGATGCAGGTGTGAAATTACAGGATATCGGTATTTTGGTTAGAAAGAAATCTGAGGGTATGGAAATTCAGGATTTTCTGGAGCATTATAAAAACCAGAATCCTCATAAAATTCAGAAATATCAATACAATATCATTTCCGATGAAACTTTATTGTTGTCAAGCGCACATATTGTCAATTTCTTATTAAACTGCTTTCAATATCTCTACACAGAGGATAGAATTGCCCTTTCTCAAATTAAATTCTATTACCAAAAGATCATCCATGAAAATAAATCACTTATTCACGATATAGTGAAGGTGGATAGTAAGGATGATTTTTTACCCATAGATTTTTTAGCCAATCAAAAGGATTTGATGAGTCTGAGTTTGCTGGAAATGAGTGAGAAATTAATTCAGCTTTTCCAGCTAAAAAAGATTAAAAAAGAAAAGGCTTACCTCTCAGCTTTCCAAGATGTCCTATTGGATTTTGGTAATAAAGGAGGTATTCCTGATTTTATGGAATGGTGGGAGCAAAACAGTCATTCCTATGCTATAAAATTGCAATCTGATGAGAACTCAGCCCGATTGATGACCATCCACAAATCGAAAGGTTTGGAGTTTAAAATCTGTATGATTCCGTTGTTGGATTGGACTTTAAGTCCGAACCCTTTGATGGCTCCAACTTTATGGGTGAATACGCAGGCTACACAATTTTCAGAAATTCCTTATTTACCCATTAAGCATTCATCCTCTCTGAAAGATTCTGATTTTGCACTTTCCTATTGGGAGGAAGAGGTAAGAAGTTATCTGGACAACTTGAATTTGATGTATGTGGCCATGACCAGAGCTGGAGATGCACTCTTTATCAATTCTCATGCAAAAGCAAAATCTGGTTATATTTCCAAGCTTCTTTTACAGTTTGCAGAAAAGCAAGATGATTGGCAGGAGGCAGATATGAAATTAACCATAGGTAATGAATCGGTTTTTAGTTTGATGGCTCAAGAAAAAGAAGGCAATGAAGATACTTTTCCTGTTTCTTCTGTTAATTTAACTTATTATGAGAGTCATAATTGGCACGATAAACTAAAAATAAAACATTCTTCTACCTTATTGGCTGAGGATGCGGGTTTATCTAAAACGGATTTAGGGATTTTTGTCCATGATATTTTTTCAAAATTAAATGACCTGAAAGCGCTTCCTGAAATGCTTGAGAAAGTGAAAACCGAGAAGATGTTAAATAAGGAAGATTTTGAATCTATTCAGAAATTAGTAAAAGACAATCTGCAACAAGACAGTATTTTATTGCCTTGGTTTGAAACAGACTGGCAGGTTAAAACTGAAGTGCCCGTGCTCTTGCCAGATGGATCATTAATACGACTAGACAGAGTATTGATAAAAAATAATGAAGCACAAATTTTAGATTTTAAGACAGGTGAAAGATATGAGCAAGATAAAAAGCAGTTAAATTTTTATAGAAATACATTAAAGAAAATGGGCTTTGAAAAAGTCACAGCCCACATCGCTTATTTAAATCCTTTGGAGATAATTGAGGTTTAAGGTTTTGTATTAAGAATTGATTATTTAAGGGTTTTTGATCTATTGCTAATCTTATACTGGAAACGGTAAAGTTGTTCCTACGGAACTTGTGATAGGGCTAAGATTTTAGTTACCATAAGTTAGCTCTGTGGGACTTAAAATGTGTAATAAGTCTTTGATTCTGAATAAAGATGAAAAGTAGAAATGACAATTATTATTATAGAAATAAATTCAGCAATCTAAGGCCCCAGAGGGGTCTAATTATGGAAATGAGTATAAAAATCTGAATACTAAGCTCCGTAGGAGTGACCTTATTGCTTGAAAGCCGAGGTGTAACTTGACTCTAAAAAAATATATAGCCGGGACATAATTATATAATTGATAAACAGCTTACAATTAAACAGACAATGCAAAACACATTTTTAGAAGAACTAGCCCAATCACTCTTTACGCAATTAGGAAAAGACATTTCCAATTACACCGTTATTTTTCCCAATAGGAGGGCTGGTTTATTCTTTAACCGTGCGCTTCGAAAATTGATTGATCAACCCATCTGGGCTCCGGAAGCCATGGCTATTGAAGATTATGTGCGTCAGAAAAGTGATTTTGCAGTACCTGACCAACTAAGCCTGGTCTTTTCTTTACATGAAGTCTTTCAAAAACATGCACCTTTTAAGGAAGATTTTGAACAGTTCTATTTTTGGGGCGATATGCTGGTGAAAGATTTTAGCGATGTGGATCACTATATGGCCGATGCTCGTCCGCTATTTGCCAATCTATTAGAATGGAAAAAATTGGCCGATACAGATTTCTTAACCGATGAACAGCTCCAATTAATTGAGAAATTTTGGAAAAGCTTTGAAGCCAAGCCCAAAGATGCACAAGAAAAATTCAACCGAAATTGGAATATCCTTTATCCTGTTTATGAGGATTTTAGAGCTAAATTAAAAGCTGAAAACCAAGCCTATAATGGTATGCTCTACAGGGATTATGCCGATAAATTAAAATCGGGACAAGCTCAGATTTCAGGTCATTTGATTTTCGCAGGCTTTAATGCGTTGACCAAAACGGAAGAAATCATCATTTCAGAGGCTGTAAAAGAAGGTGCAGAAGTCTATTGGGATATGGATGCTTATTATGCTTCACCAGAAAATGCTTTGCAGGAAGCCGGAAATTTTTTTAGGGAATACGCCCATCATTCGGTTTTGGGGAAGACCTTTCCTAATGAGTTGCCCAATAGAATTCTTGAAGAAACGCCTGATATTAAAGTAACAGAGGTGAAGGGCAATATTGCTCAGGCTAAATTTTTAGGGCAATTACTATCTGAACAAAACATAGAACAGCCCGAAAAAACAGCTATCATTTTGGGTGATGAAAGCTTGCTTTTTCCAGTACTTTATGCCCTTCCAGAAGAAATCCAAAAGGTGAATGTTACTATGGGTTATCCGCTTCGCTTTGCCTCTATCTATCAATTAATGAATGTCTGCCTTTATCTTCAGAAAAATAAAAGGGAAGAATCCGATAAGCTCACTTTTAATCATCGGGATGTATTGAAAACTTTAAAGCATCCATTTGTAGCAAATTTGCTGGGTGAGAAGGTGAAATCCAGCATCCAATATATTGAAAGTAATAATATCATCAGGTTAGAGCTGAAAGACTTGTATGATGAGGGTGAAGTACAAAATCCACTTTTAGATATAATTTTTAAAGATGGAACTGAGAATTATTTTCTTTATTTAAAGACCATCTTACAATACGTTCATAACGAACAAATTGAGTCCACAGAACAGGAATTTATAGCTGAAATATTTAAGCAAATCAACCAGCTTGAGCAAATTGTAAGTGAATTCAAACTGGAATTGGAAATCAATGCCTTTATCCGTTTATTTAACCGAATTGTCCAATCTATCAGAGTGCCATTTTCTGGAGAACCATTAGAGGGGATTCAAATAATGGGAGTACTGGAATCAAGGAATTTGGATTTTGAGCATATCTATTTTTTAAGCATTAGTGAAGATAATTTTCCTGGAGGGGCAAATAGTCAATCATTTATACCCTACAATATCCGAAAAGCATACGGACTTCCTACTCTGGAACAACGTGATTCCATATATGCTTATTTGTTTAATAGATTAATGCAGCGCAGTCAGCAGATACATTTAATGTATAATAGTGATAATAGCGGTGGGAAAGGGGGCGAGCCCAGTAGATACTTATTGCAACTGCAATATGAATTGGGTATTCGATCTCAAAAAGTACAATTACAAAGTCTAAATCAAGACCCACAAGCAGCCTCAGCAGTTCCTATTACCATTCAGAAAAATGAGGGGATTCGTGATATTTTAAAGTCATACAGTTCCAATAGGTTTTTATCAGCTTCGGCTTTAAAAATTTATTTAGACTGCCGATTGAAATTCTATTTCCGATACATTGCAGGTTTAAAGGAGAGGGATGAGGTAAGCGAAGATTTAGATGCAGCCGATTTCGGGAACATTCTCCATCATGTAATGGAAAAGCTATATGGAGAAGTAGTCAGTCAGCGGTTAGATGCCAATAAGATTTTTCTTTTGAAGAAAAATATAGATAATCTGATTCAAGAAGAGTTTGCCGAACTTTACGGGAAGAAAAAGAATAGTGAAGATTTCGAATTTGAAGGAAGGAATATCATTATTCGTGATGTGGTTAAACGAATGGTCATTCAAATTTTAAATTATGATGCTCAAATTGCTCCATTTACTGTAAAAAGGGTAGAGGGAGAATTTGAATATGAGGTACCATTAGATAATGGTACAAAAATTCGTTTGCAAGGCTCAATTGATAGATTGGATGAAAAAGAAAATACTATTCGAGTTATAGATTATAAATCAGGAGGAGATGAAGTAAAATTTCCGAATGTTGAAAGCCTATTTGACCGAAACCACGATAAAAGAAATGGAGCGGCCATGCAGACGCTTTTTTATTCTTATTTATTTATTAAAAATGAGGAATATGATGGCTTAAAAAATGTAATTCCCGGGCTTTACAATGGAAAAGGATTATTTAAACCAGATTTTTCAGAAAAATTAAAAATAGACAAAAAAGAACTGAACAATGCCGAAGTATTAATGGAGGATTTTGAAAAAGGGCTCAAAGTAATCCTTAATGAAATTTTTGTAAGTGATCAAGCTTTTGAGCAAACGGAGAGCTTGGAAAAATGTACTTATTGTCCTTACAGAACGATTTGTAATCGCTAAAAAAGAAAAGCAACACGCCTTTCAACGTGTTGCCAAACCTAATTGAACATGAAAACTAAATTGTTATCTAAAATAACTTAATTAAATAACCATTTTACTTTCAAATAGTTTGAAGAATAATTAAAAAAGCTATTATGCCATTAAAAGAACAACAAAAAGCACCGAATTTTGAATTAGCATCAACTTCAGGAGATATTTTTAAACTTTCAGATCAAGAAGGGGAGCCTTTAATATTATTTTTCTATCCTAAGAATTTCACCAAAGTGTGCACGGCCGAAGTTTGTGAATTTAGGGATGCGTTTTCTGAATTTAGGGATTTGAATGTAAAGGTGGTCGGCATTAGTCAAGATACTATTTCTTCACATCACAAATTCAAAAAGGAAAATAAATTACCTTTTGAATTGCTAAGTGATCCAAAAGGAAAAGTAGCTAAATTATATAAAGCCACAATCCCTGTTATAGGCATGAATAGAAGAATAACTTACCTATTAGATAAGGAACTGAAAATAAAGGCTGTATATGAAAATATGTTTTCTGCTGATGGACATGTGAAAGAGATGATAGCTAATATGTAGTTTATTGTTTTTCAGTAGATTATATTTTTTTAATTCCGATAAAACCTTTTAAATTTACGAACGTAATTAAGAATCGTGTTTAAGCAAAAATCCATATTAGCTATTTTACTATCGGTGTTGATCCTCAGCACTAGTTTAGGCGCAGTAATGTATAAACATTATTGTGGAGATACCTTGCAGGAAGTGGCTTTTGCTGAACAGGATAAACATTGTACGCATCATACAGAGGATAAAGAAATGCCTCCTTGTCACAAGCATGAAGCGGAAAAAGAAGACTGTTGCAAAACAGAATCTCAGAGAATAGCCGTTGATGATGTTCAACAGCAAAAAGAAAGTAATTCAATTTTAAAATCAGGTTCTTCTTTTGTTTCTGTTATCTATGTATTAGTGAATTATTTATTCTCTAATCCTTTAGATTCTCAAGCACATTTATCTATCCTCATTTTTGATAGTCCACCGCTCTATAAAGCACCCTTACAAGTACTTTACCAAAGCTTCTTGATTTAATACTACCATTGTTTTAAACGAGTAATCGAAGGAAAATTTCCCTCGGTTCAATTTTCTATGTTTAAATCAATGGATTTTTTATGTTAAATCGAATCATCAAATATTTCTTATATAATAAGTTAGTCACCTTTTTACTTTTAATCGGATTGGTAGCCTGGGGCATTGCTGTGGCGCCTTTTGGGTGGAATGTTAATATCTTACCTTCTGACCCGGTTCCGGTAGATGCAATTCCCAATTATGGTGAAAACCAGCAAATTGTGTTTACGCAATGGTCCGGTCGTTCACCACAGGATATTGAAGACCAGATTTCCTATCCTTTAACTACTTATTTATTGGGGATTCCCGGAGTGAAAACCATCCGGAGCTCTTCTATTTTTGGCTTTTCTAGTATCTACATAATTTTTGATGAAGAAAAGGAATTTTATTGGACACGATCTCGTATTCTTGAAAAGCTAAATTCGATTCCCGGTGGGCTTTTGCCTGAATCTGTTCAGCCAACTTTAGGACCTGATGCCACTGCTTTAGGTCAGGTTTTCTGGTACACCATAGAAGGGAGAGATGAAGAAGGCAATCCAACGGGGGGCTGGGATTTACATGAAATTCGTTCGGTACAGGATTTCTATGTCAAATATGGACTCAATGCTGCTGAGAATGTTTCCGAGGTAGCGTCCATTGGTGGATTTGTAAAAGAATACCAAATTGATGTGGATCCTGATGCACTTAAAGTTTACAATATTCCGCTGAACAAGGTTATGAGTGCGGTAAAGAATTCTAACCGCGATGTAGGAGCTAAAACCATTGAAATCAATCAAGCGGAGTACTTGGTTAGAGGCTTAGGCTATATTGAGAACATTGAAGATATTGAATCAGCTGTAGTAGCTGTAGTTGATAATACCCCAGTTCAAATTAAAGATATAGCAACAGTTTCCCTCGGTCCTGCAAACAGACGGGGAATCCTGGATAAGGATGGTGCTGAGGTGGTTGGAGGTGTTGTAGTAGCACGGTATGGTGCCAATCCTTTGCAGGTTATTAATAATGTCAAAGATAAAATTGAAGAGATAGCTCCCGGAATGCCAAGTAAAACCTTGGCGGATGGTACCAAAAGCACTTTGACTATTGTTCCTTTTTATGATAGGTCTGAACTGATATATGAGACTTTAGGAACGCTTGAAGATGCGCTGACTTTACAGATTTTGATTTCCATTTTGGTCATTACGATCATGGTTTACCGATTACGGGCCTCTATTTTGATTTCTTCATTATTACCCATAGCCGTTTTAATGGTTTTCATTGCCATGCGTTATTTCGGGGTGGATGCAAATATAGTGGCACTCTCAGGTATTGCCATTGCCATCGGAACCATGGTCGATTTGGGGATTATTCTCACTGAAAATGTTATCAAGCATTTGGATGATGCGCCAGAAGATCAAAAATTGATTGATACCATTTATAATGGTGCAGCAGAAGTTTCCGGTGCAATTTTGACTGCAGTTTCTACCACTATTGTCAGTTTTATTCCGGTATTTACCTTGCAGGCAGCGGAAGGGAAATTATTTAGTCCATTGGCTTTCACAAAAACTTTTGCTTTGGTAGCTGCATTGGTGGTTAGTTTATTAATCCTGCCTGCTTTAGCTCATGTCTTTTTTGGCTTTAAAATTAAAAATAAGACATTCAATAAATTGGCAAATCCAGGACTGATTTTGCTGGGTTTATTAGGATTGATTTTCGGATACACCTGGGCAGGAGTAGTTGTTTTCCTATTTGGTTTATTTGGAATAGTAAATCAGATAATTGTAAAAAAAGAGGTTCAGTTACCTAAAATCCTAAACTGGATTCTGAAACGCTCAGATTTGATTATTGCTGTTTTTGCAGTGTTGTGGCTGTTGGCTGAATACTGGCTTCCGCTGGGACCTGCTAAATCTCTCATCAGCAATTTCATTTTTGTCGCAGTAATTGTAGGTGTGATTTTAGCCTTATTTATTCTAATTGAAACTTATTACAAAAACATACTAAGCCTGTGTTTAGAAAATAAAAGGACTTTTCTATCTATTCCAAGCTTTTTTATCCTATTGGGAATTGTAATCTGGTTAGGATTTAATACTGTTTTTGGCTTTGTATCCAAAGGCTTTGAAAAAATTGGATGGGATGTGCAAGAAACTAAGGTTTGGTCGGCTATAGCAGAAACTTTTCCTGGAATAGGAGAGGAGTTTATGCCTTCTTTAGATGAAGGTAGTTTCTTATTAATGCCGACTTCCATGCCGCATTCTGGAGTGGAATACAACAGAAAGGTTTTGGGTCAACTGGATATGATGTTGACCAATATCCCAGAAGTTGAATTGACTGTGGGGAAACTAGGAAGAGTAGAATCTGCCCTTGACCCTGCACCAGTTTCTATGTTCGAGAATGTCATTAATTATAAGCCGGAATATATTTTAAATGAGAAGGGGAAAAGACAAAGGTTTAAGGTTAATGAAATAGGCGATTTTCAAATCAGCACGGATAATAAATTATCTGATTTGGATTATGATTCAAATGGAAATTCCGAGAATTTATTTTTTAATACCAAAGCTAGAAAATTTACAGATGAAGAAGGGAAGGCCTTAGGTGATGAGTTGCAAAATGAAATTTCAACTCAAGTTGGAGGTAATTTTAAATCCTATTTGATTAAAGATTCTGATGGTATATACTTCCGGAATTGGCGAGATGAAATTAAAAGTCCGGATGATATTTGGAATGAAATTGCTAAGGTGACTAAAATCCCTGGGGTGACTTCTGCACCTAAACTTCAGCCTATTGAAACCAGATTGGTGATGCTTCAAACTGGCATGAGAGCACCTATGGGGATTAAAGTTTTTGGTCCAGATTTACGAACCATAGAATCCTTTTCATTGCAACTAGAAAATATTCTTCAAGAAGTGCCTTCTGTTAAATCAGAAGCAGTATTTGCCGATAGAATTGTGGGTAAACCATATATGCTTTTGGATATCAACCGAGAAGAAATTGCTCGCTATGGCTTAAGTGTAGAGGATGTTCAGCAATTTATAGAAACGGCAATAGGTGGTATGAATATTACTAATACCGTGGAGGGCAGAGAGCGTTTTCCAGTGAGGGTGAGGTATCCTAGAGAGTTGAGAGAAAATCCTGAAGAGCTTTCACGCATGTTGATTTCTACTCCAACTGGCGCTCAAATTCCGTTGGGACAAATTCTGGATATCGAATATGAACGAGGTCCACAAGCAATAAAAAGTGAGAATACTTTTTTAGTAGGCTATGTTTTATTTGATAAGAAAGATGGCTTTGCAGAAGTAACAGCAGTAGAAGATTCCCGAAATCTGATTCAAGAGAAAATTGATAATGGTGAATTGGAAGTACCGAAAGGCGTGAATTATAAATTCTCTGGTAGCTATGAAAATCAGGTACGAGCAGATAAAAGACTGAGTATCATTGTGCCAATTGTCCTATTAGTCATTTTCCTAATTCTATATTTCCAGTTTAAGTCTGTACTGACCAGTTTCATGGTTTTCTCTGGAATAGCCCTGGCATTTAGCGGTGGCTTTATAATGCTCTGGCTCTACGGGCAAGATTGGTTTTTCAATTTCGAGTGGTTTGATATCAATTTCAGGTCCTTATTCCAAATCAGTACAATCAATTTGAGTGTAGCTGTTTGGGTAGGTTTTATTGCTCTATTTGGAATTGCAACTGATGATGGTGTAGTAATGGCTACTTACCTCGATCAAAGTTTCGATAAAAATAAAACCAACAATATTAAAGGAATTAGGAGTGCAGTAATTGAAGCAGGACAAAAAAGAATAAAGCCTGCAGTAATGACTTCCACCACAACCATAATTGCATTGCTTCCAATTCTGACCTCAACAGGCAAAGGTTCTGATATAATGGTGCCTATGGCAATTCCTGCTTTTGGCGGGATGTTGATGGCGGCACTTACATACTTTTTGATTCCGGTGCTTTATGCGATGAAGGAAGAATGGAAGATTAATAGAAATAAAGTAGAAATAAGTTGAAATAAAGTAGAAATATGGGGCGCCATCTGACGGTTTTAGTCTTAAAGAAAATGATAAGCTTTAATGACGCAGTTAATATATAAAGCAGACCGTCTGATGGCTAATAAAAGACCAGAGCAAATGGAAATATATTAGAAATAAGATTGAAATAATGGACTAGCTAGTAGGTGATAAATTAGGTCAGTACCGTAGGTCAGACCGGAGATAGAAGAAACTTGAAGATTGAAAAAAGTGGAAATAGAATTGAAATAAAATAGAAATTCAAGAACGAAAAAATTGAATGTCATGGCAGATAAAAACTACATACCCTTAAAGGATTTAGAAGTTTATCAACTAAGTAGAGAATTGTCACGAATTTGCTGGAAGATTTATTCAAAACTAAATTTTCAACAAAAGAAAACGGTAGGTGACCAATTTATTACTTCTGCTGATTCTGTCGGGGCTAATATAGCGGAAGGTTATGCCAGGTTTCACTATTTAGATAAAATTCGATTTTATTATATCTCAAGAGGCTCGCTTTCAGAAGCCGTTAATCACTGGTCTGAAATTATGCTGGAACGAGATTTTATTTCACTTTCTGATTTCGATGAAGTGAAAATTATACACCAAAAACTGGAAGTAAAACTTAACAACTTTATTTCCTCAACTTATAAAAGCAAGCAAAAATGATACGACTATATATTTCCACATATATCCCTAATAAGATGAAACAGCTAAATATTTTCAAATATTTCAACTTATTTCTATTCATATCAGTATGTTTTTTGCAGTCTCTTTCTTTTTCTGTCAAAGGACAAGACCAGCCTAATCATCTAGATAAATATTTCAAAATTGCTGTAGAAAACAATCCTAAACTTCAAGCAGAGTACAAAGCCTATGAAGCCGTATTGCAAAAATTACCGCAGGCTTCTTCTTTAGCAGACCCAAGTTTGTCTATTGGCTACTTTATTTCCCCGGTTGAAACCCGAGTAGGTCCGCAACTGGCTCGCTTTAGCTTGACGCAAATGTTTCCTTGGTTTGGAACACTTAAAACACAGGAAAATGTAGTGGCCTTGGAAGCTGAAGCTAGATTTCAGTCCTTTTTGGATGCAAGAAATAAGTTGTATTGGGAAGTCGCTTCTCAATATTATCCGCTTTATGAGCTGAAAAAATTAGTACAGATAGAAAAAGAGAATATTGAAATTCTGAAATCCTATAAATCTTTATCGGAGCGAAAATTCAGTAGTTCAAGTGGTAGTATGGTGGATGTGCTAAGAGTTGATATCATGATAGATGATGCAGAAACCAATCTGGAAATACTCAAGCAAAAAGAGAAACCATTACTGACCGCTTTTCAAAATGTACTCAATGAAGAGGTTGAAGTAGAGATTCCAGAAGATTTGAACAGTTTAAATTTCGAACCTTCGCTCGTGAAAGATTCCTTTTTTGATGATCATCCTTTAATTCAATCTTTAGAATATAAAATGCAATCCGCAGAGGCGAATGAAAAAGTGGCTCAAAAACAAGGCTTACCTAAAATTGGCTTGGGTCTGGATTATGTAATAGTAGGAGAAAGGCAGGATATGGATTTAGCTGATAATGGTAAAGATGTATTGATGCCAATGGTGTCTGTGAGTTTGCCTATTTTCAGAAAGAAATACAATGCTCAAAAGAAGGAAGCTCAACTTATGCAGGAAAGTTATGAGTTGCAAAAGCAAAATGTAAAAAACCAGTTGGACACAGATTATGAATCCACTGTTTTTGAAATCGAAAAACAACTGGAATTATTGAATTTGTACGAGCGACAAATCAAGAAAACGGAGAATACATTGGAAATTATATGGAAGAGCTATTCCAGTTCAGGAGCTGATTTTGAGGAGGTTCTTCGCATACAACAGCAATTCTTAAAATACAGGAAGTTGAAAGCGAAAGCAGAAGCTGAATTCAGCATTTCCATTCAGAAATATCAGTATCTGATAAATAGATGAGATGATTTTTTGATATGCTGATGTGCTGATTTTTTGAAACAGCAATTGAAGTGGAAAAATCATTGTAGTAAAAACTTTTTAAAGAATTAATTATGAAAAAGAGAAATGAAGTATTAGAACTAAGTTTTGAATTTGCATTACAGATTATAAATTATTCAGAATTACTAGAGGAGAGAAGAAAATATGTTATTGCTAGACAATTATTGAAAGCTGGTACAAGCATAGGTGCAAATATTAGGGAAGCTCAAAGTTGTGAGAGTAAGGCAGACTTTATACATAAATTAAAAATTTCACATAAAGAAGCAGAAGAAACGGATTATTGGTTGTTGCTATGCGAAAAAGCAGCAAGTTACCCAAATCCAACTATTGAAATGAAAGCAATGCTACTTTCTATTCAAAAGTTATTGACAAAGATTATTTCCACTAGCAGAAAATAGAAATCATGAAAATCAATAAATCCACCATTATAATAGTAGTGATAAGTGTCTTAATTGGCGCAGTTGTTGGTTACTTTATCAGCACAACTCGTCCGCTTACTAGCGGATCAGCAAATCAAGAAATCAGCACATCGTCCCATCAACACACTGAGGAGGAATCGAAAGACCAAATCTGGACATGCTCTATGCATCCTTCCGTTCGGCAGAATGAACCAGGCGATTGCCCAATCTGCGGCATGGATTTAATTCCCGTAAGTGAGGCAGAAGGTGAAAGCGATGTACTAAGCGAAGATGCCATAAGTATGTCGGCTACGGCTATGAAATTAGCGCAAGTAAGCACAACAAAGGTGGAGCGAAAAGCAGTCGAAAAGGATATCCGGTTGACGGCTAAAATTCAAGAAGACGAGCGATTGAACTATGCACAAACAGCACATTTCCCCGGAAGAGTTGAAGACTTGAGGGTGAATTACGTTGGCGAATATGTTCAAAAAGGTCAGGTAGTGGCAGTTCTTTATTCTCCTGAATTATTAACGGCTCAAGAGGAATTACTTCAGGCTTATCAAGATAAAGAAAATCAGCCACAGCTTTTCGAAGCTTCTAAAGAAAAATTAAAAAACTGGAAACTAACGGATGCTCAAATTGAAAATATTATTGCTTCTGGCAAACCTAAAGAGCAATTTGAATTGAGGGCGGATTATTCTGGCTATGTAACTGAAAAGAAGGTAAAAGAAGGAGACTATGTGAAGCTAGGACAATCCTTATTTGAGGTCAATAATCTTTCTAGCGTATGGGTTTTGTTTGATGTTTATGAAAGAGATATTCCTTTTGTTAAGTTGGGGAGCGAAGTGAATTTTACTATTTCATCCTTTCCTAATGAGGAGTTTTCAGGCAAAATAAATTTTATAGACCCAAGCTTGAATCCTCAAAGTAGAGTAGCTAAAGCCCGTGCCGAGATTCAAAATGTAGAGGGGAGATTAAAGCCTGAGATGTTAGTAAAGGGCAATATTCAATATATTGATAATTCAGCACCTAAAATTATCATTCCTAAATCTGCGGTGATGTGGACAGGTAAAAAGTCAGTGGTTTATGTGCAGGAACAGACGGAAAAAGGAGTGAGCTTTGTGATGCGAAATGTGGAGTTAGGGCAACCGCTAAATGATGCATTTGTGATTGAGAAGGGATTAGAGGAAGGGGAGGAAATTGCAGTTCAAGGTGTGTTTAGCATAGATGCAGCGGCACAGCTTTCTGGCAAGACAAGTATGATGAGTACGGATAAAGGGGAAGGAGAGCAAATTGCTCTTTCTGATAATGGTAAAGCTGAATTAAACCCGCTTTACACTAAATATTTTGAGCTTAAAGATGCCTTAACGGAGGATGATTTTGAAACTGCAAAAGCCAAAGCAGAGGAGTTGAAAGCTGTTTTTGGTAAAATTGACATGAAAGCATTTCAAGATGATGCCCACGAAAAATGGATGAGTTACCATGGGAAAATGGAGAAAGTATTAGAACATATTCATCATCATGATAATATTGAGGACTTGCGCAAAAACTTCATTGCCCTTTCGGATTGGATGATTCAGGTGACAGAAACTTTCATACCAATTTCTGAAACGCTTTATTTACAGCACTGCCCTATGGCGGATAATGACCAAGGAGCTGATTGGTTGAGCAAAGAGGAACCAATAGTGAATCCTTACTTTGGTGAAAGTATGCTGAGGTGTGGTGAAGTGAAAAAGAAATTCAATTAATTTTGGTACTCAATTGAAATCATGAGGAAAAACAATCAATATTATATTCGAAAAGCGCACCGATATCTGGGTGTCCTGATAGGTATTCAATTTTTATTTTGGACCATCAGCGGACTTTATTTCACTTGGACAGATTTAGACGAAATTCATGGAGATCATTTTCTAAAAGAAGTTTCTGGGCAAAAATCTGTTAATTCTCAAAGCTTAAATTTGCTTTCTGATACAATGGAAATCCATTCAATGGAGTTGAAATTTCTTAATCAAGAAGCTTATTATTGGGTAAATGACTCTATTTTAATTCATGTAGCTAGTGGGGATCCGAAAACAGAGATATCAGCAGAGGAGGCTAAATCAATAGCTAGGGATAAAATAAAACCTGAATATAAAATCCAAGATGTTAATTTATTGACCAAAACGGATGCGCATCACGAGTTCAGGGGAAGAGATCTACCCGTTTGGCAAATTGAATTTACAGGGGATGAATCCCTGAAAGCTTATATAGATGCTCAAAACGGTGATTTTCAAACCGTGAGGCATAGAGATTGGCGCTGGTTTGATTTTCTATGGATGACTCATAACATGGATTATGAGACTAGAGATGATTTCAATAATACTTTAATTCGGGCATTTTCAGTTTTTGGATTGCTGACGGTAAGCTCTGGCTTTTTATTATTTTTCGTCACCACCAAGACTAAGCGAAAGAAAAAGTCTAAAAAATCATAAAAGAAAGATTAAATTTGTAACCATTGTAAATAAAAATAAAATGAATAGAGTAATCATAAGTTTAGTAGCATTAGCCGTTTTAACTTTCGGCTGTAGTCAAGAAAAGAAGTCTGAAAACCAAACTGCTCAAGAAGAGCCAAAAGAAGAAAAAGTAATGCAAGCTTCAACTTCAGAGGTGAGTTCAGAGCAATTGAAAAGTATTTTATCTTCTTATTTTAGCGTAAAAGATGCATTAGTAAATACAGATGCAGCAGAAGCAAAATCTGCTTTAGCTAAGTTATTGGAGAATATCGGTTCTGAATTAGAGCAAATGAAATCCCTTACTAAAGAAATGCATGGAAAAGAAGATGTTGAAGAAATCAGATCTGATTTTGATGATTTAAGTCAGCAGGTTTATGTTTTAGTGAAAGAAAATGCTGAAAATAAAGACCAAACTGTATATAAACAGTTTTGCCCAATGGCATTTAACAACGAAGGTGCATTTTGGTTAAGTGATAAAGAGGAAATTCGTAATCCTTATTTCGGAGATAAAATGTTGAAATGCGGTAAAGTTCAAGAGGAGCTTTAAAAGGATGTTTTGGTGAAAACACCAAAACGGAGGTAGGGCGTATTACCTGCTTCCTCTTGTAGGTGTTTTCACCTAGAAGTTCCTGTGAGCCAATAGCAGCAAAGGTTTAGGTGAATGCTCCAAAAAAGAATAGAGGATACCAGTTTTTTAAATAGAAATTTCTGATAAGCGAATCAATTTTATCAATCGAATTCATCATATTGACATGATTTTAGCTTAATATGAAGGGTTTTCCTTTTATAAGGATTTAAATACAACTAGCAATAGTCGTAGATGTGACATTTGTTACTGAAATAGAAATGTGTGTAGCAACAATTTTTTCTATCTTTACGTTTTCAAACACAAAATAAGAATTTAATTAAATAGAAAATAAGATGGCAAGTACTGTAGAAATAACTGACAGCAATTTTGAAGAAATATTAAAATCAGATCAGCCGGTTTTGGTTGATTTTTGGGCAGAGTGGTGTGGACCTTGTAAAATGATCGGCCCATTAGTGGAAGAACTAGCAGGAGATTATGACGGCAAAGCGGTTATCGGAAAAGTTAACGTTGACGAAAACCCTAATGTATCTGCTAAATTCGGAATTAGAAGCATCCCGACTTTACTAGTATTTAAAGGAGGTGAAGTAGTAGATAAACAAATTGGCGCTGTGCCAAAACAAGTTTTAGCTGACAAGATTGACGCTCAAATGGCATCATAATCGCTGATTTAGAAAATTACATTTTTAAGACTGCCTTAATTTCAGGGCAGTCTTTTTATTTTTCAATACTTTTTAAAGTGAGATACGCTATCACTGAAACTTCAAACTATCACCCGTGCCTCATTCCTGTAAAGACAAGAATATTTTTTTTCAGCTTTTGAGTAAAAATTCCATATAAATTATCCGTTCAGTCAAACTCTACAATAACTAATTAACTGAATTAATATAATCCGTGCGTCATTCCTGTGCAGGCAGGAATCTAGTTGAATTGAAACAAAGTTTCAATTCTCAACAATTAGTGGATTCGTTATAAACTACCTAACCATGGTCGGTGGCACACCGACCATCAGTTTAGCTCAGAAAAAATAATCTAATTATTTTCGAACCAATAATTCCCATTTACTCACCTCTATCTTACTAAAATCAAATCGCTTAATTTTAGTCTCCATTTTAGCCTTTATTTCTTCCAGACATAAATTCCCAATACTTCCTTCATGAGTATGATCTAATTGAGTAGTCGCCTTAAAATCACCTTTTTCAATAGCTATACCCACTTCTTTATAAGCATCTCGAAAAGAAACTCCGCTTTTCACCAGTCTGTTTACTTCTTCCACACTAAACAGATGTTGGTATTTATCATCTTCCAATATATTTTCCTTAACCTTAATTTCCTTTAGCATAAAATGAGTGATGTTCAGGCATTCCATAGTGGTTTGAATTCCTGGGAAAATGTATTCCTTCAGCAACTGCTTATCACGGTGGTAGCCCGTAGTCAAATTGGTATCATTTAAGATAATAGCATTCGGAATAGAATGTAGTTGATTGCTTTTAGCTCTTACCAATTCAAAAACATCCGGATTTTTTTTGTGCGGCATGATGCTGCTTCCAGTCGTAAATTCATCAGGGAAGCTGATAAATCCAAAATGCTGGTTCATAAAAAGGCAAATATCCGATGCCATTCTATTCAATGTACTGCCTATTCCACTTAAGGCAAAACCCAAAGTTTTTTCCGTTTTTCCTCTGCTATTTTGTGCATTGATCACATTATGGTGCATGTCTTCAAAACCCAATAATTCCGTGGTATAAGTTCTATCCAATGGAAAGGAAGAACCATAACCTGCAGCAGATCCCAATGGATTTTTATTGATGATTTGATATGCGGCATAAAGCATGTCCATATCCTCCGTCAGTGATTCGGCAAAGCTGCTCAGCCATAAACCAAAAGAGGAGGGCATCGCCAATTGAGTATGTGTATAGCCTGGCATTAAATCATCTTTATGTTTTTCAGCTAAGTGGAGGAGTAGATCAAATAATTGTTGGCTAGTCTCTACAATTTCCTTGACCCTATCACGGTAAAATAGTTTTAAATCCACCAAAACTTGATCATTTCTGGATCGTCCACTGTGGATTTTCTTGCCCACATCTCCCAATCTTTCGATCAGCAAAAACTCAATTTGGCTGTGGACATCTTCAACACCTTCCTGAATTTGGAATTTGCCTTCTTTAATTTCCTGATAAATGACTTTCAATTCTTTTGATAAAGCCTCCAGCTCTTCCTCAGATATCAAATCGATTTTTGCCAACATTTTGAGATGAGCTATTGAGCCTAAAATATCATAAGGAGCCAATAATACATCAAATTCAGTATCTTTACCTATGGTAAATTGCTCTATTTCTTTAGAGGAGTCTGTATTTTTTTGCCAGATTTTCATTTTGCAATAATTTGATGGTTCATATATTTTTCCAGCATTTGGATATAAATCTCAATGCCTTCTTCTATTTCTTTCAATTCAATAAATTCATCGGCTGAATGTGACCGAGCAGATTTTCCTGGTCCTATTTTTACCGAATCAAATGGAATCAGTGCTTGATCCGATAAAGTTGGACTTCCGAATTTTTCCAATCCCAATGCAAGAGCTACCTCCATCATTTTGTGGTTTTCAGGAAGAAAGGAGCTTTGCAATCGGAATGATCGGGCAATAAGCTTAGCATTCAATTGGCTTTGTAATTCCTCGAAAACTTCTTCCAAAGAGTAAGCATCCGTCACTCGGACATCCAAGGTGAATTCACAACTATCAGGCACAACATTATGCTGTTGACCAGCCTTTATGATGGTGGCACTCACTTTATTCTCCCCTAAATAATTGGAAGATTTTTTGAATTTAAAATCCTTGATTTTCAAAATATCTTCCATGGCATTGTAGATGGCATTTTCCCCTTCATTTCTTGCGGCATGTCCTGCTTTCCCTTTAGCAACTGCATCAATCACTAGCAAGCCTTTTTCCGCAACAGCTAATTTCATTTGAGTAGGTTCACCTACTATCGCCAACTCGCAGCTAGGAATATGCTCTAAAACACTTTTTATTCCATTTTTCCCACTTATTTCTTCTTCTGCGGAAGCGACTAAAATGAGATTGTATGGGGTTTCTTCTTTATAAAAATGTAGAAAAGTCGCCAATAAACTCACTAAAGAAGCTCCGGCATCATTACTCCCTAACCCATACAGTTTTCCATTTTGTTCAATGGGTTCAAATGGATTTTTGGTATAGCTGGAATTGGGCTTGACCGTATCATGATGAGAATTAAGTAAGATGGAAGGCTTTTTCTCATCAAAATGGAGGTTGTAGCCAATGATGTTATTTCCCATTCTCATGAATTCTATGCCTTGATGTTTCAGAAAATTACCGATTGAATTGGCAGTTTCATGCTCCTCTTTGCTAAATGAAGGAATGGCTATCAATTCTTTTAATAAATCAATAGCTTTTGTTTTCACATTATTGAGATTAGTATTTTCCATTATGCACAGATAAAAGTTCCCGTATTTTCTTCATTGATCGTAATATCAATATCATCAGCTGATCCAATTCTGATTTTTGAGACTCCTGATTTCAATGCCTGAAAAGCATTTTCTAATTTGGGTTTCATGCCATCATGAATCAGGGATTTATCCAATAGCTCAGCATAAGTTTTCGGGTTTAGTTGTTGAATAATTGATTCTTCATCATTTACATTCAATAAAACCCCTTTTTTATCAAAGCATAGCCATAGATTCACTTCAAAATGGACTTGCAAGGCACAGGCAATTTCCTTAGCAATAGTATCACCATTAGTATTGAGCAATTGCCCTTTTTGGTCATGGGTAATTGGACAAATAACAGGCGTTAAATTCTGAGAAATTAAGTTTTGCAGTAAAGCTGTATCCACTTTTTCTATATCCCCTGCAAAACCATAATCCACTTCTTTCACACTTCTTTTCTGAGCCTTTATTAAGTTTCCGTCAGCACCGCTTAAGCCTATAGCATGTACATTCTGAGCTTGCAGCTTGGCCACTATCTTTTTATTGACCAATCCGCCATAAACCATGGTGATTAAATCCAGTGTTTCGGAATCGGTAATTCTTCTGCCTTCATGAAAATTTGGTTTAATACCCATTTTTTCGCCTATTTGATTGGCTAAAATACCTCCACCATGTACCAATATCTTTTTGCCTGATATTCTGGAAAAGGATTTGATAAACTGAGCCAAAGCTTCTTCATTATCAATGGTTTTGCCTCCAATTTTGATGATGTTTATGATTTCCTTTTTCATTCTTATTTAATTTGCTGACAGTCCTACTTTATTCTGGTTGGTGTGCCACCAACTTGAGAGATAGAAGCCACTTAGTTAACTTTAATCCTAAAGAAATAACCTTGGTTATTTTCCTTTATGTTCTATTGTATCTCTTGTGGTTAAAAAATAATATTTGTTAATCTGAACCAACCTTAGCAAACTCCCACCACAAAAGAGCAAAAGAAAACAAAAGGTTTTTCGCTTTAGCGAAAAACTCGTTAAGGAAATTTCCTTAACGTAATAGCATTGATGTGTCACTTCGCATCTTAGGTTTTGATTTGAGAAATGATTTCAAAAAGCACTGCTTGGGCCGCGTAAATTCTATTTTCAGCTTGCAAAGGCACCAGACTTTTATTGCCATCCAAAAGTTCATCTACCAATTCCAGGTTTCTTCTCACGGGAAGACAATGCATAATTTTGGCACTTTCTTTTAACTGATGATCTTTTAATAACCAATCGCCCTCCACTTTTGGCAATTTTCCATAATCATGGTAACCGCTCCAATTTTTCACATATACAAAATCTGCATCGGCCACCGCTTTTTCTTGGTCGTATTCAATCTCAGCTCCTTTGGTGAATTGCTCATCCAATTCATAGCCTTGGGGTTGGGTTATGGTCAAATCGTGCCCAAGACCCAAAGCCCATTCTGCAAAGGAATTGGGAACTGCATGAGGTAAAGCTTTTACATGAGGAGCCCAGCTTAAAACTACTTTTGGTTTTGAAACCTGCTTCCATGTTTCTTTTATGCTGATCATATCAGCTAAAGATTGGAGTGGGTGGCGACTTGAGCTTTCCAAACTGACCACTGGTTTTTGGCTGTATTTGATAAATTGGTGGATGACCATATCAGCCATATCCTGTTCTTTATTAATTAAAGTAGGGAATGCTCGGATAGCCAAAATATCAAAATATCCTCCCAATACCGCAGCCGCTTCTTTGATGTGCTCTGCCTTGTTTTCATTCATAATGACGCCTTCCTCAAACTCTAATGCCCAGCCTTCTTTGTCGATATTGAAAACAATAGCCTCCATTCCCAGATTTTTAGCTGCAATTTGGGTGCTCACTCGAGTTCTCAAGCTTGGGTTCAAGAAAATAAGTCCTATTCTAAGGTCTTTGCCCAATTCTTTTTGCAAAAAAGGCTTTTCCTTGAATTGAAGGGCTGATTGAATTAATTTTTCAGCTGTGGATTGAGTTTCAAATTTTATAAAATTTTGCATTTCTCTTAATTTAATAAGCGTTGGCTTTTAGTTGTAAACCTAGGTTTTCCTCCCAGCCTAAGTGTAGATTCATATTTTGCACTGCTTGTCCTGCAGCTCCTTTCAGTAAATTGTCAACGATGGAAGTAATAATCAACTGACCTGATTTTACTTCAAGATGCAATAGACATTTGTTGGTATTGACCACTTGTTTCAAATCAATTAAGTCATCAGATATATGAACAAAGCTTGAGGATTTGTAATATTCTATAAATTCCTTTTTTGCTTCTTTTAGATTTCCTTTAAAAGGAAAATAGGCAGTTATTAAAATCCCCCGTGAGAAATTTCCTCTGTAGGGCACAAACAGGATGTCTTCCTTGAAATCTGAATCTAATTGAGTGAAAGTCTGCTTGACTTCATGCAAATGCTGATGTTCAAATAACTTATAGGAGGATATATTCTGATTTCTCCAGCTAAAATGGGTGGTATCTGAAGGGATTACACCAGCTCCCGTGCTCCCTGTGATACCGGTTACATGAATACTTTGTTTTATCCAAGATTGAGCGATTGCAGGAGCTAATGCCAACTGAATGGCAGTGGCAAAGCAACCTGGATTCGCAATTCGCTTGGAAGATTTAATTTTATCAGGAAAAACTTCAGTCAAACCATAAACGAAATCCTCTTTTTCATCTCTAAAATCAGTGCTTAAATCAATCACCAAAACCTCATCGGCTATTTTATTTTCTTGAAGAAATTGCTGTGATCTCCCATGTGGTAATGCCAAGAATATGACTTGAGCACTTTCTTTCAGTGATTGAGTGAACACTAGGTCTGTCTCACCAATTAAATCTGTATGGACCTCCTTAACTTTTTTTCCGTTTTGGCTATTGCTCAAAACAAAATCAATCTCTGCTTTAGGATGATGCAATAATAATCTTATCAATTCACCCCCTGCATAACCTGCGGCTCCTACTATTCCAATTTTTAGCTTTTCCATTTTATTTATTTACTTGGTGATAAATAGCCGTTTGATTGCCTATGATTTTGGTAAATCCTTTTACATCCTCAGCGGACCACGCAAGGTTCATTTCTCCATAGCTGCCAAACTTTGCCGACATCAAATCATGAGGTGATTTGATTCCTTTAAGCACGAAATGTTCAGGCTTCAATTGCACATAAACCTTACCGCTTACTTTTTGCTGACTGTCCAACAGCATGGCTTCAATATTTCGCATCACAGGGTCTAAAAAATGTCCCTCATGCAAATGATTACCATAAAATTCCGAAAGCTGATTCTTCCAGAATATTTGCCATTTGGTAAGGGTGTGTTTTTCCAAAAGATGATGTGCTTTGATGATGATTAGGGCAGCAGCTGCTTCAAAACCCACTCTGCCCTTTATGCCGATTATGGTATCGCCCACATGAATATCTCTACCAATACCAAAGGGTACAGCGGTTTTTTCTAATGCTTGTATAGCTTCCGTGGGATGAGAAAATACCTTGTCATTGATTCCAACAAGCTCGCCTTTTTCAAAAGACAGGGAAATTTCTTCCTCATCTTTCTTAGTGATAGGAGTAGGAAATGCTTCATCTGGTAAATATTGATCAGAAGTTAAAGTCTCTGCACCTCCAACAGAAGTTCCCCATATTCCTTTATTGATGGAATACTTAGATTTTTCAAAGTCCATTTCAACCCCTTGCTTCTTGAGGAAATCAATTTCCTGTTCTCGGCTCAACTTCAAATCTCGGATAGGGGTAATGATTTCAATATCAGGCAGTAAGGTTTGAAAAATCATGTCAAATCTCACCTGGTCATTTCCTGCTCCCGTACTGCCGTGTGCTAATGCATCAGCTCCGATTTCTTTTGCATATTGAGCCAAGGCTTGCGCCTGCACAATTCTTTCCGTGCTGACCGACAGTGGATAAGTCTGGTTTTTAAGAATATTACCAAACACCAAAAATCGGATAACATTCTGATAGAAAGTTTCTAGGCAATCGATGACGGTGAAGGAAGCAATCCCTAATTTTTTGGCTTTTATATCAACCGCTTTCAGTTCTTCAAATGAAAAACCTCCTGTATTAACTAAAACGGCATGTAATTCATAGCCTAATTCTTTTGATAAGTATAAGCCGCAGAAGGTGGTATCCAATCCTCCGCTATAGGCTAAAACAACTTTTTTCATTTTTTTATATTTTTAATGTATATATTTCAATTCTATTCCTACTTTTTCAAGATTAACATATTAAGGAAACCTGTCAGGTTTGTCCTTGATATTAGCGATGGAGAACACATCCATTTCAGTCTTTTCAATTCTCGAAACCTGACAGGTTTGGCTAAGCTCTTAATATGACAAAGCAGATCTGTTTTATTTTTAAGCTGGTTTTCCAATTATCCAATCACCCAGTCAATGTCTCTACAGTGCTTTGCTTGAAGATTAAAACAGATTCACCAGAAGAGCTGAATGCTTTTTGAGTTTAAGCATCACGTGCTTTTTGATCCTCGTCCAGCGCTCAAATAGCTTGATGTTTTTGGTGAAATTCTTCCTGAGCGCTTTTCCTTTGCTTTCTGGCTTAGGCGTGTACAACATAGCCGTGCAAATACAATTTTGCTTGTTTTTAGATTGTAGAATATCATAATTCACACAACTTTGACAGCCTTTCCAGAACTCCTCGTCTTTAGTTAAATCTGAGTAGCTCACGGGGATATAGCCCAAAGAAGAGTTGATTTTCATTACAGCACTGCCGGTGGTCAAGCCAAATATCTTAGCCTCAGGGTATTTCTTTCTGCTCAATTGAAATATTTCAGATTTAATGGCCTTGGCCAAACCTGTCATTCTAAACTCAGGAGCTACGATTAAGCCCGAATTGACAACATATTTCTCATGATCCCAAGATTCGATATAGCAAAATCCTGCCCAGGCCATGTCTTTGGTCAAAGCAATCACAGCTTTGCCCTCTAGCATCTTTTTTTCGATATATTCAACTGATCTACGGGCAATACCAGTCCCTCTTTTGGCAGCGGATAATGCCATTTCCTCTATAATAGTTGAAGCATAAATTTGGTCTGCTTCTTTAGCAATTCGTATGATAAACTTGTTTTTTTCCATTGAATGAAAAATTGAAAATAAACGTGAATAGCAGAATGAAAACCAGCTAGGTCACTTACAATGAAATAATAGAATATAATTGGGGTATTGGATTCCCACGTAGGGTATCCTAAAATAGAGAAGGGCTATGCCCTAAAGAAAAACCTGCGAGTCTGGCGACTACGCAATACAGCCACAGCATCAAAAGCAGTATTTGCTGATGAAGTAAAATTTTGCGCTATGGTGTTATTTGTTTTCAAATCGAATTACAAAGGTTTGTAATAATTTTTGATAATACAATGGGAAAGTTTGAAAATTTTGAGATGCTGTTAATTCCAGACTGCAAATATCTCTTAATCTATTCATTTTGAGATATATTCTTTCTTTTTCAATACAGTGTTTTATATCTGCAAACACTTAGCTATTTTTGCCCTAATGGAAGCAATTAGAGAAACCAATTTTCAGCTGCCCAATCAGCAAAACTTTTATAGAGGTAAAGTTCGGGATGTTTATACCACGCCCGATCAATTAATCATGGTGGCTACAGATCGCCTTTCTGCTTTTGATGTGGTGATGCCTCGGGCTATCCCTTTCAAAGGACAGGTGCTAAATCAAATTGCCGCTAAAGCTTTAAAAGCAACGGAGGATATAGTACCAAATTGGCTATTATCAAATCCAGACCCTAATGTGAGTGTTGGCTTTAATTGTGAGACTTATCCTGTAGAAATGGTCATAAGAGGATATTTAGCAGGACATGCTTGGCGGGAATATAGAGATGGGAAACGCAGTGTTTGTGGAGTTTCATTACCCGAAGGCTTGACGGAAAATGATAAATTGCCTGAGCCTATTATCACGCCTACTACTAAAGCCCACGAAGGACATGATGAAGATATTTCCAGAGAAGAAATTTTAAAACAAGGTTTGGTTTCCAAAGAAGAATATGAGAAACTAGAAAGTTATACTCAACAATTATTTCAAAGGGGGACTGAAATTGCTGCTAAAAATGGATTGATTTTAGTGGATACAAAATATGAATTTGGTAAAGTAGGAGATAAAATTTATTTAATTGATGAAATCCATACACCAGATTCTTCTCGCTTTTTTTATGCGGATGTTTATCAGGAAAATCAAGCTAAAGGATTGAAGCAAAAGCAATTGTCGAAAGAATTTGTAAGGGAGTGGTTAATAGAAAATGGTTTTCAAGGTAAAGACGGACAAAAGATTCCTGAAATGACCGATGAGAAAGTGGAAGAAATTTCTAATCGCTATATAGAATTGTATGAAAAAGTAACGGGTGAAAATTTCCAACCCAGAGATTACAATGACGTATTAGAAATCATTGAACAAAATATCCTAAAAAGTATTAAATAAGAAGTTACATTTACGTAAGCGAGAAAGCTTATGCATATTTAAAATATAGACTATGAAATATTCAATTGATAAAGAAGAGAAATACTCCCTAATTAAAATAAAAGAAGAGAAATTTGATTCTTCAGTTGCCTCAGGCTTCAAGTCTGATTTGGTGACTATGCAGGCAGAAGGTGTTGAAAATATGGTGATCGATATGTCTGATGTGAAATATATCGATTCATCAGGATTGAGTGCTTTATTGGTAGGAAATAGAGTGATAGGTGAAAATGGTGGAGCATTCATTATTGCAGCACCAACTGAGCATACTGAGAAATTAATTAAAATCTCTCAATTAGATAAAGTATTTGATATTTTACCTACTGTACATGAAGCAGTGGAATCTGTTTTCATGCATGAATTGGAAAAAGGTTTAGGTGAAGAAGGCGATAGCGAGTAAAACCCCTTGTCTTTTGAAGTTCACATATTAGGCTCCAATTCGGCAGCTCCTGCTCACGGGAGGCATCATACTTCCCAGATTTTGCGCATACAGGATATGCAAATCATGATTGATTGCGGGGAAGCTACACAATTGCAAATGAAAAGATATGGCTTAAGAAAAAATCGCTTAAGCCATATTTTTATTAGTCATTTGCATGGGGATCATTTCTTGGGACTAATGGGCTTATTGTCCACCATGCACCTGAACGGCAGAAAAACTGCACTATATCTTTATGGACCTGTGGGGTTATCGGAAATAATTCAGCTTCATTTGAAATATGCAAATACCAGATTAAGTTATCCCATTCATTTTCAGGAGTTAAAAGGAGATCAATCCGAATTGATTTTGGATCATCCTAAAATCACTGTTCAAACTATTCCACTTCAACATAGAATTCCTTGCACAGGGTTTTTAATAAAAGAAAAACCTAAACCCAAGCGATTGAAAAAGGAAAGGGTATCTGAATTAAGAGTCCGAGATATTAATATTCTGAAAAAGGGAGAAGATGTGTTGGATGAATCGGGAAATCTAAAATTCAAAAACACGGATTATACTTTACCGGCCAAAAAATCCAGAAGCTATGCATATTGCTCGGACACAAAATACAATGAAGCTATCATTCCTTTAGTGAAGGATGTGGACTTACTTTATCATGAAGGAACATTTTTGCACGATAATTTGGAAAGGGCGGAGGCCACATTTCATACCACAGCAAAACAGGCTGGGATTTTTGCTCAAAAAGCAAATGTAGGGCAGTTATTGATTGGTCATTTTTCCAATCGATATAAAGAATTACAACCTTTATTGGAGGAAGCCCAAAAGGAATTTGCCAATACTGCTTTAGCAGAGGAGGGAAAAGTTTTTACCATAGAGGAATAGTATGGATGCTGTAAAGCCAAATGGATCGCTCAATAGAAAGAAAAGAAACCTTTTCATTGTTTTAAGTGGAATCTTCTTGACTAATGCTTTATTAGCTGAAATTTTAGGAGTAAAGATTTTTTCCGCTGAGGCTACCTTGGGCTTTCCACCAGCCCAAATCAAACTATTTGGAGATTTCGTTCTGGATTTTAATCTCACAGCAGGAGTTATCATTTGGCCTATAGTTTTTATCACTACTGATATCATTAATGAATATTTTGGTAAAAAAGGAGTCCGTAGAATCAGCTTTTTGACTGCGCTTTTTATTCTTTATTCATTTTTTGTGATTTATGGTGTTACAAAATTAGCTCCAGCCGAGTTTTGGCTAAATGTCAATTCACCCGACCCACAGGGTAATGAATTCAATATCAATTATGCTTATGGAGTAATTTTCCAACAAGGGTTAGGGATTATTTTGGGCTCCTTAACCGCTTTCTTGATAGGGCAGTTCTTAGATGTATTGGTTTTTCAACATCTAAGAAAATATACCGGAAGCGGAAAAATTTGGCTCAGGGCAACCGGCTCTACTTTAGTCAGCCAATTGGTAGATAGCTTTGTAGTCTTATGGATCGCTTTTTTTGTTTTTGGTAACTGGAGTATGGAGCAAGTGCTTTCAGTTGGGGTCATCAATTATATATACAAAGGTGCTTTGGCCATTTTGCTCACTCCATTATTATATGTAGCTCATTTCTTGATTGATCGCTATTTAGGAAAAGAAAATGCAGAAAAAGTGACTGAGGAAGCTGCTGGGGAGGGGTTTTTCTGATTTTTCTTACTTAGAAAAAAGATTAAAATTAATTTTTCTGCATATATATAGTTTGAATTTTTATCTTTAAAAATTCAAGAACTAATCAAGTTAGATGATTGAATATTTTTTAGAGAAATATAAAGATAAAACGGATTACGATTTACTGTCTATAATTAATAATAAAATAGATTATAGACACGAAGCAGTAAATGCTGCTATTAAGATTTATAATGAAAGAAATAGTACAAGTATTCCTTTTATAGGTGATTTTAATGAAGTAAAAAAGGAAGAAAATAAACCTTCTGAATCAAGGTCATTAAAATTTTTAAAATCTTTGAGGTTAAAGGATTTTTATACACTGATCACAATTTCAATATTCTTGTGTTCTATATATAGTTTAATATCTCTTTATGGAAGTGAAGATTTTTTTATAGATAACAGAGAATGGATAGAAAAAATGTTCTTCTTTCTATCATTTATTTGGATACATATTCTTTATAAGTATGATCATAATAAATCAAATTCATTCTTTGGTAGAGTTCAATTAGATATTCTATTCTTAATTATATTGCTATTAGTAAAGTTTTTGATAGACTTTATTTTTGATGGTTTTCAAACATCATATGATATCGATATATCAGGAGATACTCCAATATTTATTTTCATAGTATTTCTACTTTTATTATTGCTGGAATTAGTGATTGAGGTAATGAAAAAGATTTTGCGAACTTTAAAAGTTGAAATCTTATGAAACTCAAGTCCACAATATTGATCTTATCAATTCTAATTTTATTGTTTACAAATATCGTCAGAACTAACTTTTTTTCTGAACCTGAATATATAAGATGGAGGCAACTTACATGGGATGACTTTCAAGGTATGAAAATTCCATTTTCGAGCTTTTCTGCTGGTATTTTAAGCGTAATCAGGTTGGAATATGATTCATTGTTAAATAAAAATTATGCATTTGCCTACAGTAATATTAATAGTTCATATAAGTCTAGTGATTCAAATGGAGTTAATGATCTCTTAAGACACGAACAATATCATTTCAATATTACGGAAGCCCATGCTCGAATGCTTAATGATTATATTGATAGAGGTCATACAGAGAGTGAAGTTCGAAATGTTTTGTATGAAATCCGTTCAATGAAAAATGCTATGCAAGATAAGTATGACAGGGAAACAGATCATAGCTTATTAAAAAGTATGCAAAAGCGATGGGAATATAAAATTGATTCAATGCTATTGCACTATGATACTCTTGATAGCTATCATTATGATACTCATAGTAATTATAGAATATTTTTTCCTAATAAAACATCACATGAATATAAGGGTAACTATTCAGGGGATTATATGGCTGAAAGAAGCTTTCAATTTAACCATTATGACATGGTTTTTGTCTCATCCTCTTATTTTGTGGGCAAAAGTAATTCAGCTGAATCATTTTATAATTATTTAATGGGTTACGTTAATTTAGAAGGTATCATCATAAATAATTTCGAATTTGATACACTAAACAGTAATTATACTGCTAGAATAAATTCACTGGATACGCTTAATAAGGAGCATAGGATTATGGATGTCACTTACAAATTAGGATATTTATATAAAAGAGATGTTTATTATCCTGATAAGGAGGATTCAATTGGTTATATTCAAAATGCTAATTCATTTTTAGGTTCCTTTGAATTGAGGTCTGCAAATACTGAACTGAATATTGCCTGTGGTGAAAATAGTATTTCCAAAACATCCAATAAACTAGAAAAATATGATAAAAATGAATCTGGTGGATGCTTAGTGTTAAAAAATTATGGTAGTCATAATTATTTTGCGAAACCAGTAATTCTAGATTCAGGATATTATTTTCATTTTGATCCTATGACCCATGCGGATTCTCTGATTTCAGAAAGCTTTTTAATTTATGATGAGGGTATATATTATAATGAGGAGGAATGCCAAGATAAAATTTTCTATTTGGATGATGTTGAATTGAAAGACTCTGTATTTTTAACAATTGGTTACACAATAAAGGAAGATACTTCAAAAGCTTGTTTAGAAGCTTATTGTCAAGAAGTTATTTTGACTGAATTTGATTTGTGATGGTCATTGTTTCATTCAGTTAAGAATTATGTCCCACCTATTTCAATTTTATTATATTTAAGTAAAATCATTATGAAATTAATCTCCACAATATTCTATTCAATTTTCATAGTACTCACGCTCTCTTTTTGTACAACCAAAGAAAAAATCTCAGTTGATTTAGTTTTACTCAACACCACAATAGTTGATGTCCAAAATAA
The DNA here is from genome assembly GCF_051117495.1 of Marivirga sp. Classification (NCBI taxonomy): domain Bacteria; kingdom Pseudomonadati; phylum Bacteroidota; class Cytophagia; order Cytophagales; family Marivirgaceae; genus Marivirga; species Marivirga sp. The sequence continues at coordinate 345,027 of NZ_JBNPEF010000004.1, read as the reverse complement.
CAGACTCCTTAAAAACCAATTTATAGCCATTAAAGGAGATACTATTTTCTCAACAGGTTCTATGGAAGAAATGCCAGCTTATGATTCCAAGGAATCACTGTATTTGCGAGGAAAATATGCAATGCCAGGATTATGGGATAATCACGTGCATTTTAGAGGGGGAACAGATTTGATAGCTGAAAATCAAGATCTTTTAGGCTTATTCCCAAAATTCGGGGTAACTACAGTCCGCGATGCTGGGGGTGACATGACACCAGCTGTGATGGGTTGGAGCAAGAAAATCAATCAAAAAGAATTACTTGGCCCTCAAATTTTCACTTCTGGACCTAAGCTTGATGGGCCAAAACCAGCTTGGGAAGGATCCATAAAAATCGAAAACCAGAATGATATTGAATTAGCTTTGGATTCATTAGAATCAATTAGTGTTGATTATGTGAAAATTTATGATGGTAGCCTAAGTGCAGAAAATTTTTATGCTATCATTGAAGCAACAGAAAAAAGAGGTATGAAAGTAACCGGTCACATGCCTATGTCTGCTGATTTTAAGAAAGCTGTTGATTTCGGCATGGATGGAAGTGAGCATATGTATTACATCATGAAAGGGTGTTCTCCTAAAGCAGATAGTCTGACGGAACTAGGCTTGGGTTATGGCATGATGGAAACTATCACGGATACCTATGATGAGCAAATGGCAAATAAATTATTTGCTGAGTTGGCTCAAAAACAAGTTTATATTACACCCACTTTATACATTGGAAAAGTACTCTCCCAATTAGCAGATGAAGATCACAGTGCTGATACTTTATTAAGTGAAATAGGAGTGGGCATACAAAAAACTTATGAAAGAAGAGTTGAAGCGGCCAAAAGAGCCAAGTCATCCGGTAGTCAGATGCGTGAAAAAGTCTCAAACTTAGCTAAGGAAATGATTGGACCAATGTTCGAAGCCGGTGTTCCTATTTTTGCAGGTTCTGATTGTGGCCCATTTAATTCCTTTGTTTATCCTGGTGAATCTCTTTGGGGTGAATTATTTAGTTTAACGGAAGCAGGTTTAAGTCCTGCCGAAGCCATGAAAACTTCCATGATTTACGGGCCCGCTTTTTTTGGGATGGAAAACCAATATGGAAGCTTGGAAAAAGGAAAAGTAGCCGATATTATCATTTTAAAAGAAAATCCATTGGAAGATATTCAGCATTTAAGGAGTTTGGAAGAAGTAATTCTAAAAGGAAAATTAAATTGAATAAAATGATACTATCATAGATATAGTATTATAGTTAGCGTTTAGAAATGAATACAGTCTTGAATTTAAGACTACAGAAAAAGAACTTAATCCAAAGTGCCTTAAGTTTAATTAAGGAAGAACCTGTTAATATATTTTATTGGTATCAAATATCTCCTTCTCCATTAAACTGAATGAAGAATCATTAAAATTCATGGAATTCTTTGTTTGACATTCCTTTTCGAGCCACAATTTTCTAACTTTAAAATCTGTTTAACTCCAGAATCAAATTTCAAATGAGCAATATACCAGAATCAGATAAAAAATTATTTCTTCTCGATGCCATGGCACTTATTTATCGTGCCCATTTTGCCTTTAGCAAAACTCCAAGAATCAACTCTAAAGGAATGAATACTGGCGCAGCTTTAGGTTTTACCAATAGCCTTTTAGAAATCCTGAAAAAAGAAAAACCAACTCATATAGGCGTTGCCTTTGATACTTCTGCTCCCACTTTCCGGCATGAGGAATTTCCAGAATATAAAGCGCAAAGAGAAGAACAACCTGAAGATATTAGGGTTGCTATCCCCTATGTGAAAAAAATAGTGGAAGCTTTTAATATTCCGGTTTTGATTTTGGATGGTTACGAAGCAGATGACATCATAGGAACCATTGCCAAACAAGCAGGAGAGGATGGTTTCAAAGTTTATATGATGACACCCGATAAGGATTATGCGCAATTGGTAACGGATAATGTTTTCCTTTACAAACCTGCTTTCATGGGCAATGGAGTAGATGTTTTAGGGATTGAAGAAGTTAAAAAGAAATTTGATATTGATAGAGTTGAGCAAGTAATTGATATTTTGGGTTTACAGGGAGATGCAGTGGATAACATCCCTGGAATTCCTGGAGTTGGTGCTAAAACGGCTATTAAATTCTTGAAGCAATATGGCTCAGTAGAAGGTTTATTGGAACATACTGATGAATTAAAAGGGAAGATGAAAGAAAAAGTGGAGGCTAATAAAGAACAGGCCTTGCTTTCTAAAAAATTGGCCACTATCAAAATTGATGTCCCATTGGCTTACGAGCCTGATAAATTAACCCTTGACGACCCTAACGAGGAGGCTTTAAAGGAGTTATTTGAAGAACTGGAATTCAGAACCATTATGAAAAGGGTTTTGGGGGAAGAACCAGCAACCGCCTCAAAATCATCTGCTAAAGTTGATCCAGCTCAAATGTCCATGTTTACGGATACCCCAGAAGAGGCAGCGCAGAAAGATGAGGAACCAGAAGAAAGAAGGACATTGGCCAATACAGTTCATCAATATCATTTGATTGACACTCCCGCATTAAGAGAAGATTTAATCACCTATTTATCTATTCAGGATGAGTTCTGTTTTGATACGGAAACCACTGATTTGGAACCCACCGATGCGGAATTAGTAGGTTTAGCTTTTTCTTATGTAGCGGGAGAGGCTTATTATGTTCCTTTTCCAGCCGATCAACAAGAAGCTCAGAAGATAGCAGATGAATTTAAGGATGTATTGGAAAATGAAGACATCACTAAAATAGGGCAAAATCTAAAGTATGATATTCAGGTGATGCGTAATTATGGCATTAGGGTAAAAGGAAAAATGTTTGACACCATGTTGGCACATTATCTCCTCGATCCTGAAACCCGTCATAATATGGATGTGATGGCAGAGAATTACTTGAACTACAGTCCTGTTTCCATTACAGATTTGATAGGTAAGAAAGGAGTGAAACAAGGTAATATGCGGGATGTTCCTGTAGCCGATGTGGTGGAATATGCAGGAGAAGATGCCGACATTACCTTACAATTAAAGCATATTTTAGAAAAAGAAATCAAAGAAAATAAACTTGAAAGTCTGCTACATGATGTGGAAGAGCCACTTTCCTATGTTTTGGCTGAAATGGAATATGAAGGGGTGAAAATTGATAAAGATGCCCTGGCTAAAATGTCAAAGGAATTGGAAACCGCAGCTTTGGAGGCGCAGGAGAAGATTTTTGAATTAGCTGGTCAAGAATTCAATATCGCCTCACCAAAACAATTGGGAGAGATTCTATTCGATAAAATGAAACTGGTGGATAAACCCAAGAAAACCAAAACAGGTCAATATGCCACCGGAGAAGAAATTTTATCTAAGCTAGCCAATGAACATGAAATTGCAGATAAGATCTTAGAATTCCGCGAGTATCAAAAATTGAAATCAACTTACGTAGATGCATTACCAAGATTGATAAGTGAAAAAGATGGCAGAGTGCATACTGATTATCGTCAGGCTGTGGCTGCCACAGGTAGATTGAGCTCTAATAATCCTAATTTACAAAATATTCCGATTCGTACCGAAAAAGGAAGATTGATTAGGAAAGCATTCGTGCCAAGAGATGAAAACTATCAGTTGATGGCCGCGGACTATTCTCAAATAGAATTGCGCATTATGGCCGCTTTTTCTCAGGATGAAGCCATGATGGAGGCTTTCAAAAATGGAAGGGATATTCATGCTACTACAGCTGCTAAAGTCTTTGGGGTGGATTTAGAAGATGTAGATCCGGGCATGAGAAGAAAGGCCAAGGAGGTGAATTTTGGGATCATCTATGGCATATCGGCTTTTGGCTTGGCCCAAAATCTTAATATTTCAAGAACCGAGGCTTCGGATATCATTAAAGCCTATTTTAAGGAATTCCCTAAAGTCCATGATTATATGGAAAAAATCAAAGAAGAAGCTAGGGCCAATGAATATGTGACAACAATTCTAGGCAGAAAAAGATGGTTAAGAGATATTAATTCACGCAATCAGACGATTAGAGGTTATGCAGAACGAAATGCCATCAATGCTCCAATTCAGGGAAGTGCTGCCGATATGATTAAAATTGCCATGATCAATATTCATAAATGGATGGAAAAGGAGAATTTGAAATCGAAAATGATCATGCAGGTACATGATGAATTGATTTTCGATGCCCATAAAGATGAAATTGAAAAACTGAAGGATAAAGTAGTAGATTTAATGAAGAATGCCATGGAATTGGATGTACCTATGGAAATTGGGGTCGGGATAGCAGATAATTGGAGTGAGGCGCATTAAAAAGTTAGAAGTAGGGAGTTGGAAGCTTGAAGTAGTGAAGTATAGATTTGCGAAATAGAAATAAGGTTGAAATAAAATGGAAATAAGGTTGAAAAATAGATAGAAATAAATAGTTGTAAGTCAGATGATGGGTGGTTGGATGATTAGGTCAGTACCGAAGGTCAGACCGAAATCAGCTAGATGAAGTAAATATGATATAAACTTTTAGTGAATTTCTATACCTTCTGTGAGCTCTAAAAAGGAGTGTTTAAAAAAAATAAAGAATTAAAATATATGCCAAGTGATAAAATCATATTAGGGCTTGACCCGGGAACCACCGTAATGGGTTATGGAGTGATTCAAATCACCGGCAATAAAATGACAATGTTGCAATATGGGGTCATTCACTTGTCCAAATATGCCAATCATGAAATCAAACTTCGCAAGATTTTCGAAAGGGTAACAAGCTTAATCATTGATTATAATCCAGATGAAGTAGCTTTTGAGGCTCCTTTTTATGGAAAGAATGTACAATCAATGTTGAAATTGGGCAGGGCACAAGGGGTAGCCATGGCGGCTGCACTTAATAAAGATTTGCCTATTACAGAATACGCACCTAAAAAAGTAAAAATGTCAGTTACGGGCAATGGAAATGCTTCCAAAGAACAAGTGGCCGAAATGCTCAAAACCTTATTAGGTATCAAAGAAATCCCCAAATTACTGGATGCTACAGATGCTTTGGGAGTAGCCATATGTCATCATTTTCAGGGGGGTAAAACTGCTAGCGGTCCTAAAAGCTGGAAGGCTTTCATTAATGATAATCCTAGTAGGGTGAAGAAGTAAGTGTAAAAGTATTGAGGTCTTGATGTTTTTAAGTATTAAGTAGAATACACTAACTCCTTTTCTGTGTATTTCTGTGCCTTATGACAGCAAAATATCCCCATAAACTATTATTTTAATTTTTCTTAAATTTCTCCTTTAACCTCTTAAATATCCCTTTTTTATTTCCCTCACTATCCTGAAAATTAGAATTACCAATTAAGAGCGCTAAAGGTTTGAGTGGCTCATACTCTTCGCAAATTACTTTTAACATGGCAGCAAACGGAAGGAATAAAACCATGCCCGCAACACCCCAAATAGACGCACCTATAATCAAACTTAGTATAGCGGCAAAGGCATTTACATTCACGCTATTGCCCACTACTTTAGGACTTAAAAAGTTGCTCTCAATTAATTGAACTGCCCAAAAAAGAATGGCTACTGCTAGTGGCATAAAGAGTGAATCATGTGACATAAATGCATATAAAACGGGAATTGTGGCACCCAAAGTGGTTCCGATATAAGGAATAATGGAAAGAGAAGCCGCCAAAAAACCAAATAGGAATGGGCTGTCGATTCCAATAATCCATAAGCCGATACTATTGGCAAATCCTAGTATGATGATTAAGATTAACATACCGGAAAGATATTTTTGTCCCACTTGTTGAACGCTCTTTAGCATTTTGAAAAACTGTTGTTTCTTATCTTCAGGAGAAAATTTCATAAAAGCCCTAACTAAACCCTTATGATAAATCAGGAATAAGAACATATAAATAATGACCGTGACTAAGCCAGTAAAGAAATTGGCCGTACTATTGAATGTGCCACCTAATAGACTGCCTGCAGAATCTTTGAACCAAGATTTCAGATCTTTTAACAATTGATCTTTTTCCAGATCATCCACTAGACTCACATTTTTATTCACAAACACAATCACATCGGTAGAAAGCTTGGTGAGTTTCTTTCCAAAATTGCTGATTTCATCAGACAAAGCTATGATTTCTGCAGAAAAGAAGGTGATTCCTCCCCCAATGATGATAATTAATAATAAGATGGAAAAAAATGCAGCTAGGATATTTCCTATTCCCCAGCTCATAAATTTTTTATGAACTGGAAATAAAATGAATGCCAATAGCAGTGCAATTCCCAGCGGAATTAAAATGGATTTTGCCACTACTAAAAATGCTATCAAAATGGCGATAAATGCAAGCGTAAAAAATGCGTTTTGAAATGATATTTTCATAATGCTGTTGACTTAAAAATTATGATTGAATTCATTCTTAATAATATTTAAAGCAGGTTTGTCCTGTGGAGTATATGCCTTAATATTTCTATTGTTGAGCCCATTTCTGTTGAGGTGCCACTTCCAGATAAAGCCACCCTGCCACCAGTCTTCTGAGCGCATGGATTCATATAAGGCCTCAAATGCAATTATTTGATTATCAAAATTTATGTCCAAACTGTCTTTTGATAATTGCCAATGCCCTTTGGTATTGTAATCAATACTTTCATAACCATATTCTGTAAATAAAACTGTTTTTTGAAATTTTTCCGAGACCTTTTGCATTTCATCCTTTGGATGTTGCCAGGAGCTTATCAAGTCCTTTTTATTGACTGACTTTTCATTGCTCAATGGGAAATAAGCATCTATTCCTATATAATCTAGTTTATCCCAAAATTCAATTTTATCATATTCATCCCAATTGGCCGCGTAAGTTAGTTTTCCGCTAAAATTCTTCCTGCTATTTGAAATGAGTTTACTCCAGAATTTATCCCTTAATTGCGTAGATCTTCTGATTTCAGTTCCAAGGCAAAATAATTCCACCTCCATAGCTTCAGCTATTTCAATGTAGTTATCAATGTATTTTGAATATTGTTGCTCGAAAACATTCCAAAGACTATCAGACTCAAATTCCAAATCTCCGGCCCAACCTTGGCCTCCTACCCAAAGGTGAGGTTTTATCATCACTTTCAAGTTCAATAATTTGGCCATTTGAATGGTTTCTTTAACTCCTTCTGGTTTTTCTCCCCACCATTGTCTGGGGTGGTCAAAAATAATTTCAGCTGATTGTGCATTACAAAAAGCATAGGGTACAATCGCCACCCATTTTGCGCCCATATCTTTTACTTTTTGAAGCGAATCGATTTGAAATGCTTGTGGAGGTGCGACTAAATTAAAGCCATTAATTCTTGTAATCTTATGACTATTTTCTTCTGTAAAAAATAGAGAATTACTGAATACTGCAATTACACCAAACCCAATCAATAAAAAAATGAATTTCCACTTATTCACTTTCATCCTCCTTTCCGATACCTATTTTTTGCCAAAGGTTTCTGTCGTCTTTATCCTGCTCAAGTTTTTCAACTCTTGCTGGCTTTTCTAATCCTAAAGTAGATTGAAATCCTGACACCAGACTGTTGGACCAATAACTAAACATGGACTTCCGGGTGTCTCTCTTAAATTCTATTCTACCTACTCTATATTTACCATTATTTCGTGGGTTTTTTTGAGATAAGGCCACATTTGCCAACCAACTTAGTGCTTTATCTCCCTTTTCTTCTTCATTCAATACCTTATGGAATTTAATTTTAAAATCTGAATATTTGAATTCCATTTCACCGCTTACGGCCCTATTTCCCCCCGAATAGCTAAAGAATAATTCATCCACTCTTCCAGAACTGATTTCAATAGGATATGATTTGGCTAAATAGCTATTAAAAGCCCCTATTTCCATGGGTTGTAAGCTTCCATAAACTTTAAAATATCCGTATCGAGAAGTTAAATCATATTGAATATCGGCATCTAATCTTCCTTCTCCATAGAAGTCTGCATCGGCCTTTATTGCGAGGTACTTTCCATTTTTAATAATACTGTCCGACCGGTTGGTAATATTAGTAATTTCCCCATTAATATTATTCAATATTACCACTCCTTTTTCTTTACTGCCTTCAGGAATTTCAGTATAAGTCAGGTCCATATTATCCACTATTAATGACCTAACGTCAATGGAAATTTCACTTTCTTTTAAGAGATTAATCAGAATTGGAACAAATCGATCATCCGGTAATGGATAATTTTTATCTTTAAAAACTTGTAATATAATATCTTTTGTCAAAATAGAATTTATGCTTATCATACTGTCACCTTGCCATCTTATATCTTTTAATTGAATGGAATCTAATAAAATATCAATATAATTAGCCTCCTCTCCTTTTAGTTTAGCAAACTTTTCAGGGGAATAAACAGGTCGGTAATGCGTGGAGCTTAAGGATATGTGTTGCTTGAATAAATCAAAAGTCAATTTCTCAATGTCAATCTTATGTAAGTCATCTTTCAGAAAATAAGTTAATTCGTTGAATTCTAAGATTATTTCCTCGGCCACATCCTGAAAATCATTTAGTATTTTGTCTTTCTGAAAATGAATGTTTTTGGCAGTTAAATAGTATTTAGCTTTTATTCTTCCTGATTTTTTGTTGCGTTCATCATAAAATAATAAATCACCATCTTTCATATTGAATTCCTTTATATCTAATTCAAATTCACCCTCAAAAGATGGTTTGGAAGCCTTTGTTCTTTTAATTTTACTGAAGTCAATGGGGAGTAAAATCTTTGCATTTATCAATTCTAAGGTATTGAATTGATAAAATTGATTATTGAATGTTTCCCTATAGTTATCCCAAGAAATATTGAGATTGGGTATTTCCATGCTAGCTAGGGTGTCTATTTGATTGGCAATTAGATTTACATTGATCTTTTCAAGTAATATTTGTTTTTCAAAAAAATTAAATGAAATGTCTTCAATCACAAGTTTTACCGAGTCCTCAAAATAATTATTGAGTTCAGTTTGTAATGAATCTACCACAAAGGTTTTTATTTTCAATTCCTTAAGCAGTTGCCAACTGATAAATAGCAAAATAAAGCTACTTATAAAAATAATACCGGTTCTTTTAAGCACCTTATTTTTGGTCATGGTATTTTCTTATGTTGAAATAGTTTGATTGAAAATACAAAAAATATTGAGGCAATTAGAAAATAAGGTCAAAAAGGATTAGCAATGCTCTTAATAAACTCTTAGAGGCTTGCTTTATATAAATTAAAACCGATTACTTAAGACATCAACTTGGCAAACTTTTTACCTCCTTCAAATTCATTCAATATGGTTTTAAAAAGTACTGTCAATGGAATGGATAAAATCAAGCCGGGTACTCCCCATATAAATCCCCAGAACATTAGCATTACCAATACCACAATAATATTAATGGAAAATGACCTTCCCATAAAAATAGGCTCTAAAACAGCACCAAATAAAACTTGAGCACCTGTAAAAAGAATGGCGGCCAAGAGTAGGGTGCCGGGGCTTTCAATTTCTATAAAAGCAAAAATCATTACCAAAACAGTTGAGACAACAGAACCTACCATCTGCACAAAGTTGATGACAAAAGCCAATAGGCCCCAAAAAAGTGGGAAACTTATGCCTAAAGACCAGGCTATTATTCCAAATGCAATGCCAGTTAATAAACTGACAAATATTTTTACTTTTAGGAAATCGGACACACTTCTTTCCACTTTCATAAATGTTTTTACGGATTGGGTTCCTCCTGTAAAGAGTGTACTCTGCAAAATGTCCTTAAAATTAAGGGAACCTGCCAATAAGAGCATTAAAAAGAAGAGTGTCATCAGTATGTTGACTACTGTGCTTTGAATAAAGGATATGGTTATCGTAAAATTGTCTAATATAAATTGCTCTATTTTATCACTTTTTAATAAGCCTTTTATGGTGCTTTCGCCATTGGATTGATCTAAACCCAAAGTTTCAGCAAATGGTGTGACTACCTGCTCAACCTTATTGTCTAATTTCTTGAAAATTTCGGATTTACCTTCTTCAATTTGCTTGCCGGACATTTGAACAATTTTAAAGCCCGAAAAGCCTGTAAATGCCAAAATCAGTATTACGGTTCCTAAAGCAATAAATTGAGGAACTTTTCTTTTTTTCATCCATCGCATCATGGGGGTAAATAATAATGCTATGAAAATGGCAAACATTAAAGGAATGAATATAAAGGATAATAACTGTAGGCTGTAGAAAATGACAGGTATTACCAGTACTAATAATAACTTATTGGTGGTTGATTGTTCGTTTAACTTCATCTCAAAATTGAATCTATGTGCAAGCTAACGAAGAAGTTTAAATTAGGATATGTGATATTGAAATATTTATGTAAATTTTAGTTTTATTTTATATATCTAATGAGACAAACAAGCTTATCCAAAAATTCAATAGAATTTTCTCCTTACTTAGTTGGCACCATGCGATTAGGGAAGTGGGGTGAAAATTTCAATACTAAACAATGGATCAATTTTATTGAGGAATCCATTGCCATAGGTTTAAAGGACTTTGACCATGCCGATATTTATGGAGATTATACAACTGAAGCTGATTTCGGAAAGGCATTAAAGGAAAAGCCTTATTTACGTGAGGAAATGCAAATCACTACTAAATGCGGTATTAGAATGCCGGCCGAAAATCGTCCTAAGAATAAATTAAAATCTTATGATTCAGGTGAACAATACATTCTTCAATCTGTAGAGAATTCCCTTCGAAATCTTCGTACTGATTATATTGATGTATTATTGCTACATCGCCCTGATTTTTTGATGAACCCCAATGAAATAGCGGAGACTTTCGAGAAATTAAAGGATGATGGAAAAGTGCGTTTTTTTGGGGTTTCAAATTTCACAACCTCTCAATTCGAAATGATAAATTCAGTTTTTCCTTTGGTAACGCATCAGATTGAAGCTTCCTTGAGTCATTTGGACCCATTTGAAGACGGCAGTTTAGACCAGTTATTGATGAAAAATATCAGACCAACCGCTTGGTCCCCACTGGGTGGCGGGCATTTTATGCATAAAGGAAATTCAAAATCTGAGCAAGAACTCAATACCACATTGAAAAATCTAAGCGAGAAATACGAATTGAATACTGCTCAATTGATGTTGCTTTTTTTGAAAAAACATCCTTCTGGCATCATACCAGTATTGGGGACTTCAAAACCAGAAAGATTGGAAGAAGCTTTAAAAGTGGAGACTAAAACCATGGAAAAAGAAGATTGGTATGCTTTATATTCAGCAGCGAAAGGAGAGGAATTGCCTTGATATAAAACATTTGTTATTGAGTTTAAAAGCTTCTTAGGTTATTAACTGATTTTTAGATAGTTGGTGTGCCACCAACCATTGATTTGCTTTAAAATCACTGAACTTTGGAAAAGTTTTAATCTTAAATTACCGCACTTGATTTTTTCTGTGCGTCATTCCCACGAAGGTGGGAATCTAATGATTTTAATCTTTGATTAAAATATCAGCAAATGATGTTGATTAACAGATAATCAGTTGTTAAGCGAAAAAAAGATGGAAAACTGAATATTAAGCTATAATCTAGATTTCCGTTTTATAATCGCCAATTATTCATGAAATTTGCAAGATGTTAGATCAGTTGAAGGAAACCATTATTGCATTATCTACAGCTCCCGGGGTTGGGGCGATTGCTGTCATTCGTCTTTCGGGAGAAGATGCCATCACAATTACCAATAGTGTATTCAAGGGTAAGAATCTTTTAAATCAAAAAAGCCATACCGCTCATTTTGGCACTATCCGTAATGAGGAGGGTGAAATCATAGATGAAGTAGTAGCCACATTGTTTATTGCTCCACATTCTTTCACCAAAGAAAATGTAGTGGAAATTTCCTGCCATGGTTCGCCTTATATCGTTCAAAAATTGATTAAATTATTTTTAACTAAAGGAGTTCGCTTAGCAAAAGCAGGAGAATTCACCCAAAGAGCCTTTTTGAATGGTCAATTTGATTTGGCACAAGCTGAAGCCGTAGCTGATTTAATTAATGCCGATACAGAAGCATCTCATAAAGCGGCCCTGAATCAAATGCGCGGAGGGTTCTCAGAACAAATTAAGCAACTCAGAGCAGAACTGATTCATTTTGCCAGTATGATAGAACTGGAATTAGATTTCGGTGAAGAAGATGTAGAATTTGCCGATCGAGACGATTTGAAAAAGCTTGTCAATCAGTTGTTAAGCGTAATTACCGCTTTAGTGAGCAGCTTTGATTTAGGGAATGTGATCAAAAATGGAGTACCAACCGTCATAGCCGGAAAACCCAATACTGGTAAATCGACTTTGTTAAATGCGCTTTTAAATGAAGAAAAAGCCATTGTTTCCGATATAGCAGGAACTACCCGAGATTTCATAGAAGATGAAATCAATTTGGAAGGAATGGTTTTCCGATTTATCGATACAGCAGGTTTACGAGATACCGAAGATAAAGTAGAGGCCATAGGCGTACAGCGAACAAAGGATAAAATGAAGCAGGCTTCTCTGATTATCTATATGTTCGACTTGAAGAATGATACTTTAACCGAAGTCAACAGAGATATCAATATGCTGGAGAATTTGGGGATTCCCTTTATAAAGGTAGGGAACAAGCTGGATGAAGCACAGCAAGATCTTTATAATGAAATGAAGAAAGATAAAAACACACTCTTCATTTCTGCCATCAATAAAGAAGGCTTGGAAGCCTTAAAAACAAAGCTAGTAGAAACCGTAAATCTCGATAATTTCAAAACAGGAGACACAGTAGTGACCAACATCCGCCATTATGATAATCTGGTACAAACCCAAAACAGCTTAAATGCGGTACTTAGAGGATTAGGTGACAATATCACAGGAGATTTTCTTGCGCTGGACATTCGGCATGCCTTGCGATTCTTAGGTGAGATCACAGGGGAGATTACTACTGATGATTTGTTGGCTAATATTTTTTCGAAGTTTTGTATCGGGAAGTAGGGGAATCAGAAAAATCTATACTTTCTACCCTAGTTTAAGTTTAACCGGATTTCAATTTAAGCAAAAATGGTATATTCGTTTTACATTATACCACCAAAATAGAATAAAATGAGAACCGAAAAAATCACACTTTCACTTAACAGGAAATTATTGGACAAATTAGCTAAAAATGCCAATATGAGCCGTTCTGAATTTGTAAGGGGCTTGATCTCTAAAGAAGCTGATAAAAGTGATGCCCCTTTCGAAATTTCAAAAGAAATATTGGAGTTAAAAGGCTGCGTAGCTTCTTCTGAACTATCATCCAGAAGTAGGGATCGAAATTCAGTTGTGAAAAGATAATTAGGCTAGATAAAAAATTTAGAAATAAGGATTCAGAGTTCATTTGGACTCCTTATGATTTAAATTCTTATATTTCGGATATACTAAGATAGGTCATCGAATATTAGTTTTTTTAGTTCACAAACTTAATTAATACTAAAAAAGAGGTGTTTTAAATTATATGGAAAACCAAGATATACGTTGGATTCAGCGCTTTTCAAATTTCAATAAAGCTTTTTTGCAGTTAGAAAAAGCTGTAGAACTTAGCTATGAACGTGAACTTTCTGATTTAGAAGAACAGGGTTTGATTCAATCGTTTGAATATACACACGAATTAGCCTGGAAGACGCTAAAAGATTTTATTCAAGGAAAGGGTAATACAAAAATTTATGGTTCCAAAGATGCCACCAGAGAGGCATTTCAACTAGAACTAATAACAGACGGTGAAGGATGGATGGAGATGATTAAAAGTAGGAATGAAACCTCGCATACTTACAATGATGATATTGCGGAAGCTATAGCTACAAATATTAAAGAAAAATATTTTGTCCTTTTCAAAGATTTTCAACTAAAGATGGAAGAATTGAAATCAGGGAATCAATCCAATATATAATAATGAAATGGCTTTCGGTTTAGAAAATAATACCATTGAAAAAATTAAAGTGTGTCTTAACAAAAATCCTAGAATAGAAAAAGCAATTCTTTATGGGAGTAGAGCAAAAGGCAACTACCGAAATGGGTCCGATATTGATTTAGTTTTGATTGGAAGGGATATGAAATTTGAAGATTTAGCTCAATTAGAAAATGAAATTGATGAACTGCTTCTACCTTATAAATTTGACATTTCCATTTACCACCAAATCAATAACCCTGATTTGTTAGAACATATAAAAAGAGTCGGAAAGATATTTTTTGAGCAATTGAAGCCTAAAAAAAGTTAATAAAATAAAATCTTTAGATTCAAATCAAGAGATTTAGAACTTATGTCTATTCATTTATATCAATCAAAGAAAGTCCAACGATACTTAGGCAAAAATATTTATGATAAAAATGAGCCTGTAAAAGAACAGATTGACCCACTTTTAATTTGGTATGTAGATGTATTTTTCATCCAGCGTGAACGCTATTTAGTAATTGCTAATCCCTTAACTAAATTCACATTTTTTATTTTCCGTTATTCAAAAAAGACCCACCCTGATTTTCTTAAAGCGTTTAAAGAAAAGTTATCTTTTAGCCTTCAAGCCATTGATATAAATCCTGAAAAATACTTGGACAAATGTGATGAGATTATGCCAATTTTTGAAACCAATCGATCTGCTTCCGCTCATTTAAGTCGAATAAAAGAAGATTATGGAGATATGATTTCAAGTCGCTGGCATGAGGTTTATCCTCCTGAGGATGAAGTGTTTTACAATAAAATAATCAGCGAATACATCACCTCTTATGATAAAAAGGAATATGATTTTCCACGAAGAAGATTTCATCATGAGCTGATTTTGAGAAGGTTGGATTAGCTACGCTCCTAGGAAAAAATTCTTTTATACTTCACCTCTTTTCAGAAGCTACAAAATCTGCTATCACGGGTAAATGATCGCTTACCGTACGCATCTCCTCAGTATTAAGTAGCATTGGCACCTTTAATGAACCTTTTACCAGCTCAGGAATCATATTTTCATTGACCAATAGGTAATCAAGTCTGCGTTTTGGATCATCAGCAGTATGTGTCATCACATCTAACGGAAGGGGGTCGATAAAAGAAATTCCTTCTACCTTTTCTTCAAAAGACTGGATCTCACGGCTGTCAGGATAGCTGTTTAAATCGCCAGCAACAATTATATTGGCATTTTTATGCTCATTATAGATTCGAGCATACTGTTCTTTTAGCAAAGCAATCTGCCCAAGACGCATGGCTACGTCACGCTCCCCTCTTCCAGCTTTCAGATGAGCTCCTGTTAGATAAAAATTGTAATCTTGATCAGCCATTACTTCGATCGTCCATAGCCTTGTGTTAATCCTGCTTTGTGTTTCGTATTGATCCTTTCCTTCTTCATCGGTATAAGCCACTGGAGAATGAACTGATCCATAGCTGTACATCACGCCCAAAGGCAGTCGGCTCATCACTACCACATTCTGATACCAATTGATACTTGCAGCATCAGCAAAAAAACGGTAGTTCAACTCTGGAAAAAGGTCTTCGGATAATTTCTTGGCTAACTGAATATGCTCAATTTCCTGCAACACTACCACATCCGCATCTGCCTTTTTTAATGCTTCAGCAAATAGTTTGAATTTCTTCTCTAGTACTGCGGTATCAGGATTATTTTCTCTTTTATTGTTCACATAGGGGTTGTCATACAGATCTACAAAATGCTCTACATTCCATGTCATCACTCGAAAAGTGTCGGTAGCTAACATCTCGTAGTTTTCTGGGTAAACCTGTGCTTTGGTTAAGAAAGATCTATCCGAAGGTTTGCAAGAAATTACGAAAATGAGCAATGTTATAAAGCCAAGTAGATTTTTCATATCAATTTTTTCTGCAAATTATGGGTTAAAATCCCATAAACCAAGAAAGAAGAAGTTATCAAATTATTTATTATATTGGTAAGTGATTGTTGTATTAGTAGCTAGCGGAAATTAAAAAGCATTCCTCTTTCATTAAGGATAAGTAATCTTATCATTCTTCTAATTGTTTGAGTACCAACTTTCATCCTTATACTCATCTTCACGGGAAGCTAATTCCCTATTTCGCATCAAGTAAAAGTTTTTATCTAATCGCTTGCTTCTGTACCCAAGGAGATGAAAGAAATCCTTGGTAAAGAAGCGTGCGATTTTGCGATTGACACGAAGTGCCGATCCTTCGCTCCATGATACTCCAGGTAAAAGAGGGAGTATCCGGTCAAGTCTGATTTTACGAAGTATGGCAGATAATTTTAGGGCAAATTTCGATACTCTTTGTATGGCAAAGAAACCTTCAGAGCCCTGAGCTTGATAGAGCGGCATAAATATTCGTGCTTGAGAATCAGCGTATATGGGCTTTTTATTGCTAATAGCCAACTGCTGACCTTTCTCTATTAATTCGAAATTTACATAGCCCGGGATCATCTGGAAGTCCTCTCCCGGTTTTATTTTATAACGATATAAAATCTCGTAAAAGTCACGTGTGTTCATGGTGTTTTTTGCCAACGTTGCGTAGTATTTATTGAAATCTACAGCATTTTTATCAATAAGACCGGCAAAAACGAGCGATAAAATACTAAAGGCAAAATGATTTTGAATGGAGGAGTTGTCATCATGCTGACCTGCTTCAAAACCAAAAGCTACATACCCCAACTCATTAATATAGCTTAGTAAGGGTCCCTCTAAATATTCTTCTATTCCTAAAATGGTGGGAAGCGGATACTGGTCGGTGAACTTTCTATTAAGCAAGCTGTCATTCATTACTACAAAAGGCATTGTTTCGCTGGAAGTAGTATGGAGATCTAGAAAATAAAAGGGGCCTGTGTCTTGCGATAAAATATCATTTATACATTCATTTAAATTTATTAGTTCAGCGATATCTTTATCATTAATCTCTAATTTTCCTTTCTGGAGTTGAAGCATTCTCTCATTTGTCCAAAGGCGATTCAAGTCTTGTTGGTGAAATCGCTCTCCATTTTCCAGAGCTGGAAGATTACCGGCTATTGCATATAGGTTGCCCTGAATTTTAATATTATTGGTTTTGAGAAACTCCATCAATTGATTTAAGGCGAAAATTCCTGCAGGCTCATTGCCATGAATACCTGCTGTTAAAATCATAGAAGGTCCGTTGCTTTTACTTTTGAGCTTACCAATAAAGCGTTCAATATTAATTGTCTGATTAAGTGCTTTACTATAAACCTTGGTCATTGTTATAAGGAATTATATCATTAATGGTTATGATTCCAACAAGGTGGCGATCATGGATTACCGGAACACATCCGATAGAATTTCTTTTCATTAAATCTAGTGCGTTTTTGATGGTGGTTTCTGGTCTGACGGTGATAAGGTCTTTTGTCATAATTTCCGAAACCAATAATCCTTCAGTATGACCAATTTCTTTTTTATAGCGCTCTAAATGTGACCATGTGAGTAAACCGCAGAGCTCCCCTTTTTTATTTTCTACGGGAAGATGATGAATATTTTTCCATAGCATCACACTTGTTGCCAGATCGGCCAGGTCATTTTCTGTGACAGTAAAAAGCTCGGTGCTCATGATATGCCCCGCCAAATAAGAAGCTTCATGAGCCTCTAATGTAGGATCAACTTCTGGCCATTCATGTGAGATGATATTTTCATTTTGATTTTTATAAATAGCTTTGGTCAGCATTAGCAAAGCATCATCCTTTTTATGAGTTTGTT
Organism: Marivirga sp.; assembly: GCF_051117495.1. Classification (NCBI taxonomy): domain Bacteria; kingdom Pseudomonadati; phylum Bacteroidota; class Cytophagia; order Cytophagales; family Marivirgaceae; genus Marivirga; species Marivirga sp. Next base: position 327,358 of record NZ_JBNPEF010000004.1, on the reverse strand, counting down.
TGAGTTTTCGATAGTTTCGGATGCACCATTGTGAAGCTGTTTCTTTAGCGGTTCTTTCTTCAATAATTCCAAGGTATTTGTCTATGTCTTCCTCAGCAATTTTTGCTTTCTTCAACCCCTCATAGGCTATGGGTAAAAGATATTTAGTGATAAGTTTTCTGGCGGAATATTGTTCTCCTTTCCATCTCATGACAGACTCCTTACCGGTGCGGGCAGCCTTTATAAAATTGGATTTTACATCTCTAAACTCCATTACTTTAGCCATATCGTCAAACTCTTTTGGCCTTCCCATCATCATCCCTATCCAAAAAGCAAAATTTGCAATTTCATCTTTCACTGTAGGTCCGGCCGGAATATAACGATTTTCAATACGGACATGCGCTTTACCATTTCCTACTCCATAGCAACACCTATTCCAATGATATACGGTGCCATTATGGAGATTCAAGGCCTGTAGTTTTGGAATTCTGCCTTGTGATAGTTCCTCTAGCGAATTATTATCAATTTCTTTAGCAATGAGTATTTTATGTCTTGCTATATCATCTTTAAATATTTCAGCTATGGAACCGGAAGCCCAGGAATTTCCAAAAGAAACTCTTGCCAACTGTTCTTTCAATGCAAAAGATGAGCTTCTGGTATCAATGCTTTGTTGAAAAAGTGCAATACGAGTTTCGCTCCATAATTCACGACCTAGCAATAAGGGAGAATTGCAACATACACTCAATAATGGACCAGAAATGGCTTGTGCCCAGTTGTAGCTTGAGATAAAATCTTGTGGGGCAATTTGTAAGTGCATCTGAAAGCTGGTATTGCAGGCTTCAAATAAAACAGAGTCGTGTATAAGAGATAGCTCATCTATTCCTCTGATATGGAGGTCAATATCTTTGCCGCGCTGCGCCTTTATCATATCATTAAGTGCGTAATATCTTGGGCTAGGCGTCATATATTCCATTTCCAATTCATTCTTGGAAATGGTGGGAAGAATACCAGTTAAAAGAACTCGATCACCATATTTTTCAGCGATTTTAGCGGCTTGAGAAAGGTGAAAATTTAAGGATTTTTCATAATCACTGAAGCATTTTTCTTTTAATTCTAAAGGATCAAGATTGATTTCCAAGTTGTATCGTGCAAGTTCCGTTGTGAAATGGGAGTCATTGATGGCTTCTAATATCTCGACAGATTTCTTTGAAGGCCGCCAGTTGTCAGTTATCAAACAAAATTCCTGTTCGGCACCTATTCTTGTAATATCATCTTCAATTAGTCCCTGATCAAGCATGGTTTCGAGCGACTTAATATCTGTCAGCAAATGCTCAATAAATTCTGCTCTTAATTCATGGCTTAAACTTGAATTTACATTATGTTCTCCCATAGTTTATATGGATTATTTAACTAAATATACATATAATACAAGACAATTTAATCTAAAGTATTCAAATTTTGGGTAGTAAGATCCTACTAAAATTAAAAAATCGATTTTTTGATCGGATTTTCATCAAATACGTATTCACTGAAAATATTTTATTAATTCCACTTTATAGAGATGTCATCTAGCTATTTTGAATTACAGCCTAAGAACTTGAATAATGACCTTATACGCTTGGTTCCATTAAAAAATTCTGATTTCGAATTTCTTTATTCTGTGGCGTCAGACCCAGACATTTGGGCTCAACATCCTAATAGAAATCGATTTGAACGAGCAGTTTTTCAAAACTTTTTCAAGGGTGCGATGGAATCAGGAGGAGCTTTTTTAATACAAGGTCAAAATAAAGAAGCGATTGGTAGCTCAAGGTTTTATGATTTTAATTCAAAAGAAAGTGCTGTTCACATTGGATATACGTTTTTGGCCAAGAAATATTGGGGTAAAGGCTACAATAGGGCTTTGAAATCATTGATGCTAAACCATGCTTTTAAATATGTAGATAAGGTTATTTTCCATGTTGGTTCCAATAATATACCTTCCCAAAAAGCTATGAATAAATTAGGTGCCATTAAAACAGGGGAAATAGAAGTGGCTTATTATGGGGAACCTATTCGTAAAAACTTCATATATGAAATCATTAAAAAAGAATGGGATAATATCATTGATATCACTTAAATATTTAAACCTATTTTAGCAAGAATTTAACCATCACTTTTAATATTCACATGACAATAATTTGGGATCTTATAATCCATCCTCCAAAGGATGAAGCTGCTTATAATCAAGGGTTTGCGAGTGAACATCGCTAATTTCACGATAAAGTTTTTGAATCCACCACAGCAAGATTTCATGAGGAGCTGATTTTGAAAAGATGGGATTAGCAAAAATAAATCATATGCTTTAGTCCTTTTTAATAATTTGGGTGTCTATGAATTAGATTAGTATAAAATAAGGCATAAATCCTTATAAGGCATAAATCCTTATTTTCGATAAGATATTAGATGCTTATGCAGAGGAGGTAATAATAAAATCATGAAAAAATTGACAGTTTTTATCAGTATGGCAGTCCTTTTTATAAGTTGTGAAAAAGAAGATATTTTAATTAATACTCCGGAATGCATTAAGGATCAAATTGAGGATATCGCAAAAGGTGATGTTTGGAATCCGCCAGCAAAAATTTACAGTTATCAATACGAAGGACAAACAGTGTATTACTTTCCATCGAGATGTTGTGATATTGCCAGTTCACTATATGATGCGGAATGTAACTTATTATGTTCACCCGATGGTGGGCTAAGCGGAAATGGAGATGGACAATGCTCAGATTTTCATGATTTGAAAACTGATGAAAAATTAATTTGGGAGGACAAGAGAGAATGAAAAAGTTTAACTATTTATTGATGAGGATAATCTTATGAAGCCCTTTTATCTGTTGCCAATCGATTAAATTATTCAGTTTATATTTCAGATCTCAATGAAGCAAATATTATTAATCTCATTCTTCACATTAATTTTACTGAACCAAACCTATTCTCAAGAAAATGCTAAGATCAGCCATATTCTGAATTTAAAGGCAATGCCTCTTTCCCTTTTTGGTGATAATCCCAGATATAGAATTGGATTGGAATATATAGCCAAAAACAATTTCGGTTACGGCATTGATATCGGATATGGAAATAGTCAGCTGAACCAATGGTGGCTAAGGAATTTGCAATGGGGGAAAGATTACTCTTATGTTGAAATCAGACCTGAAATAAAATATTTGGCATTAACTAGGAAAGACTACTTCCTATATGGAGCAATTGAATTCCTTTTTGCTGAAATGAACGACTATTTAGAGTCAGGCGAATATCAAAAGGAGGATATTAAAAATGGAACCTCTTATGAAAGTGCCCGATTTATGAAACGAAAAACGGGCTTCCATTTAAAAGGAGGTTTTAATGCAATGGCACTGAAGCGATTAAATTTTGATTTTTATGGAGGCCTTGGTTTTGTAAAAAGAACTATTTCTTATACCGATGTGGTAAATCCAAGGGATGATAGAAATATATTTGTTGAATGGATTCCTCAACCGCATCTATTTGAGGGGGAGATGCTCATTTTACATGTTACTTTAGGGCTGAAAGTTGGATATACATTTCCAATGAAACAAAAAATCACTCCTTTAAACACCAACTGATACAATTCATCAATCCACCATGTTTTCCCACTGCATCTATATTGATTGGAATAATTTTTCGATCAGTAAAAGTGTCTTTCATGATATTTAATGCTTCATCATTCTTTTGCTTAGGGTGATCAAAAATCGGAAACAAAATAACATCTGCAATTTCCAAAAAATTGACATATACCCCTATGGCAGAATAATGGTTACTGGATTTATCTTCAAAAAAGGGTAAATCAATATAATTGAAGCTATATTTTTCCAAAACCCCCTCAATACTTTTTCTAATGGGTTTATACTCATTACTTAAGCGATTACCAATCAGAGTATTTTCATTGACAAACCGTAACATCCCATCTGCATGACCTACCATATCGTGCTTTTCCTCATGCGCCTTAATGATGATAACCTCTGTTTGTAAATCTTGTTCAATCCTTTCATACAATAAATTGTGATCGTTCCGATAAATATGATTTTCTTGAACCACTCGGTCTGTTATGATGACTTTGTCCTTCCATTTCACCACATTACCACCATCCAGATTAATGTTGTGTTCTGAGAAATGAGTTTTTAGATTATTGGCTTTAATTACGTTCTTTGGAGAAGTCCAATTGGCTCTGGGTTCATAACTGGGTTGATATCGGAATTTTATTAGACGCTTATCAGCGGTTTGGATCGGCATATAATCCCTAGCCCACTCATCTTTGGTTCCTTTTAGTAGTTTTACTTTAATATAATCGAAAGGAGCCAAAGCTTCCAGAATTCGATTGAACTCCTCTGGAAAATTTGCTTTAAGCTTCTCTGAAAAATAGACGGTATTACATTCAGAATCAATAATCATTTTCCAAATATAGATGATATTATATTTCCCAAGCCATCAATCCTTTTATATCCTCCACAGTCCTTACTTTAAGATTTTCATCCTTTTCCAGCTTTGATTTCAAAAATTCAGCCGTTGGCCCCATCCAAGCTTTATTACGCTCATCTGTATTTTTCAAAATCAGGCTTAATTGATAAAGCGTGGTCAATTTTTCGAAAAAATATTTGGCATGCAATTCCAGTTCCTCTTGCTCCATTTTAAATAAGGTCTTTGTTTTGGACTCAAGCACTTTTAAATGTTCCAATATCAAATCATCATAAGCTTTATTTTTTCCTAATGCTTTTTGGATTTCTTGCATCATCACTTTCAAGCCTTCAGCTTTAAAACTGGCCCTTAACATATCCAAAGTCATGATGTTGCCAGCTCCTTCCCAAATAGGTAAAACCATCACATCCCGCATGATTTTGGGAACAACACCATCTTCAATATAGCCGATTCCACCCATGAGTTCCATGCTTTCTCTGGTGATGTAAACAGCTTTTTCTGCTGACCATTTTTTCACCATTGGAGTTAGTAATCTACCCAAGTGCTTTTCATTCTCTGTCTGCCTACTGGCTGATTCGTCTCCATTATCGGCTTTATCCAAAGCTTCTATTGCTCTCCAAGTCAAATAAAAATTGGCTACATTTAAACTTCCTATTTCAAATAGTTTTTCTTTAATTAAGGTATGTTCAATAGCAGTTTTACCAAAGCTTCTTCTATAAAGATTAAAATTGTAGGCTTCCACCAAAGCGCGTCTCGCTCCCGATAGTGCTGCTATAGAATTGTATAGTCGGGAAAGATTAATCATATCGGTCATAATTTTAAAACCATTGAATTCATCTCCTATCAGTTTGCCTACCGTGCCGTCTAAAACACATTCGGCACTGGCCATAGAGCGAACTCCCAATTTATCCTTTAGCCTTACAATGGGTAATTTATTTTTGCTTCCATCAGGCAAATGTTTTTCAATCAAAAATATAGAAAGTCCTCGAGTGCCTTCTTTGCTTTCATCCGTTCTGGCTAAAGCAAAAATCAATTCTGCATTCACATTACTACAAAACCATTTCTCACCACTCAAAAGGTAAGTTTCATCCTCTTGCTTTTCTGCTTTCACTAAATTTCTTCCTACATCAGAGCCTCCGGACTTTTCAGTCAAAAACATGGCTCCTGTGAAAAATTCTTCCAATTCTGTAGTATAAATATGAGGAAGTAATCGCTTTTTATCTTCTTCTGAGCAGTGCAAATCGATTAATCGAGCTACTCCGTCCGTCATGCAAAGGGGGCAATATTGCCCCAATTCGCTCATGGCATAGAGATAACCCGAAGCAAAACCTAAACTGTGTCGTTCTTGCTTAAACATTTCCCTAAGATTTGGCTCCCACTTCACCCTAAACATTTCAGAATCAATGGCGATTTCCATCAATTCTTGATAGGAAGGATGAAATTTAACCTCGTCTATATTCTCCCCAAAGAAATTCCTTTTTATTAATTGAGGCCCATTTTTATCAGCATCTAAGGAAAGTACATCCATTTTTTGGGCTGCATCTTCTCCGGTTTTATTAAGTTTAGAGGTCATGTAATCTAAACCCTTAATGCTTACTTTCCTTTTCAGATAATCTTGAATGATTAAGTCACTTTTATAGAAATTTTGGCTTGTTCGATATTCTTTTTCAACTACCTGATTCTCGACAGATTGCTTTTTTTTAGTGTTTTCCACGGTAATTTGATTTTGAAAACAAAAGTTAAATCAAATAATTGAGAAAAAATAGGCTTTTATGCCTAATATTTAAATTCTTCAATGTAATACTGAAGTTGAATTGGGTTTATGATTAAAAATGAGTTCTATTTTATTACTCAATGGCACGAATTAACTCAAAAATCACTATTTCAAACAATAATAATCACAATATAATATTTGAATATTAATAAATAATACTATTTTTAGCATAAAAAAAGTAGTATGGAAAAATCAAGAGTATTTTATGAAACACCAACGGCAAGTGTTTTTTGGGATGAAAAATTGAATGCACTATTTCTTCAGTATCATTCAAAAGTTAAAAATCTCGATGAGTTCATTGAAATCAACAGTAATTTGTTGGAAGCATTCAAACAATTAAATACCACTGTAGTAGTAGCAGATATCCGGAGAATGAGCATCATATCCTTGGAGGCTCAGAAGTGGATTGTTGACAATTTATTCCCGGGATTATTAAAACATTTAAAGGGCAAAAAGTTATTTCATGCTCAGTTATTAGATCCCAAGGAAATTTTATCTAAAGTTGCGGCCTCAAACCTAAAAAAGAAATCTGTTGTGGTAGAGGAGGGGTTCACAATAGAACAGTTTTCAGATGAGAATACACTTGAAGAAGTTATAAAATCTAGAAATCTAAAGGTGGCATCTTAAATCTATGAATGTAGTTTTCCGTTTTCAGTGTTTTTACAATTGATTTATTTTTTTAGAATCTGAGACGGAAAACTTAATTAAATCAGTACTATCTTTTCAATCCACTTTCATTTCTCCAGCCATAAGGGTTGGCATCTGCAGTGGTAATTTCAGCGTTTATTTTTTCCTCAGCAGGATCTTGGGTATAGACCATAGTGCCTGTGCTCCATTTCAATAATTTTACTTTGTTGATTAGCGCTTTTTCTTCACCATTAAATAATTGATTTACCAAATCTTTTTTATCTGCGGCATTGCAATTTACCGTTGTCCCATCTTTATAAAATACTTCGTATTCCCTCATATCTTTTTTATGTTAATCCTACTATTTTATTTTTGATGCCTTGGATCAAATCTGACTGGTCTTTATATAATTCCCCTGTTTAGGTGTTTGCTTTCACCTAAACAACTACCTTCTTTTCAAATTATATCTCACAGAAACTTTAAGGTGAAAACACCTTAAAGGAGGTGATTTTTTTTATCGTTATTAAATTTGACAAAGTAAGATTAATAACTATGATTAAATGGAATTGTTGAAATCCTAATTCATATTGATAGTCCTGTTCAAAACTACAATTGTTATATAAACCCATAATTTGAAATGCCGTATCTTTGAGGATGGCTAAATCCAAGAAATACACGGAAGGTAAAATCTTAAATTCTTTAGTAAGCTTGGCATTTCCTATCATCATGGCCAATGTGTTACAAACAGCTTATCAATTAATCGATACTTTTTGGCTGGGTAGATTAGGAGCGAATGCAGTGGCGGCTGTGAGTTTAAGTTTCCCTATTCTGTTTCTGGTTTTGGCTTTAGGTGGTGGTTTAACACTAGCAGGAACTGTAATGGTTTCCCAACATAAAGGTGCTGAAAATCAAGGGAAAGTCAATTATGCATCCTCACAAACCGTGATGGTCATATTTTTCATTTCTATTCTTTTAGCAGCTGTAGGTTATTTTTCTGCCGAGCCCTTAATGAAAATTGTAGGTGCAGGACCTGAAATCTTAAGAGATTCCATCAGCTATTTCCAAGTTTCTTCTTTTGGATTTGTATTCCTGTTCATGTATTTCGTTTTTCAGTCTTTAATGCGTGGCATTGGCAATGTTTACCTGCCTATGTTCATCATTTTAGGTACGGTGTTACTCAATCTTGTTTTAGACCCCCTCTTTATTTTTGGATGGGGACCAATTGAAGGGTACGGGGTTGCAGGAGCTGCTGTTGCTAGTGTATTTACCCAAGGCATTTCTGCTTTTATAGGGATGGTCATTCTTTTTAAAGGAAAGAGAGGAATCAAAATTAAGTTTACTCACATGAAATGGGATTTCCCATGGGTGAAAAAGCTTTTTGAATTAGGTATTCCCTCTAGTTTGGATCAATCAAGCCGTGCCGCGGGCATGACCTTTATGATCATGCTGGTAACCAGTTTTGGTAGTGAAGTGGTGGCTGCTTATGGAGTGGGTGCCAGAATCTTAAGTTTGGTAGTAGTTCCGGCTTTGGGTTTTGCCATTGCCACCACAAGTTTAGTAGGACAAAATATTGGAGCCAATAAAATTAAGCGAGCAGAAAAAATTGGTGATTTAAGTAATAAAATTGGTTTTTGGGGCTTAACAGCCATTGGATTATTACTCTTCATTTTTGCAGAGCCTATTACGGCCTTCTTCATTCCTAATGACCCAACCGTTATAAAAAATGGAGCTTTATTCATTAAAATTATGGCACCCAGTTTCGGATTGCTGGGAGTTCAACAAATATTGAATGGTGTTTTCAATGGAGCCGGATTTACCCAAGCCTCTATGTTAATCTCTATTTTCAGCTTATGGATTGTCCGCTTTCCGGTTGCTTTTATGCTTTCCAATAAAACTTCTTTAGGATTTGAAGGGATTTGGTGGTCATTCCCGATCTCAAACTTTTTGGCGGCCATTTTAGCTTTTGCTTATTATAAAATGGGCTATTGGAAATTGAGGGTGATTAAAAAGCGACATGAACTATAGCTCAGTAAACAGTCGACAATAGACAGTTTACAAAACAGTCAATGCTATTTAGGGATCGACAATCGACAATTACTCAACTTCTGACTTCCATCTTCTAACTTCCAACTATAATAATTCCATTCCTTTTTCTTAAATTCAAGCGCAATTATTAATAGTGAAATTAAACAATTATGATAAGGAAACGATTTTCGCAGTTTTTTAGCTTGCTTTTACTAGTTTGGTGCTTTTCAGTTCAAGCACAAGAAAAGCAGACATTTAGTAGCTTCCAAGAAGCAATGGCTGGTCTTCGGCCACTTGGCGGTAATTCCGGCCCAAGTAATATTAATTGGATTGATGATGGTGAAGCCTATTCATTTACCGAAAGAGGAGAAAATGGCGCTCAATTGATCAAATCCTACAACCCAAAAAGTGATGAGGAAAAATTAATTTTTTCTACTGAAGGCCTTAAGGTGCCAGGTTCGGAGGATCCATTTCAATATGTTTCTTTCCAATGGTCTGATGATTCCAAATATCTGCTTTTTCAAACCAATTTCCGACCTGTTTGGAGAAGGTCTGGTATATCCGATTATTACTATTACTCTATCGAGGATAAAACCTTGGATTTGGTAGCTAAAGATGCTCAAACAGCAGAATTATCACCCAATGGGAAAAAAGTTGGCTTTGAAAGAGGCGGTAATCTATTTGTCTTCGATTTGGCTTCCAAACAAGAAACTCAATTGACCAATGATGCAGAAGATGGTTTTTACAATGGCCGTTTTGGTTGGGCTTATGAGGAAGAATTTGGATTGGCGCAAGCGTGGGAATGGTCGCATGACAGTGAATATATCGCTTTCTGGCAGTCAGATGAGAGAGAAGTCCCGATTTTTCAAATGACAGATTATCAAGGTACTCACAAAGAATGGATCGAAGTGCCATATCCGCAAGTAGGTGATACTAACCCAACAGTAAGAATTGGTGTAATCAATGTATCAGAAAAATCTAAGGAATGGATGCAGGTTCCTTTGGAAGAAGGCTATATCCCAAGAATTTACTGGACAGCTGAAAAGGCTAAATTGGCCGTAATGCATTTGAATAGGGCACAAACTCATATGAAAATGTATATGGCTGATGCCAAAACAGGGGAAGCCAACATGATCATGGAAGAATCTTCTGATGCATGGATTGATGTGTTTGATTTCTTTGCAGGGATTATGCATTATGCATTTTTCCCTAAAGATAGTGATGAGTTTTTCTGGATTTCAGATAAAGACGGCTATGCCCATTTGTACCGTTATGACTATGAAGGCGAATTGCAAAATCAACTAACGGAAGGTGAGTGGGAAGTGGTTTATGTACATGCAATAGATAGCAAAAAGAAGAAGATTTATTATAGTTCTACGGAAGATTCCCCATTGGAAAGACAGCTTTATGTAGTGAATTTTAATGGGAAAGGGAAGAAGAAAGTCACAGAAATGGAAGGCCGCCATAATATTGATATGGCACCTGAAGCAACCTATTTTGTAGATAGATATTCTAATATAAATACACCTACTAAGGTCGAATTGCGAGATGCTACCGGGAAGTTGGTGAAAATGTTGGAAGAAAATAAGGAGGTTAATGAAGCATTAGGAACGATAGCATTTTCAAAGCCTGAATTGTCAAGTTTTGATAACAGACATGGTGATAAAATTGATATCTCTATTTATAAACCAATAGGTTTTGATGCTTCCAAAAAATACCCAATGGTCTTGGATGTTTACGGTGGTCCTGGTGCACAGTCAGTTTATAATCAATGGAGTGTAAGTGCTTGGCATCAGTATTTATTGCATAATGGATATGTAGTGATTCAGGTAAACAATAGAGGCGGAGGTGGATATGGCCGTGAGTTTGAAAAGATGGTTTATAAAAGATTGGGGCATAACGAAGCGCGAGATTTTGCAGATGCAGCAAGACATATGGTCAAGTTGGGATTTGTTGATAGAAATAGAATCGCTATCAGAGGACATAGTTACGGTGGTTATATGAGCAGTTTTTCTATTTTAAATCACCCTGAAGTTTTTAAAGTGGCTCTTGTAGGGGCGCCTGTAACGGATTGGAGACTATATGATAGTATTTATGCGGAGCGATACATGGGATTGGAGGAAGATAATGAAGAGGGCTATATCAATTCTGCCCCTACAACTTATGCCCAAAATTTAAAAGGTCATATGTTTATAGCCCATAGCACTATGGATGAAAATGTACATGTTCAAAATACATTTCAATTAGTGAAAGCTTTAATTGATAATGGAAAAGACCATGATTTAAAGATTTTTCCTCCGGGAGCACATGGAGTAGCTTACAATTTCCCTAGCTATTTGCTTTTAATGAATAATTATATCAATTATTTAGAAAGATATTTGAAATAGAAAAATAGTATCAAAACCTGTCAGGTTTCTAGGATTAATAGTGGTAAAACTGATAGTATTTCCATCATTAACATCAAGTATAAACCTGACAGGTTTGATTTCAACCTACCAATTTAGACTTTTATAATTAACAAATTTTTGAGGGAGGCCTTCTTATCCTAAAACAATCGGCTCCTTAACTTTAAATAAAATTATTTTCTTAATTATCCCAACTTTCTTAATGAATATAGTGTCTAATGATAGCTTGCAATATATTTATTGTGTAATTTAGTCGTTATGCATAACAAATAATTGCAACAATATTTTAAGAATGAGGTTTAAATACCTATTTTCACAACTATTAAACAAATTAAAACTATTATGAAGAAGAAAAATCTATTTTTAAAATCAACAAGCAGCTTATTAGCGATGCTTTTTGTAGTAATGTCGGCTTTTATGTTTACGGCATGTGACGGTGATGATCCAGAAGATCCTCAGCCTGAACCAGAAAATTCAATATTAGAAGTTGTAGCATCAAGTGAAACTCATACTCAATTAGAAGCATTTGTGAATGCAGATGAGGATTTAGCAAGCGCATTAGGTGGAAATAATTTAACTTTATTTGCTCCAAATGATGCAGCATTTGAAAAATTGAGAGTAACTCTTGGAGTGGACGATCTTAACCAAGTAAGCCCAGCAGTTATTGGGGCTGTTCTACGTTTTCACGCTGTTGCTTCTGTAGAGTTGAGAGAATCTTTCAGTGAAGATACTGAATTAGCTACATTACAAGGTGAAAATATTTCATTTAATGCAAATGGTAATATTGCTACTGGTGGTTCTGACACAGATGTAGAATTTGTTGGAGATGAAATCTTAGCTACAAATGGAGTGGTGCATGTTGTGGAAACCATATTAATTCCACCAACTATTTTTGCGACAATTGGTGCAAACTTAGGTAAAGTATCACAAACAATCCTTCTAGGAGCAGACTTCAGTACATTAGCGGCCGCAATCACTAAAGCTGATACTTATGCTGCAAGCACTGAAGGTGCCCCATTATTGACCGAAGTTTTGGCCGGTGATGATGATATTACTGTTTTTGCTCCAATCAATCAAGTTTTTGAAGCAGCAGGTATTACTTTAGAGACATTTACCGCAGAGCAATGGTATGGAATTATCCTTACTCATGTGGTCGCTGGTGATTTATCTGCTGAAGCAATTGGTGGAGGCTTAGCTCAAGGAGAAAATACACTTACAACTTTTGCACAGACAAATGTTCAGGTTGCGCCAACAGTATTCCAAGAAAATGAAACTTTAGCTATAGGTGGTGCACCAGTGGTTTCTCCAGATATTACTTCTGAGAACGGAAGAGTTCATGCAGTGGCTGGCGTAGTTTCAAGTGTTAATACATACACTACCGTTTTATTAGGTGGTCAAGGTAATGAGGCAGAAGGTTTTTATGATGCTTTTGGTAATGTTAGATATTCTTATGCCGATGCTAGAGATGCTTCTGGTGTAGAGGGTTCTCCAGTAGATTTAGCTTATTATTTTGGAGCAAACAATCAAGCAACTTTGGCTGCTATCGATGATGATGGATTGAACGCAGTTTATACAGCAGTAGGTTTACCAATTGAAGGTATATTTGGAACTAGAAACTCTACCAAATTCAGAGTAACTGATTTAGGACTTACAGAATTTGGAGGAATTTTATTAAATAGTCAGTTAGAAATGGCCGCTAGTTCTGAAAACAATACTAATTCATCTGCAATAAATCTTCAAGAAGGAAGCGTAGTAGCTTTCACTTTAGATGCTGATAGAGGCGCTTATGTTGGATTGATAAGAGTAGTTGAAATTGATGATACTAATGGCAATGGTACTATCACTATTGAAGTGAAAGTTCAGGTTGCTGGAAACTAATAATATTTTCAAATAATTTTAAAAAGGCCATCATCTGATGGTCTTTTTTTATGCCTTTTTTGTAAATGATCATGGCTAAATTTCTATGATGCTTTACATCTAAACTGTAGCATCTAATACTTTCATGCATCATTATCACTATCAGGGTTCGAATAAATCTTAAAGTAAGTAAGCTTAAGGTTATTAGACGGGCTGCACCTTATCATATTTATATACTGTTAGATATTATTTTTTGATTTCTTGATATTCTTTTAATCATTTGCCTGACATGAAAATGTCCGAAACTTCTATCTGCAATTTTCTTACATTGAATCTTATTCCTAAAATAAATATTCACAGCTTGGATATAAAAGTAGTTCATCCACGGTATTATCTATTTAAGCCTACATTTTATAACAAACATGTCAGGTTTTGTGGTGATAAAAGCAAAATAGATGCGCCTCGGCTTTCAGGTGGTTTCAATTGAAAGTTTCCGTGGGTTAAAAATGGCCAAAATAGCAAGTAGTTAAGGTGAAAACACCTAAACATGGGGGGCTGGTGTCTTTATCTCGCAAATACTATCTCTATGAATAGAATATTTATATGAAGTGCATTTTGTAATCTGTAATGAGGAGGTTTTAATATCAATTTTCGTTAGGAGTAGAAACAAAAAAAGGTGACCAATTCCTTAATCACCTTTAAAACTGAATGATATATTTTTAGATTGATTAATTCATTAACTGGTCAAATGTTATAGAAACATAGTAGATTCCCCCAATTCTAGGAGCCCCAAAACTTTGCACATAGTACTGGTTAAATAAATTTGACCCCCCAACTTTCAGCATCATTTTAGATGGTAACTTGTATGAAACCTGAGCATCAGCAGTTCCAAATGCCGGAATTATACCGTCTCCAAATGAAGATTCCCAGAAGAATTCTGATTGCCATCTATAAACGATGTTAAATCCTAATTTATCCGTCAATTTCCTATTGCCAAATTTTACATTGAATTTGTGCTCTGGCGTATTAAAACCAAATACAAAATCATCACTTGCATTTTGTGTGTTGATTTGGTTGTAGTTATAATTAACACCTACTGTGTATTTCTTAGGTAAACTATAGTTTAACTCTCCAGCAAAACCATAGGCACTTATTTGTTCATCAGCATTAGTATATACTTGGAAAGTATTATCAGCTGTTCCATTCAATAGCGTTAGCGGATTAGGTGTTCCATCAGGATTTAAACCGGCTCTTCTCATTCTTTGCTGTACTATAAAATCATTATAGGTATTAAAATATCCCACAAAATCCATCATCAATTTGTTATTGACTACGCTTTTGTATCCCACTTCAATAGATTGTACTTGCTCAGGGGCCACTGGATCAAAATTTTCCACTGCCACTAATTGTTGAGCGGCATTAGGAATAAAATTTGGATCAGCTCTTTCTTGAGGAGTGGCGGCAAAAACATCTGCTGCAAACCCATTTACTGACTCAATGGTGTAAATATTGGGATTTGTACCAATTTCGTACTCCTCTAGATTCCCCGGTAATCCACCTAATAATCTACTGGAAATAATATCTAAATTAATATATTGTCCTTGAGTGGTAGGGTTTCTAAAACCTGTTTGAAATGAAGCTCTGATATTATGAGTTTTATTAAACGTTAAAACCCCTGAAAGTCTTGGACTAAAAACAGCATTAAAATTCTCGTTTTTATCTGCTCTAATGGATCCTATTAATTTCAATTTGTCTTCCAAAACCCTTTTTGAAGCTTGGACAAATCCACCCATTTCATTAATAGTGATAGGGTTTTCAGGACTGTCAGGGAAAATCGTTCCATTTGATCTTAAATCATATTGACGAAAACTAGCCCCTACCAATAAATCCATAAATTCAATTTGGTCACTAAAATCGTATTGAGCTTCGGCATGGTACATTCTCGTTTGGTCATTAAACTTTGGTCCATTTGGAACGGTACCTTCAGACGCTTCTTGCAAAATTCTTTGGCCATCCTCGGAATCAAAATCCACGTCAAAAAATGCCTCTGTGGTTGACCTTGCATAATTAAATGCGTTTCGTTGAATGGCTGGAGTTACATCAGCAACTGAGTTGTTTTCTGGGTCAATCCCTTGATCATATAGAGATGCTAAATAATTATAAGCATAAGTTCCAAGCCAGCCAGAAACATCTTGAGAGAAAACGCCTACGGGGCTATTGGCAACACTTAAATCCAAAACTCTTTTTGCGTAAAATTCTGTAATGTAGGAATCACCTGAGTTTTCCAAAGTGGCATATCCTCTTATAAACCAATTGGTTCCTTCAAACTGTAATCTGTGTTGCTGTATTCCAAAATTCTTCAAGCTATATCGCTGAGCTCCTGTGTATATACTAGTTCCATAGCCGGCATTCCAAAGATAGCTAGCTTCTATATTATCAGTCAATCTATAATAAAGGCCTACATTTGCTTTGTAGTTTTCCGCACCATAATCAATCAATTGATGTTCCTCAAAAGGTGTAGCTGAAACTAATTGATTGGGTAAAAATCCATTTTGTACGAAACTATTGGCTGGAACACCTTTCATAATTAGATTATCTCTCTGAATTTGAGAGTTGTTGCTTAACTGGCCTGCTAAGGTACCCCAAGCGTCAGAAAGAGATAGTATGGCAAGGTTTACAGCCGCCTCATCTCCCATTAAGTTGGGCGCATCTTTTCCAGGGTTAAAATCTAGATTGTCAGGCTGTAAACCAGCGTTTCTGTCCGCATCGTAATTTGTTGCATACCAATCTTCTGCTCTCATATAACTACCATTCACTTTAAAGGCAAAACGGTCATTAAATAAAGATTTTGCATAACGGAATGATGCCTCATACATCGGTTGAGGAGCACTTGGAGCTCCTGCTTCTGTATCAGCGCCTAAATGGTTCACGCCTGTTTTTGCAAAAAAGCTAAATCCTTGATATTCAAAAGCAGATTTACTGGTTACTCTCATAATACCATTAAAAGCATTGGGTCCGTATAGAGCAGATTGAGCACCCGGAATGAATTCAACACTCTCAACGTCCAATTCAGATGGCCCGTTTAAGTTACCTATAGGAAAGTTCAATGCCGGTGCCTGCGTATCCATTCCATCAGTTAACTGAACGAATCGCGTATTACCGGTTGAATTAAAACCTCTGGCATTCACAATCTGAAAGTTGATACTACTTTGCGTAACATCAACTCCTTTTAAATAACCTATGGATTTGTAGTAATTGTCCGCTGGAGTTTGTTGTATGGAAAGTATGTCCATTTTCTCGATGGAAACTGGAGATTGAAGGATGCTTTCTTCCACCCTTGAGGCTGAAACCACTACTTCTTGGCCCATCAAGGTTTCTTCTTTCATCGAAATTTTTATGTCAGTAGCACTATTGTTTGCATCAATAGTGTATTCCTCGGTTTGATATCCCACCATACTGAATTGAAGTGTGATAGGGGTTGGGAGGTTAACACTAAAATCAAAGTTCCCGTCAAAATCAGTGGTGGTTCCCAAAACCTTTCCTTTCACCACTACATTCACTCCGATTAGTGGTATCTTGCTGTCGTCATCTAAAACAGTTCCTGAAATCCTTGTGCTCTGTGCATTACTTTGCCATGCCATTCCCAGCATTAGGCATAAGAGTAAGATAGTTTTTTTGAGTAAATTCATTTCCATATAGTATAGTTTTAAAAATCTTGTATCAAATTAATCAAAAAATAGAGTTGATTAAGCTGTACAACCGACAATTTTAAATAATTTAATACAATTTTCGCTAATAATTTAAAATTATCTTTTGGATTAGCTTTATTTATTGATCAATGGGCTAAATATTGCCATAAAGTATTGATTACTTTCATCTATTGCACTAATTTGCCTCTTGTATGAATTATACCAATCCCAATGCTTTCTGGCTTTTATTTTTGATTTTAATTCCTATACTGATTCACCTGTTTCAGTTCAGGCGTTATAAAACCCTCAAGTTTAGCAACACTTATTTCTTAAGTGCTGTGAATGAGGAAGAAAAGCGAAGTAGAAAGCTTAAACACTTATTAATTTTACTGACCAGAATATTACTGATCATATTTTTAGTATTAAGTATGGCCAAACCCTTTTGGGAAAGCGAAGCCATGCAATCGGAAGTAAATTTGATAGTTTTAGACAAAACTCCCTCTAATTTAAACTTTGCTGAAGGTAAGGCAAATTCGATAGTTGAGGAGAATATGAGTTTTGTGAATAAATTATATGAAAAATATCCTCAAGACCTCAAAGTGCTTAACCAGTCCGCTCAGCTTGTGGAGCCTTATGGAGATATTGACATACAAGAAAGTAAAGCCAATTTAAGCTTTAATAAAATTTTAGAGGAGAATGAAGATGCTGAGAAAATTCTTCTATTAAGTGATTTTCAAAAACCGATAATAGATAAAAACTTGGATTTTTTTCAAGACTCCAGCAAAGCATTCGTTTTCATGCCCCCGTATTTACGAGCTCCCAATAATTTAATGGTCGATTCAGTATGGATAGCACAAAATGCGACAAATGGAGAAAAGATCAATTTAAATATAAGAATAATTGCGATTGGAAACAGTGAAGAAGTGAACGTTTCCTTGAATAATAATAATCAGTTAGTAGGAACCCAGCAATTAGAATTAGAGGAAAATGGAATTATAATTCTGGATTTCCCGATTGAGCGTTTTTCTGACGGTAGTTCAAGAATTTTTCAAATTACTTTGGATGGCGACCAAATTGAATTTGACAATGAATTCTTTTTCACTATCTCTAACCAAGAGCGCTTGAAGGTCTTATCTTTATCGTCTAATCAGCAAAATAAGCTCATCAATACGGTATTTGAAAATAAAGAATTATTTGAATTGCAAACTGAATTATTAAATAATTTTTCTTTTCAAGAATTAGATGAGTTCGATTTAGTTTTGGTTCATCTGGGAGATGATCTCAATAATTTTGCATCATCTGCTTTAAAGACCTATGCCTCCGGAGGCAATAACTTGGTCATTATTCCTGAAAATGATTTTGACCAATTCTCTTTTCTTGAAGATCTAGGATTTACAGATGTTGGGTTTACCAATCAATCCAATCAAAATACGGTCCGATTAGAGACCCCTGATGTTCAAAACCCATTTTTTAAAAATATTTTTAGTTCTATGGAAGGGAATCTAAGCATGCCAGAATCTAAATTGTTCATGAAGTGGTCAAGTGGTCAAAATATTCTCTCCTTTGTCAATACTTATCCATTTTTAGGCCTAGGCGGAATAGAAGATAATGTTTATGCTTTCTCCGTACCATTGAATGAAGATTATACCAACTTTACTAGGCATGGTTTATTTCTTCCTATATTATATAAAATTGCATTTTCTGGTAAGAAGGAAAATCAAGCGCAATATTATTATTTAAATGATGAAGTGATTGAAATCAATATCCCGGATTTATCATCAGGAGATATTTTCAAATTAAAACAAGGTGAGCAAGAGTTAATACCTGACCAAAGGATAAGCGGAAATCAATTGAGGTTAATTTTACCTCAAGAGGATATTAAAAATGGTTATTATGATATCATTAATACTAAAACAGAGAAAACCATTGCGAAATTAGCTTTGAATTTACCTAAATCGGAAAGTGAAAACCCATACTATACACGCTCGGAATTGCAAGAGTTATTTCAAAATCAAAAAAATGTTGCCATATTGGAAGGTTACGATTTTTCATCAATTGATGAATATATAGCAGAAACCAAAAAAGGTTTTCCTTTGTGGAAATATTTCTTAGTATTAGCTTTGCTGAGTTTATTAGCTGAAGTTTTAATTATCCGCTTTTTTAAATAGATATGCGTACGTACATCAAAGCTGTTAAAATCATCAATCCTGCTTCTCAATGGCACAATCAAAAAATTGATTTGCTGTTGGATAATGGGAAAATTACAGATATCAATCCTTCTGGAAAAGTGGAAGCGGATCAAATAATTGAAGCTAAAGAGCTTTATGCTTCACCATCTTGGCTGGATATGAGAGTTTTTTCCGGTGAACCGGGTGAGGAATACCGTGAAGATTTCGAAAGTTTAGCTCGTGTTTTAGAAAGTGGTGGTTTTGGTGCTGGACTTTTAATGCCAAACACAACTCCTACTATCCAGAATAAAGCGGATATCAAAACGGTTTTATCTCATAATAAGTCTCAAGTAAGTCAATTCCTCCCTTCTTCAGCAGTCACCATTAATTGCGATGGCGAAAATTTAAACGAGATGTTGGATGTGAATCATGCTGGAGCTGTAGCTTTCACGGATGGTGCTCAACCACTCTGGAATAGTGATATACTGGTGAAATCTCTACAATATTTGCAGAAATTTGATGGAATCCTCATAAATTTTCCACAAGACCATAAACTGGCTTTGTTTGGTCAAATGAATGAAGGAAAAGTAAGCACAGGTTTGGGATTAAAGGGAATTCCTCATTTGGCTGAAGAAATAGTGATACATAGAGATTTGGAACTTCTGCAATATGCAGTTGGCAAACTACATTTTAGCTGTATCAGTAGTGCCAAAAGCGTAGAATTAATCCGAGAGGCAAAAGCAAGAGGATTGAATGTTAGCTGCGATGTTAACATCCACCATTTGATTTTAGACGATGAAAATTTAGAATCCTTTGATACGAATTATAAAATCTTGCCTCCATTAAGAACGCAAAAAGATATTGATGCTTTGATTGCCGGTGTAAATGATGGCACTATTGATGTGATAGTTTCAGGGCATCAGCCTTACGACCAAGATCATAAAAAAATGGAATTTGATTTGGCAGAATTCGGCATCATGGGTGCACAAATATTATTTCCGCTTTATCATCAATTCTTATCAAAAGAAATCAATCTTGAAACTTTTATTTCTTGCATAGAGTGCAATCCGAAAAAGATCTTAAAACAAGATCAAAATAAAATTGAGAAAGGTGAAGAGGCTGATCTAACATTATTTTCTTTAGCTGAAAGCTGGAAGTTTGATTCAGAAAGTAATCAATCAAAAAGCGATAATTCCCCATTTATGAATACAGAATTTTCCGCTAAGGTTTTGGGAGTTTTCAAGCATCAGCATCAATATTTAGATTCAAAATTCACCCATTCATAATCATGAATTTATTAGTTAAAAGCCCTTTACGATTCAGTCTGATTGCCATATTTTTTGTGGTACTGATGTTCTTCATTTCGGTATTTCTTGATAAAAACCCTGTTATTTACAGCAGTAATATCATTTTCATAGGCCCACTAATGGCTATCTTCCTATTCTTCAGCATTAAAATATTTAGAGACATCAATCCGGATGGCTTAAGATTTTGGCAAGGCTTTTCAATAGGAATCCTCTACACCCTTTTTTTTACAGCTTTTTATGCTATCGTGTTGTGGGCGGACGGAACGCTATTTGAAACAAATCATTTTGATGAATACCGTCAGATGATAACTGAAAAAATCATATCGGGCAAGGAAATGCTTGTAGATCAGATGGGAGAAGAGGGGTATCAAGAATATCTTAAATCCGGAGAATCATCCAATGCCAGGATTATTGGGAGCTTGGCTTTCAATAATATCATTATTGGAATAGTAGTGACCCCTTTGGTTTCTTTGTTTATGCGTACTCCTGAACCTAAGCGATTATGAAGTATAATTTGAGCATCGTAATACCGGTATTCAACGAGGAGGAATCCATTCCTGAGCTAATTGGTTGGATTGAGCGAGTGATGGGGGAACATTCATTATTAACGTATGAAATTTTATTGATTGATGATGGAAGTTCAGATGATTCATGGAATATTATTCAAGATTTAGCTACAAACAAGCTTGCCGTAAAAGGGATAAAGTTTGCAAGAAATTATGGTAAATCAGCCGCACTTCACACAGGCTTTAGGGCTTCGGAGGGTGATGTAGTCATCACTATGGATGCTGATATGCAAGATAGCCCAGATGAAATTCCGGCTTTATACGAAATGGTCGCAAAGGAAGGCTATGATATCGTTTCTGGTTGGAAAAAGAAGCGGCACGACCCGATAAGCAAGACCATTCCTTCAAAATTCTTCAATTTAGTTACGCGGAAAATATCAGGGATCAAACTCCATGATTTTAACTGTGGTTTAAAAGCTTATAGAAATAAAGTGGTGAAAAATATTGAGGTTTATGGTGAAATGCACCGCTATATTCCGGTAATAGCCAAATGGAACGGATTTAGGAAAATAGGAGAGAAGGTAGTGCAACACAGAGCTAGAAAATACGGGGAAACCAAATATGGCTTGGAGCGGTTCCTCTATGGTTTTCTAGATTTACTTTCCATCACCTTCGTTTCCAAATTCAAGAAAAGCCCTATGCATTTTTTTGGTGCCTTGGGAACGCTCTCGTTTATATTCGGCTTTTTCGTTACCATTTACATTATTGGTAAGAAATTCTATGAAATCCACTACCATTTGCCTGTTCGGGAAATAACAGACCAACCCTTGTTCTTTTTGGCTTTAGTGGCGTTAATTGTTGGGGTCCAATTGTTTTTGGCTGGATTTATCGGGGAGATGATCACTATGAATTCTCCAAGGAAAATTGATTACATCGTAGATGAAGAAATTGGAATAGGATGAGATTTTATTCTGTAATTATTCCTATTTATAACCGTCCTGATGAGATTAAAGAACTTTTGGAAAGCTTGACTCATCAAACATTTCAAAATTTTGAAGTATTGGTCATTGAAGATGGCTCTTCTATCAAGTGTGAAGAGGTCTGTAAATCATATTCCTCTCAGTTAAATCTTCAGTATTTCTATAAAGAAAATTCCGGTCAAGGCTTCAGCAGAAATTTCGGGTTTGAAAAAGCAAAGGGCGACTACTTTATCGTATTTGATTCTGATTGCATTATTCCTGGCGATTATTTTGAAACTGTGGATCATTATTTAAATGAGCATCATTTGGATGCTTTTGGTGGCCCTGATGCTGCATTGGAAAGTTTCACTATAGTGCAAAAAGCCATCAGTTATTCCATGACTTCCTTTTTCACCACTGGCGGAATCCGGGGTGGCGAAAAGCAAATGGAAAAATTCCGACCTAGAAGCTTTAATATGGGGATTTCAAAGGAAGTTTTTGAAAAAACAGGGGGGTACAATATCACTCGTATGGGAGAAGATATCGAGTTTAGCATCAGAATTGAAAAAGCTGGTTTTAAAACTGGATTGATACCTAAAGCTAAGGTTTACCATAAAAGGAGAACAAAGTTAGGTCAATTCTATAAACAGCTATTCTTTTTCGGCAGAGGTAGGATTAATATTTTTAGGTTTTATAAAAGTGAATTGAAATTGGTGCATTTATTGCCTTTGTTCTTTGTTTTGGGCTTGTTTTTCTGGCTCACTACTGCCTTTTGGCATTGGAAATTATTTCAATTGGGCGGAGCACTGATCGCCATTTATTATTTTCTAATCGGTATAGACGCTTTCATTAAAACCAATAATTTCTTGGTGGCTTGTTTAAGCTTAGTTACCTCATTTATCCAGCTCTTTGCTTATGGTTTAGGTTTTATTAAAGAGAGTTTTGCTTACTTAAAACAACCAAAACCAATGGGATTGAAATAGATTGGATTTGAATATCATTTCCCTACCCTATAAATTATCTCTCCTTTTGGCAAAGCATATTTTTTAACCCTGTATTCCGGTAATTCATTTATGTAATTTTCTTCGGTTACCTTGAACCCTGCTTTCCTCAGTCTTTCTGGATAATCTTTTCCATATAGCCTTACATGGTCATCTTGCCCAAAAATTCTTTCCCGTTCTTTTGGGTCGATAATGCTGTTATCTTCAAAAGTTTTTTCAGGAATCGGTTCAAAAAAGGGGATTTGTAAAATGCCCCAGCCCCCTGGTTTTAAGACCCTATGTAGCTCGCTCATGGCTTTAATATCATCCTCTACATGCTCCATTACATGGTTGCAAAATACCACGTCAAAAGTATGGGCAGGAAAAGGGATGTCATGAATGTCCATTTTCACCTTTGCTAATGGTGATTCTATATCAGCCGTTATATAATTATCCCCATGCAATTTTTCGAAATGATTCATAAAACATTGCTCAGGAGCTACATGTAAAACTTTTAGTTTTGTAGTGAAGAAATTGGTTTTCTCTTTTAAATATAGCCAGATTAACCGATGTCTTTCTAATGATAACGTATCTGGACATAGAGCATTTTCCCTTGGATTTACCCTTCCGTAAGGTAAAAATTTCCTATAGCCTTTTCCGTTTATTGGGCAGTAAACATTATCTCCTTTATAGAACAGGCCAATGATTTTCAAGCTAATGCCACTAATAAGCTGAATGTATTTCCTAGGTACATTTCTTAATATAAAACTGATTATTTTTTTCATGTTTTTCTCTTGGATCGCAAAGGTAATAAAATGCTGGAATCTTCTTAAGTCTTGATTATAGGAGTATAATTAATTATTGCGAAATTTTTGCCACCTAGCCCTACCTTATCAATTTATCTTTTATCAAACCTAAGGCCTTATTCGCATGACTATCTTGAGAAATTAAGATTAGCCTAAAACTTTTTTCCACTTCAAATCATCAGTAGATTAACCTTTTAATTATACATTTGTATAAAACTATTTACTTAGTAGGCTTGATTAATTGATAAGTGGTGGATAAAATTCAATAATTTATCAATAATTTTACAAATGAAGCGTTACAAGTCTTTCTTAGAATAATCTACCTTATGAATAAAAAATTAATTATATCATTATCGGCTTTGGTCATTATCATTATTGCTTTCTTCACCTTTAGAGGTGGAGGAACTTCTGATACTGTTGAGATCATGACCGAAGTTCAAAGTGGTGAATTTGTAATAGCCATTACGACTACCGGTGAATTAGAAGCGAAAAATGCCATTAAAATTACTGGACCTTCTGGTCTGCGTGCCGCACGTTTATGGAATGTTAAGATTGATAAATTAGTGGATGAAGGAACAGTAGTGAAAAAAGGGGATTTTGTTGCCAGTTTGGATGCCTCGGAACTTTCGGATAGATTACGAAATGTTGAAAATGAATACCAACAAAGTCTTTCACAATACACACAAACTAAATTAGACACAGCACTTACTTTAAGGCAAGCAAGAGATGAATTGATTAATCTTGAATTTGCCGTTGAAGAAAAGAAATTAGTATTAGAACAATCTCAATTTGAGCCACCAGCTACAATAAAGCAAGCTGAAATTGATTTAAGCAAAGCAGAAAGAGCATTTAAACAAGCCAAAGAGAATTATTTATTAAGGAAAGATAAGGCAGTAGCGCAAATGCAGGAAGCAGCTGCTGAATTGTCCGAAGATAGGGATGAAAGGGATTTTTTATTAGAGCTCAGACAAAAATTCAGGATTATGGCACCTGAAGACGGTATGGTCATCTATGTTCGTGAATATGATGGCTCCAAAAAATCAGAAGGGGCATCTATAGGTGCTTGGGATCCAACAGTAGCAACCTTACCTGATTTATCCACTATGATTTCCACCACATTTGTAAATGAGGTAGATATCAGGAAAATTGCAAAAGGGCAACTTGTTAATATCGGTTTAGATGCATTTCCGGATAAAAAATTAACCGGGGAAGTAATATATGTTGCCAATGTAGGGGAGCAAAGGCCTAATTCAGATGCTAAGGTATTTGAAGTAAAGGTTGAAATCAATGAAAGCGACACTACATTGAGACCGGCTATGAGTACAGCCAACGAGATTACTACTGATGTGGTGCCTAATGCGATTTATGTTCCCTTGGAATCGGTTTTTAATCAGGGAGATTCAATTTCCTATATATTCAAAAAATCTGGTTTAGAAACGGTAAAACAAGAAGTGGTATTAGGAAAAGCAAATGCCAATGAAGTAATCGTTAAGGAAGGGGTTGATCCGGGAGAGAAAATATACCTTATTGCCCCTGAAGATATGGATGAGAAGGATGTTAGGCTTTTAAAATCATCTGAAATTTAGATGAAGGAAAAAATACTCGCAAATCTAAACATAGCATTCGAAGCAGTAGTAGCCAATCGAACCCGTTCTTTTTTAACTGCATTAGGGATTATCTTTGGTGTGGCGGCCGTGATTGCTATGTTGGCTATCGGAAACGGGGCTCAGCAAGAGATTCTCAATCAAATTAAATTGGTGGGGGTTAACAATATCGTAATTGAGCCTGTGGTTGAACAAACGGAAGAAAATCTCCAGCAACAAAGCAATGGTAAAAAAGAGAAACGTAAATTTAGTCCTGGATTAACATTAGCTGATGCTGAGAGCATTAAAGAAATTATTCCGGGAATAGAGGCAATCAGTCCTGAAATCATATTGGAAACCTATGTTATCCGTAATGGAATTAGAAGGTCCGCAAAATTGGTAGGAGTTTTACCTGCTTATTTCAACCTTTCGGCATTTGAGCTGAATGAAGGGGAAATGTTTATTGAAGAACATTTAAAAATAGGTAGCAGGGTCTGTATAATTGGAAAATCAGTGAAGGCCAGATTTTTTCCTAATACCAATCCGGTTGGTAAAATGATTAAAGTAGGCCCTCATTGGTTGCAGGTAATAGGAGTTCTGAAAGAAAGAGTTTACAGTCAAAAAAGTTTGGACAATCTTGGTCTTAGGGATTTCAATATGGACATTTATACACCTGTTCAAACAGTCCTCGTGAATTATAAAAACAGAGCTTCGCTTACTCAAGCGCAACTTAAAAAAGCCAATGCTAATAATGGGAATGATGAAGGTAATAGTCAAAACCAAAACAGTCAAAATTATCATCAAATTGATAAATTGACTGTACAAGTAACGGAATCCGAAAATCTTAATGCCACAGCAGAGGTAATATCCAGAATGTTGAAAAGAAGGCATTACGAAAAGGTGGATTTTGAAGTGACTATTCCAGAATTATTATTAAAACAACAACAAAAAACCAAGAATATATTTAATATTGTTTTAGGAGCAATTGCCGGAATTTCTCTTTTAGTAGGTGGAATAGGGATTATGAATATTATGTTGGCATCAGTTATGGAGCGAATAAAAGAAATTGGTTTGCGATTGTCTTTGGGTGCTAAGAAATCTGATGTAGTTTTACAGTTTCTCCTAGAGGCTGTTATGATCAGTATCAGTGGAGGAATTATAGGGGTAATTCTAGGAATTGTTTTCGCATATTTAGTAGCTTCTTTTGCAGAAATCCCAACAATTGTAAGTGGTGTATCTATTGTAATTTCATTTGGAGTGGCCGCTACTGTAGGTTTAATATTTGGAATAGCTCCAGCAAGGAAAGCAGCAAACCAAGACCCAATAACTTCTTTAAGATATGAATAAAAAACTATTTTACCTGATAATCATTTTTATAGGATTTTCAATTATTAGTATTGAATCACAGGCTCAAAGAACTTATACTTTAGAGGATGTAATTCAGATAGCCAAAACTCAGTCTCCTGCCTATAAACGTGCAGAAACTATTAAGGAAAACAGATATTGGCAATACAGGGTATTTAAATCAAATTTTGTTCCTCAGTTAAGTTTGAGTGGTACGTTGCCGAACTTTAATCGATCGGTGACCCCGGTTACCCAAGAGGACGGTTCAACTCAATATCGTTCCGTGTTTAACAGTAATTCCGATGTTTCCTTAAATCTGGAACAACAAATCGGGCTTACGGGTGGAACCGTATTTTTAAATTCAACAGTCAATCGTTTTGATGATTTTGAAAGGAATGATTTTAGGTACGGAGGAGACCCCTTGTCAATTGGTTTTATTCAACCATTATTTCGATTCAATGAATTAAAATGGGATAAACAAATTGAGCCACTTAGATATGAAGAATCTAAAAGAGAATTTGTGGAAGAATTTGAACAGATTTCAAAAGATGTAGCCACTCGTTTTTTTAATTTATTAAGTGCTCAGGTTAGCTTAGAGATTGCCCAGAAAAATTTAGGCAACAATGATACTATTTATAAAATTGCCCAAGGAAGATATGAATTAGGAAAAATACCGGAAAATGAATTGCTTCAGCTAGAGTTGAGTTTGATGAATTCAAGACAATCTGTAGCTCAGGCTAAACTTGATTTAGAAACAACCCAACTCGCCTTAAAAGCATTCCTAGGATTGAAAAATGACGAAGAATTAAATTTGGTGGTTCCGGAAGATATCCCTGAATTTCAAATTGATCCTGATTTGGCTTTGCAAGAAGCACTAAATAATAGGCAAGAGGCGATCGGTTTCAAAAGAAGGTTATTAGAGGCTGATAAAGAAGTCGATAGGGCTCAGGGAGAAACAGGCTTAAATATGAATCTTTTTGGAAGTTTCGGTTTGACAAATCAAGCCGAACAATTACCTGCCATTTACCAATCTCCGGAAAACCAACAGCGTGTACAATTAGGATTTACGATCCCAATTGTTGATTGGGGGAGGCAAAAATCTCGGGTAAAAACAGCAGCCGCCAACTATCAGCTGGTTCAATATACCGTAGAACAAGAGAAAGTGAATTTTGAACAAGAAGTTTATACTCAGGTAAGAACTTTAGAAATGTTAAGAGATCAAGTGGCCATTACGCAAAAGGCGGATGACATCTCCCAAAGACGTTACGATATTGCTAAAAACCGTTATTTAATCGGAAAAATTAGCATTACGGATTTATCAATTGCTTTAACCGAAAAAGACCAGGCCAAAAGGGATTATATTAATTCACTGGGGAATTTCTGGCAAGCTTATTATAATTTAAGGCAGTTGACCCTCTATGATTTTCAGGAAAACAGACGTTTAATAGAATAAATCAAAGTTTTTGAATATTTATTCAATTATTTTATGATGTTTGTATTATGAAAATATGGACTATCGGAATCCTTTTTGTATTGTTATTATATTCTTTTCATTCTTTTTGCCAGGTAGATTACAACAATAATTCTACTGAAAAAATAAAAAAGCAACCTGAGCTTGAACCTGAAACTGAAAAGAAAAATAGGAGGTTATTGAGTATTTATATAAAGGATACTCAAAATGTCCTATATGGGAATCCTTGCATGGACAAAGTAACAGCAAGATTTGGCTATGAATATGTTGTAATGCCAAAAAATGCCACAAAATATCATTCTGGTTTTCAGAGATCAATGCATAATTTTTTCGTAAAAACAGCTCTTTTCTTCAGAAACCCCTTCTGGAAAATTATCTCGAACAAAAAAGCAAAAGAATGCCGGCAAAAAACAGGTGACTATATGGGTTGAATGATATAAATAATTGTTCAGTCATTTAAATTCAAAATTAAATGAAAGTGCTTTTCTTGAATAGGGTTGAATATTTTGTATAATATTTAAAATACATTCTTTTTATTTTTAAGAAGATTTTATTTTTTCTAAATTGAGATTGGAAACAACTCATTGGAATTCATGGATTTAAGTAAAACTGCTTTAGTTGACCTATTAAATCATACTATTAGGGAAAGAAGAGATATCAGCTGGAAAATGGGAACAGGATATCATAACGGAAAAGACATCTCCATTTATGAAATATTGATTTACGAAATCAAAAATAATAGAACCATTGGGAGATTTGCATTCAATGGAGATTCCGGTAAACTCATAAACCAAAAAATAATTGGTTATCGCCAGAATATGGCCGATAATATTATTGATGCGCTTTTAGATATTAATATATACCTGAAAAGGAAATTGTTGGCTTGATATTATAAATCATTAGATTCTATAATTTCAACACCTCTGGAGCTTAGCTCCTTTTGTTGGTCTTTAAAGTCATTGACATCCAAAGGTCTAGTAGCATCTTTAATTAAATTTACTTTAAAACCTTCTTTAAGCGCATCTTTGATAGTGAAATAAACACATATATCGGCCGCCAAACCACAAAAATACAATTCTTTCGTATTTTTTTCTTTTAAATAACCACTTAGGCCAGTGCTTTTTTCATGCCCGTTGTCATAAAAACCACTGTAGCTATCTATTTTTGGATTCATCCCTTTCCTAAAAATGGCTTCAACAGCATTGGTGTTTAAATCAGCATGTATTTCTGCTCCTTTACTTCCTTGCACGCAATGATCTGGCCATAAGACTTGCTCCATACCTCTCCAGTCTATTTTTTCGAAGGCATTTTTGCCCTCATGACTAGAAGCAAAGCTACTATGACCTTTCGGATGCCAGTCTTGTGTAGCGACTACCAATTCAAATTTATCCTGAATTTGATTAATAACAGGAACGATTTTATCGCCCTCTTTTATCTCAAGCGCTCCTCCTGGCATAAAATCATATTGCGCATCTACTATTACTAATGTCTTCATTTCAATTTGTTTTTTGATTCTTGCTCAATGAGTTCATTTCTCAGTTTCATCAATTTTTCACTTAATCCTATTTTATAAATATGAGGATTATCGAATCTTTTATATTCAATTGGAAGTTCGTCCAATCTGTTTTTGCTAAACTCCTGAATTTCTGAAAGAGATTTAGACTCATATAATCTTTTACCCGATTTCATGACCTTTCTTAGCAAAGGTTCCTTATGGCAGTCTTCAAATTTCAATGACTTATCTGATTCAAATGGATGAAACATTTCCTTCAAATCTTTTTCATCCTCCAAAGCCACTACATCAGCACCTATTAAATTTTGTTGGCTGTTCCTTAATCTGTAAACTTGTTTTTTACCTGGAAGAGTAGTCTTTGCCTTATTTTCTGAAAGTTTAATTCTAGCCTTTCCATTGGAATATGCTAATTTATAAACACCATCCAAGGCTGCGTCTGGTTTACCAGTAACTAAGCTGGTTCCGATCCCGAAAACATCAATTGGTGCGTCTTGCTCTAATAAACTTTTGATCACATATTCATCCAATTGATTTGAGGCGGCAATTTTCACATAGGCCAGGCCTTCATCATCGAACATTTTACGGGCTTTTTTAGCCAAATAAGCCAAGTCTCCGCTGTCTAACCTTATTCCTTTTAGTTGATTACCCTTAGCCTCCATTTCCTTCGCAATCTTTATGGCATTAGGAACCCCACTTTTGAGTGTGTCATAAGTATCGACCAATAAAACACAATCATCAGGTCTGTATTTGGCAAAATCACGGAAAGCATCAATCTCGTTATCATAGCTTTGAATAAAAGAATGAGCCATGGTTCCTGATACGGGTATTTCAAAATCCCTTCCAGCGGTCACATGACTGCTTGCATTGAATCCACCAATGATGGCAGCTCGGCTTGCATGATAGCTACCTAATGAATGCGCCCTTCTCATTCCAAAGTCTATCAAAGTACGTTCAGCTGATGAGTATCTTATTCTGGAGGCCTTAGTTGCTATGAGCGACTGAAAATTCAGGATATTTAAAATAAGTGTTTCTACTATTTGTGCTTCAATAATGTTTCCCTCAACTCTTAAGATAGGTCTTGTTGGAAATACTACATCACCTTCCTGGGAACTGTAAACATTTCCATTAAATTTAAAATCCTTAAGATATTCCAAAAATTTTTTATCAAAACCCTGCGCCTTTAAAAATTGGATGTCCTTATGGTTAAATTTAAGATTTGCTAAAATATCTAATACATTATCTAATCCGGCAAAGATGGTATAACCTCCCTCAAAAGGAGATTTCCTAAAAAAGTAATCAAAAACAACTTCCTGATTAATACCTTGATTGTGAAAATAGACTTGAGCCATTGTTAATTGGTACTGATCAGTATATGTCCCTGTTAATTCATACATGATTTGCTTAGTTAGATATACTTAAAAGTTTGTATTTATATTCTGAAAATTACCTTTAAGCCAGCTCATCAAGCTTTTGAATATAATATTCGTAATCTGACTGGCTGAACAGTACAAATCTGACCAGTTTTATCGAATTGGCTTTTTTAGAAAAGTCCTTAATAACCGACAAAGCAATATCTGTAGCTTCTTCAAAAGGGTAACCAAAAGCCCCGGTTGAAATGGCAGGAAAAGCTATTGAATCAATATTATTTTTTTCGGCTAAATTAAGAGCGTTTTGATAGCAATCAGTAAGAAATCCCATCTCAGGTTGGTTAAAACCATAAACAGGACCTAAAGTGTGTATGATATATTTATTAGGGAGATTGTAGGCTCCAGTTATCACAGCCTCACCAGGTCGTATTGGGGCTAACTTTTCAGTTTCCTTTGATAATTCTTTTCCTGCGGCCGTATGTATGGCTCCTGCCACTCCACCACCTATCTGTAATTCAGCATTTGCAGCATTTACAATTGCAGTTATATCAGCTTGGGATGTGATGTCTCCCTGAACAGCTTCAATATTAATTTTACCCAACTTCATAACCTATTGATTCTTTATAAGGTTATTCGAAGCTTAAATAATTTTGTTGTGATGTTATTAAAAATTAACCTGTAACCCTAACACTGATTGCAAAATTAGTTTCGATGTATATGTAAACATAATGGACAATAATTGCGCAATGATGGCATGTCCAGATATGAAATTATTCTTAACCTAACTCATATTGTTATTTTTCGGTCGCAATAAAAATATCAAAAGTTGAGAGAGCTACAATATGCTTCACCTCACTATTGTTTTAAAAATTGTACTGTTTTAAGTTGATGGAATTCAATTCGTTCTCATCTCTGACGACATTAATTATTAATCTGAGTTCGATTCTTAGAAGCTCAGTTCCCGCAATGCGGGACAGGCTATGCCGGAAAATTAGCATTTAAATTTCATGAAGTATTAATTTATCCGGTATCTGCTTCAAAATGCTTTATTAAGATTTCGGATAATTTTCTTTTTTTTGATAATATAAAAAGAAAATTTCCGAAATGACGCTTTGAAGATGTTTTGCAGGGAATTAAAAGCTCAGGTTATTAATATTGGAATTCGGACTCAATCAAGCTTTTCCAACAACTTCTTGAATATCTTGGTCATTTTTGGTTCTGCATTAATGGCAGCCCCAATAATTTCTGGGATAGCGGCAGGTTTTAATTTTTCAGGATAGCATAGATCTGTAATGACCGATACTGCAAAAACCGGAATTTGGATGTGGCGTGCGGCTATGTTTTCAGGTATAGTGCTCATACCTACTGCATCGGCTCCTATTATATCCAAATATTTATATTCTGCAGGTGTTTCCAAATTAGGCCCTTGTACTCCAGCATAAACTCCTTCCTTTATATCAATATCCTCCTCTTTTGCTATTTCCTTCGCCATTGTAATCAGTTTAGGATCGTAGGCGTCATACATATCCGGAAAACGGCCGCCAAATTCATCCAGATTTTGACCCCTTAAAGGATTTTCAGGAAATAAATTTATGTGATCTTTTATAATCATTAAATCACTTAGTTCAAGATTCTTATTTAATCCTCCTGCCGCATTGGAAATAAATAAATGTTGGATACCTAATTTATACATAATTCTGACTGGCATAACTACTTGCTGCATGCTGTAGCCTTCGTAATAATGAAAACGACCTTGCATGGCTACCACTTTTTTACCACTCAATTCACCAAAAATTAATTTACCACTATGGGTTTCAACAGTTGAGACCGGGAAGTTTGGAATATCCTTGTAGGAAAGTGAATGCGTTATGTTTATGTCTTCAACTAAAGCTCCTAATCCTGTTCCTAGTATTATACCTACCTCAGGTTTAAAATCTATTTTGCCTTCTATGAAGCTTGTGGCTTCATTAATTTGTTCTAATGTTATCATATAATTTATTAAACAATTTTGCTTCAATTTGTTTTAAGAAGTATTACAATCAAAATTTTTTCAAAAAAATTAAAACCTTTTTAAATTTTATAAGTATATACACCAACATTAAATGTACAAACATTAATAATAAGAAAAATGAAAACAAAAATTTTATCAATTGGATTAGCAGTTTTAATCATAACTGCAGCATTTACTTTTTTACAAAAAGAAGTAAAAGTGGATACTAACTCAAGTCAAATTGCATGGGTAGGTAAAAAAGTAACAGGTCAGCATAACGGAACAGTTGACATTAAAGAAGGAGCATTGGAAATGGAAGATGGTCAAGTGATGGGTGGTTCTTTCGTTATTGACATGACTACTATTGATGTCTTAGATTTAGAAGGAGAATATAAAGGAAAATTAATGGGACACTTAAGATCTGATGATTTTTTTAGTGTTGAAAAATATCCAACTGCAAAATTTGTGATCACTTCTATTGATAAAAGCGAAGCTACTGATGCAACTCATTTTGTTGCGGGTGATTTAACAATCAAAGGGATTACCAATAAAATTACTTTTCCAGCTAATGTTACGATAGAAAACGGAAAAGCGAACGCAAAAGCTTCTTTTGCATTAGATAGAACTAAATGGGAAGTAAGATATGGCTCAGGGTCATTTTTTGACGGTCTTGGAGACAAAATGATTTATGATGATTTTGAATTGACTGTTAATTTATCTTCATTATAATTAAATCTGTTTAACTTAATTATGGGATAGGGACTTTTTGTCCCTATTTTTGTTTTTCAATATATTTTCAAAATATGATTACAATCATTTCAGGTACCAATCGTCAAAATTCAGTTTCTGCCCAGGTAGCTCAATTATATCAAAGTCTATTAGCACAACATCAGGAAGAATCCAACATTATTGATTTAGCCAATTTGCCTAAAGATTTTGTTTACACGGCACTTTACGATAACAATGGAAAAAATCCTGAATTCAATAAATTTTTAGAACAGTTGCGCGCTTCTGATAAATATGTATTTATTATTCCTGAATATAATGGTTCCTTTCCCGGAGTATTGAAAGCCTTTATTGATGGAATGGAATATCCTAATAGCTTTCAGGATAAGAAATGCGCTTTAGTGGGTATATCTTCCGGCATGCAAGGTGGTGGATTGGCTCTTAGCCATATGACAGATATTTTTAATTATTTGGGTATGCATGTTCTAGCTTTAAAACCTAAATTAGCCAGGATAGAACAGAACTTTGATGGCGAGGAAGTAACTGATAAATTATATGGTGAATTATTGGAAGAACAGGTGAAGAAATTATTGAAGTTCTAAATAAGATATATTCCGATAAGCCTCTTTTCCTTTTGTCGTCAAATAGGGGTAAATAGTCTCAAAAAGTAAGTCACAGTAATATTTTAGGTCATTATTAGGTTCAAAAGTTAATTTTACATTGATCCAACTATCACCCAAAATATTCATTCTTTTGTATAGTCTCTGATATTCATTCTGAAATTCCTCCTTTCTTAAAAGTCTTGAGTTCACCATTGATTGAAAAATGTATTGAAATTGTTCATTTCTGAATTGCATCAATTTTGTATAATGAGATTTTATATTTTTATTTTCTTTCATCAGATGGATAAAATCTATTAGGATAAATTTGTATTCATACATTTTCTCCATGGTCTTTAATGATATTTCATATAAAGATGTTAACTCATTCTCTGCATTTTCTAATGCATTCATTTGAGCATCCATTTCCGATACCAATTGAAAATACAAAGCCTCTACTATATCTTCCTTCAATTTGAAATGATAATTAAGGTTTCCTTGACTAATTTTTAGTGCTTGGGCAATTTGCCTTAGGCTTACATTCACCATTCCGTGTTCATTGAAAAGATCTAATGCTGCTTCAAGTATCTTTACTCTGGTATTTTTCATTTTAGTAAACTTGACCTAAATATTTTAAATTAGTACATTTGACCTAAAATTACGAAATATGATGGATATTGCAATAATCGGAGGGGGTATAACAGGACTTACAACTGCTTTAGCGCTAGCCAAGCAAGGAATTGCTTCGACAGTTTACGAAAGAGCTCCCAAATTAAATGAGGTAGGGGCAGGGATATGGTTACAACCAAATGCCTTGAAGGTACTTAACTATTTAGGATTGAAAGAAACTATTTTGAAAAATAGTATAGAATTGGACAGGGTTGATATTACCGATTCTCAACTCCATTCTTTCAAAATTGGCGAAAATACAGTTCAAGATCATGAAGGAAATAAAATTGTATCCATACACAGAGCTAAATTGCAGCAAATTCTTTATGAAGCTTTACCTCCAAATTCAGTGAAGTTAGATTATGATTTTCAATTACTTAATCAGCTCTCTAATAAAGTGGAGATTAATTTTGATGCAGGGAAGGTGGAAGCAGATTATGTATTTGGGACAGATGGGATTAATTCCAAAATCCGTAAACAGTTGTTTCCGCAGTCATCTTTAAGACATTCTGGTCAAACTTGCTGGAGAGGAATATCAGATATTCAGCTACCAGCTGAATTAAAAAACCTTGGCAGGGAAGCATGGGGAAATAGAGTGAGGTTTGGTTTTTCACAAATTTCAGATGATGCCGTTTATTGGTTTGCTGTCGCTAAGGCCAAGCCATTTGAGAAAGACGATGTATCAAAACTTAAAAATGACCTTAATGAAAAGTTCAAGGATTTTCATCAGGTAGTAAATCAAATTATTAATCATACTGCAGTGGAAAAAATTATCAGGGGCGATATTTTGGATTTGAGAAGATTGGGTAAATGGCATCATCAAAATGTGTGTCTTTTGGGAGACGCTGCACATGCGACAACACCCAATATGGGGCAAGGAGCAGGACAAGGGATTGAAGATGCTTATGTTTTAGCTAAACTATTTGCTTCAGATCAATTTATTGGGGATACATTTTCAAAATTTGAAGATTTAAGGAGAACTAAGGTGGATTATGTAGTCAATAATTCATGGAGATTCGGGAAAATCGCCCATAGTAGTTTTGGTACCTTTTTGATGAAATCCATTATGAAATTGACTCCAGAATCAGTAATCAATCGGCAATTGGAAAAACTATATAGTCTTCCTATTTAAAAATTAAAAAGCTGTTTTGAATAAGTTGAAAAATTGAATGTTTCCAAAATAATATTCAAAACAGCTCTAAAAAGTTTTAAGACAGCTTTTAAACCGTCATAATCTCTTTTTCTTTATGCTCTAAGATATCATCAATCTTTTTGGTGTAATCATTAGTCAAAGATTGAACCTTATCCTCGCCTCTTTTCACATCGTCTTCGGAAATACCTTCTTTTTGCAGTTGCTTAAGTTGGTCATTTGCATCTTTTCTTGCATTACGAATAGATATTTTTCCATCCTCCGCCTCGTTTTTGGCTTGTTTAGATAATGCAATTCTTCTTTCTTCCGTAAGAGGTGGGATATTTATTCTTACAATTTCACCATCATTTTGAGGTGTGAACCCTAAATCACTATTGATTATCGCACGTTCTATTTCCCCAATTATATTTTTTTCCCAAGGTTTAATTATGATAGAGCGAGCATCTGGTGTACTTAATGAAGCTACTTGATTAATGGGGGTTTCATTACCATAATAATCCACCATTAAACCATCAAGCATTGCAGGAGAAGCTTTTCCTGCTCTAATTTTCTGCAAATTACTTTTTGTATGCTGTATGGCTTTTTCCATCAGCTCCCTTGCTTCTTCCAGTACTAATTCTATTTCTTCCATTGTTTTTTATTTTTGAGAATTTATCAATGTGCCTACTTCTCCTCCATTTATAAGGTCATATAAGTTACCTTCTTTATTCATGTCAAATACTATTATAGGTAAATTGTTTTCTTGGCAAAGCGTAAATGCTGTCATATCCATAACATTCAAACCTTTTTCATATACTTCCTGGAATGAAATATTAGAGTAACGCGTAGCATCTGCATTTTTTTCAGGATCAGAAGTATAAACACCATCAACCCTAGTGCCTTTTAAGACTACATCTGCTTCAATTTCAATAGCTCTTAAACTTGCCGTAGAATCTGTTGTAAAATATGGGTTTCCTATTCCAGCCCCGAAAATTACTACCCTGCCTTTTTCCAGATGCCGTATCGCTCTTCTTCTAATAAAAGGTTCGCATACTTGTTCCATATTGATGCCAGACATCAAACGTGTGAACATTCCATGATTTTCTAAAACACCCTGAACTGCCATACCATTGATAACGGTTGCGAGCATTCCCATATAATCTCCTTGCACTCTATCAATTCCAGCAGACTCTGCTTGTATTCCCCTAAAAATATTGCCACCCCCAATAACAATAGCTACCTCAATATCTTGATCGTGAATTCTTTTTATCTCTTTTGCATATTGAGCTAAACGTTTTGAGTCAATGCCGTAACCTTCATCACCCATAAGTGCCTCACCACTTAATTTCAATAGAATGCGTTTGAATTTCATAAGTTAAATTGTTGCTTTCCTTTTATTAGTCTAAATTAAATATTTAAAAATCAATTCTAATATTCAAATGTAATTCAAATAATTAAAACTGAATGATCAACTGATTTTTCTCTACACTATCACCTTTTCCAGCTTTTATTGCCGCAATTTTTCCATCTCCAGCCGCTTTAATCACATTTTCCATCTTCATGGCTTCCAATATTAATAGTGGGTCACTTTTTTTCACTTCATCACCAGGAGCCACCATTATATCTATAATAAGTCCAGGCATTGGTGCCTTTACATCGTTCATTTGATTCTGATCCAAATCACTAATCCCCATTTCTTCTAAAAGCAAATCCATTTTATCTTTCAATTCCAATTCAATGATTTTACCATTTAACTGTAATTTAAAGGTTTTGCTCTCATAATCTATCTCCACCAAGTGAGCATTAAATGTTTGATTATTATAAATGATATGGAAGGAATGATCATCAGTTTTACTTATATCCCAATCGACTTTATTATCGTCTATAAAAGTATTGCCGTCTTTGGTAGAAAGCTTATATTCTTTTTCTGATTGACTAAATTTTATTTCGTACATAACTAAAATTTGACACGAAGATAGGAACACATATTAAATTTTGCACATTTCATTTTAATTTTAGCTATGAATATCTCAATTTTTTTGATTTAAATCTTCACAGAGGATTTCAAATTCAATTGAAATAGCATTCTGATATTTATTGGAGTGGATCTCCAAAATAAATTTAATTTATTTTAAGACCTAAAACACTGATAAACAAGTGATAGCAACAAGTAAAAATTAATGTTGGAAAAAAATCAATCTTTTTTGTCAGTAAAGTTTGATAAAATATAAAATCCATATAATTTTGCACTTCCTAAAACGAAAAGGATTTAGGAAATGCTTATTGAAACCATTTGGGGGAATACCAAAGCGGCCAACTGGGACGGACTGTAAATCCGTTGTCTTTCGACTTCACAGGTTCGAATCCTGTTTCCCCCACTTTGTAATCTGAAGCCTTGGCGAAAGATTACAATTTGATTGAAAGATTCACTTTTAATAAGCGGGTTTTTAATCAAAAAAAGCGGGAGTAGCTCAGTTGGTAGAGCGGCAGCCTTCCAAGCTGCAGGTCGCGGGTTCGAGCCTCGTCTCCCGCTCTAATAATACAATAGGCATTTCGGTGTAAATTAAGGCAGAACGGAAACGTCACTGCCTTTGTTAGGATGTGCCTGTAAAGGCACTGAATGATTTCAAGCCGATGTAGCTCAGGGGTAGAGTGCTTCCTTGGTAAGGAAGAGGTCGGGGGTTCAAATCCCCTCGTTGGCTCAATCAGTGTTATTGAATAAATATATTATAAATTTTAACTAAACTGAGGATTTTTCAAATATGGCTAAAGAAACCTTTGACCGTTCGAAACCACACGTGAATATCGGTACAATCGGTCACGTGGATCATGGTAAAACTACATTAACTGCTGCAATCTGTAAAGTATTGTCTGATAAAGGATTTGCAGAGATGAGAGACTTCTCATCTATTGATAATGCTCCTGAAGAAAAAGAAAGGGGTATTACAATTAACTCATCTCACGTTGAGTACGCTACCGCTAATCGTCACTATGCTCACGTTGACTGTCCAGGTCACGCTGATTATGTGAAGAACATGGTTACTGGTGCTGCTCAAATGGACGGTGCTATCTTGGTAGTTGCTGCTACTGATGGCCCAATGCCACAAACTCGTGAGCACATCCTTTTAGCTCGTCAGGTAGGTGTTCCTGCTGTTGTCGCTTTCTTAAATAAAGTAGATTTAGTTGACGATGAGGAGTTATTAGAATTAGTTGAAATGGAAGTAAGAGAATTGCTTTCTTTCTATGACTTCCCGGGTGATGATCTTCCTGTAATTCAAGGTTCTGCCTTGGGTGCTTTAGAAGGTGAAGCTAAATGGGTTGAGAAAATTGACGAGTTAATGCAAGCTGTTGATGATTATATTCCATTACCAGAGCGTTTAACTGATAAAGATTTCTTAATGCCAGTTGAGGATGTGTTCTCTATTACTGGTCGTGGTACTGTTGCTACAGGTAGAATCGAAAGAGGTGTTATTAACTCTGGTGATCCTGTTGATTTGATCGGTATGGGAGCTGAAAACTTAAAGTCAACTGTGACTGGTGTTGAGATGTTCCGTAAAATATTAGATAGAGGTGAAGCGGGTGATAACGTTGGTCTTTTGTTAAGAGGTATTGAAAAAGCTCAAATCAAAAGAGGTATGATTATTTGTAAGCCAGGTTCTGTAACTCCACATGCTCATTTCAAAGCTGAGGTTTACGTTCTTTCTAAAGATGAAGGTGGACGTCACACTCCATTCTTTAACAAGTACCGTCCACAGTTCTACTTAAGAACAACTGACGTTACTGGTGAGATCAAACTTCCTGAAAACGTAGAAATGGTTATGCCAGGTGATAACGTTACAATCGAAGTTAACTTGATCAACAAAGTTGCTTGTGAAAAAGGTTTACGTTTCGCTATCCGTGAAGGTGGTAGAACAGTAGGTGCTGGTCAGGTAACTGAAATCTTAGACTAATACTTAAGATATAGTAATAAATTAAACAATGCGCTCTCGAATTTTTCGGAGCGCATTTGTTTCTTATAAAACTTTTATCTACCTTTGCAGACCATTTTGAGTTGCATTGGTAAATACGGGTGTAGCTCAATTGGTAGAGTAGTGGTCTCCAAAACCATTGGCTGGGGGTTCGAGTCCCTCCACCCGTGCAATTTTAACACATTAATAAGATGCAGAAATTAAGTTTATTCTTAAAAGAATCGTGGTCAGAAATGCGATATAAAGTTACTTGGCCTCCTTATAGTAAACTACAAAATAGTTCTATTTTGGTGTTGGTCGGAGCTTTAATTTTTGCCCTTTTAATTGGTGTTATTGATTTGGCATTTGATAATGCGATGGAGTGGTTTTATAATGCATTTTAGCATTTAAGATATATTGAGATAATGTCAGAATATAAATGGTACGTTTTAAGAGTAATTAGTGGTCAAGAGAAGAAGATTAAAACTTATCTTGAAAATGAGATTGCTCGACAGAAAATAGAAGATTTTATTCCTCAAATTCTTATCCCTACTGAAAAGGTATATGAAATGAGGAATGGCAAGAAGCGTGTCAGGGAAAAGAATTTCTTTCCAGGATATGTTTTTGTATCAGCTGATATATCTCACGGAGAAGCGCATCACGTGATCACCAGTATTCCGGGAGTAATTGGTTTCCTAGGTGGACAGGGTGATGAAAAAGAGCCGGTTCCTTTAAGGCAAAATGAAGTGAACCGCATACTCGGGAAGGTTGATGAAACTGAAGAAATGGATGAAAAACTGAGTACTCCTTATATAGTAGGGGAATCAGTAAAAGTGATGGATGGACCATTCAGTGGGTTTACCGGATCCGTAGAGGAGGTTTTTGAAGAAAGAAAGAAGCTAAATGTTATGGTGAAAATCTTTGGAAGAAATACTCCGGTGGAATTGAATTACATGCAAGTAGAAAAAACAGAATAGCAAGATGGCTAAGGAAATAAGTGGATATCTGAAATTACAGATTAAAGGAGGGGCAGCAAACCCGTCACCTCCCGTTGGTCCTGCATTAGGTAGTAAAGGACTTAACATAATGGAGTTCTGTAAGCAATTTAATGGAAGAACTCAAGAGAAAGCTGGGCAAGTATTGCCAGTAGTAATTACAATTTATAAAGACAAGTCTTTTGATTTTGTAATTAAAACTCCTCCAGCTCCGGTACTTTTATTAGATGCTTCTAAAAAGAAAAAAGGTTCTGCTGAGCCAAACCGAGTTAAGGTTGGTTCTGTAACTTGGGATCAGGTGAAAGAAATCGCTGAAACCAAGATGACTGATTTAAATGCATTTAAAATTGAATCAGCCATGCGTCAAGTTGCAGGTACTGCAAGAAGTATGGGAATTAAAGTTACAGGAACTGCTCCTTGGAAATCTTAAAAAATAGGTAAAATGGCAAAGCTTACTAAAAATCAAAAAATTGCAGCAGAGAAAGTTGACTCTACAAAAGCTTATGCTTTAAGTGAGGCTTCAGCTCTTGTTAAAGAAATTACAACAACCAAGTTTGATGCTTCAGTTGACCTTGATATTAGATTAGGAGTTGATCCTCGTAAGGCCGATCAAATGGTTAGAGGCGTTGTGGCGCTTCCCCATGGAACTGGTAAAGATGTTAAGGTATTAGCTTTAGTTACTCCTGATAAAGAACAGGAAGCTAAAGATGCTGGCGCTGATTATGTAGGTTTAGATGACTATATCAAGAAAATTGAAGGTGGTTGGACAGATATTGACATTATAGTAACCATGCCTACTGTTATGGCTAAAGTAGGTAGGTTAGGTAAGGTACTAGGACCAAGAGGTCTGATGCCGAATCCAAAATCAGGAACTGTTACGCTTGATGTTGGAAAGGCGGTTCAAGAAGTAAAATCAGGTAAAATTGATTTTAAAGTGGACAAGTTCGGGATTATTCATGCTAGTATTGGTAAAGCTTCCTTCTCGAAAGAGAAAATTACTGAGAATGCGAATGAATTGATTCAAACTTTAGCGAAGCTGAAACCGGCTTCTTCTAAAGGTACGTATTTCATGAGCATGACCATGTCATCTACGATGAGCAAGGGAATCTCAATTGATAAGAACTCTATAGCTGGAATTTAATATGAATAGAAAAGAAAAAGGACAACTTATAGAGGAACTAACAGATAAATTTGCGGAATACCCTCATTTTTATCTGGCTGATGGTTCAGGAATGACTGTTTCACAAACCAATACATTTCGTCAACTTTGTTACGAAAAAGGGCTTGAGTATAAAGTAGTGAAAAACTCTTTAATACAAAAAGCATTGGAGAAACAGGAAGGGGATTACTCTGCAATATTTGAGTCATTAAAAGGTTTCTCAGGAATTTTGTTTTCTCCTGAAGTAGGTAATGCACCTGCCAAGGTTATTAAGGAATTCCATAAGAAAAATAGTACTGAAAAGCCTTTATTCAAAGCGGCTGCTATAGATACTGATATTTACGTAGGTGCAGAGCACTTAACACCATTAAGTGAATTGAAGTCTAAGAAAGAAATGATTGGCGATATTGTAGGATTACTACAATCACCTGCCAAAAATGTTATTTCTGCACTTCAAAGTGGTGGACATACTGTATCAGGATTAGTAAAAGCGCTAGAAGAAAGAGCACAATAATTAACAAATTACTAGAACAAAATCATTAAAATTTAAATAACACAATCATGGCTGATATCAAAGCAATTGGAGATCAATTAGTAGAATTAACAGTAAAAGAAGTTAATGAACTTGCTGATTACCTAAAAGAAACACACGGTATCGAACCTGCTGCGGCAGCAGCGCCTGTAATGGCAGCTGGTGGTGCTGGCGGTGGAGATGCAGCAGAAGAAAAAACATCTTTTGATGTAGTATTAACTTCTGCAGGTGCTGCTAAATTACAAGTTGTTAAAGCTGTTAAAGAATTAACAGGTTTAGGCTTGAAAGAAGCAAAAGAATTAGTTGACGGTGCTCCTAAAGCAGTAAAAGAAGGAGTAGCTAAAGACGAAGCAGAGGCGCTTAAAAAGCAACTTGAAGAAGCTGGAGCAGAAGTTGAATTGAAGTAATAAGTTGATCCTGAAAGGGTTAACTGATTTCTGCCCAAGAAATTAGGCCTGGTCCCCGATGATGTTAATACATTTTCGTGGTCAGGTCTTTTCCTGTTTGTACTAATTTATGAAACAGGATAGTGCACTATTTGCACATTATAGATTTACAATAACTTTAAATATTCAGAGCCTTGGCTAATATAAATCAATCTGAAAGAATCAATTTCTCGTCTATTAAAACAGTAATTGATTATCCTGATTTCCTTGATGTTCAACTCCAATCTTTCCAGGATTTTTTCCAATTGGAAACTCCCGCTGAAAAAAGAGCTGAAGAAGGAATTTTTAAAGTATTTCAAGAAAATTTCCCTATCTCGGATTCCAGAGAAAACTTTGTCCTGGAATTTGTTGATTATCTTGTAGATCCTCCAAAATATGATATTGATGGATGTATTGATAGGGGTTTGACTTATTCTGTCCCTTTGAAAGCAAAACTTCGTTTGATTTGCAACGATGAGGATAATGAAGACTTTGAAACCATTGAGCAAGAGGTGTTTTTGGGTAATATCCCATATATGACCGAAAAGGGCTCATTCATTATTAATGGTGCTGAACGTGTAATTGTTTCTCAGTTGCACAGATCTCCTGGTGTTTTCTTTGCCCAAAGTAAACACACAAATGGAACCAAATTATATTCCGCGAGAATTATTCCTTTTAAAGGTTCTTGGATAGAATTTGCGACCGATGTTAACAATGTCATGTATGCTTACATTGACAGAAAGAAAAAATTTCCTGTAACAACCCTTTTACGTGCCATTGGTTATGGTTCGGATAAGGATATCTTAGATTTATTTAATCTTTCAGAAGAAGTAGATGGGACTAAAGCCGCGCTTAAAAAGGTTATTGGGCGTAAATTAGCCGCTAGGGTATTAAAAACTTGGACTGAAGATTTCGTGGATGAGGATACTGGTGAGGTAGTATCTATCGATAGAAACGAAGTACTTTTAGAAAGAGATTCTGTTATAGAAGAAGAAGATATAGAATTAATAATAGATGCTGGGGTGAAATCCATCATTCTTCACAGAACTGATGTGAATATCACTGATTACAGCATTGTATATAATACACTTCAGAAGGATAACTCTAACTCAGAGAAAGAAGCCGTTGAGCA
Source organism: Marivirga sp. (assembly GCF_051117495.1). Lineage (NCBI taxonomy): Bacteria > Pseudomonadati > Bacteroidota > Cytophagia > Cytophagales > Marivirgaceae > Marivirga > Marivirga sp. Next base: position 283,225 of record NZ_JBNPEF010000004.1, on the reverse strand, counting down.
AATTTATCGCCAATTGCGTAATACTGAGGCTCCTGATGAGGCAACAGCAAGAGAAATTATTCAAAATCTTTTCTTCTCAGAGAAAAGATATGATTTAGGTGAAGTTGGAAGATACAGAATCAACAAAAAATTAGGTTTAGATATCGATGCTGAAACTAAGGTCTTGACTAAAGTGGATATTATCCATATTGTTAAATACCTTATCGGTTTGATTAACTCTAAAGCAATTGTTGATGATATTGACCACTTAAGCAATAGAAGAGTTAGAACAGTAGGGGAGCAGTTATATGCTCAATTTGGTGTTGGTTTAGCTAGAATGGCTAGAACAATTCGTGAAAGAATGAACGTTAGAGATAATGAAGACTTTAAGCCTGTTGATTTGATCAACGCTAGAACATTGTCTTCAGTTATCAATTCATTCTTTGGAACCAATCAGCTTTCTCAATTCATGGATCAAACCAATCCATTATCTGAGGTAACGCATAAAAGAAGAATGTCTGCTTTAGGACCTGGAGGTCTTTCAAGAGAACGTGCAGGTTTTGAGGTTCGTGATGTTCACTATACTCACTATGGTAGGTTATGTACTATAGAAACCCCTGAGGGGCCAAATATCGGTTTGATTTCCTCTCTTTGTGTTCATGCCAAAGTAAACAGTATGGGCTTCATTGAAACACCATACAGAAAAGTTGAAAATGGTAAAGTGGATATGAGTGGTAATGTACTTTACCTTACTGCTGAGGAGGAAGATGACCATAATATTGCTCAGGCAAATGCACCAATTGATGATTCTGGTAAATATCTTAACGATAGGGTTAAAGCTAGATTTGAAGGTGATTTCCCTGTTCTTGAGCCAAAAGAGCTTTCTTATATGGATATTGCTCCAAACCAAATTGTTTCTGTGGCAGCTTCTATGATTCCTTTCTTGGAACATGATGATGCTAACAGGGCATTGATGGGGTCAAACATGCAACGTCAAGCAGTTCCTTTGTTAAGACCTGAAGCCCCAATTGTGGGTACTGGCCTTGAAGGTAGGGTAGCTAGTGACTCAAGATCTATGATAGTGGCAGAAAAAGACGGAGTTGTTACTTTCGTTGATGCTACCAAAATCGTCATCAAGTATGATATGAACGAGGAGGAGAAATTGGTTTCCTTTGAAGACGATGAAAGAGTATATGATCTAATCAAATTCAGAAGAACTAATCAAAATACCACTATCAATCTTAGATCAATTGTTTACAAAGGAGATAGGGTAACTAAAGGCCAAATTCTTTGTGATGGTTATGCTACAGAAAAAGGAGAGTTAGCGATTGGGCGTAACATGAAAGTGGCCTTTATGCCATGGCAAGGTTACAACTTTGAGGATGCAATTGTAATTTCTGAAAGAGTAGTAAGAGAAGATATATTTACTTCAATTCATATCGAAGAATTTGAATTGGAAGTTCGAGATACTAAAAGAGGAGAGGAAGAATTAACTTCTGAAATTCCTAATGTTAGTGAAGAAGCAGTTAAAAACCTTGATGAAAACGGTATCATTAGAACTGGTACTGAAATCAAAGAAGGTGATATTTTAATTGGTAAAATCACACCAAAAGGTGAAACTGATCCAACTCCAGAGGAAAAGCTATTAAGAGCAATCTTTGGAGATAAAGCGGGTGATGTTAAAGATGCTTCTATGAAAGCTTCACCATCTTTACGAGGTGTGGTGATTGATACTAAGCTTTTTGCAAGACATAAAAAAGATAAAGACGGAAGAGCTGATGCAAAGAAAGAAGTAGTTGTATTGGCTAAAGAATATAGCCGTCAATTATTGAAATTAAGAAATCTTAAAATTGAGAAATTAGCAACTTTGCTTGAAGGTAAAACTTGTCAAGGAATCAAACATAAGTTTGGTGATGAGATTATGAGCAAAGGTGTTAAATTCACTAAAACTAACATTGAAAAGAACTTATTCCCTGAAAAGAATATTTACAGAGATGAAAGTAACTACAATGTACCTGAAGAGGTGAATTTGATTTCTGATTTAATTCTTGACAACTGGACCAACGATGAAAATACTAACAAGCTTATCGTTGAATTAGTTAGAAATTATAACAAGAGACGTAACGAAATTGCAGGTAAATTCAAGAGAGAAAGGTTCACTATTGAAGTGGGAGATGAATTGCCAGCAGGAATCGTTCAACTGGCTAAAGTTTATGTTGCTAAGAAACGTAAACTGAAAGTTGGGGATAAAATGGCGGGTCGTCACGGAAATAAAGGTGTTGTAGCCAAAATTGTTCGTGATGAGGATATGCCATTCTTGGAAGATGGAACTCCAGTTGATATTGTATTGAATCCATTGGGTGTGCCGTCAAGGATGAACATTGGTCAGATTTATGAAACCGTTTTAGGTTGGGCAGGACTTAAGTTAGGAAGAAAATATGCTACACCTATTTTTGATGGTGCTTCTTCCGATGAGGTTTCTGCAGAATTAGCTGAAGCAGGTCTTCCTGAATTTGGTAGAACTCATTTATATGATGGCTTAACTGGTGATAGGTTTGATCAAAAAGTTACCGTTGGAGTTATCTATATGCTGAAATTAGGTCACTTAATTGACGATAAGATGCACGCTCGTTCTATCGGACCATACTCATTAATTACACAACAACCATTGGGTGGTAAAGCTCAATTTGGTGGTCAGCGTTTCGGTGAGATGGAGGTTTGGGCATTAGAAGCATTCGGTGCTTCTCATGTTCTTCAAGAGATTCTTACAATCAAATCTGATGATGTGATTGGAAGAGCTAAAGCCTATGAAGCTATTGTTAAAGGTGAAAATATGGGTAAACCTAACATTCCTGAATCTTTCAATGTATTGGTTCATGAATTAAGAGGTTTAGCATTAGAAATCACTTTAGACTAATTTCAATTGTTTTATCGGGGCTTTAACCGGCCCCATTTAGATACATTTATTATGGCGTTCAAAAAAAACAAAAAAATCAACACTGACTTTTCTAAAATCACCATTAGCTTGGCTTCTCCAGAATCTATTTTGGAAAGCTCTCATGGTGAAGTCACACAGCCAGAAACAATTAATTACAGAACTTACAAACCAGAAATGGGTGGCTTGTTCTGCGAAAGAATATTTGGTCCTGTTAAAGACTGGGAATGTCATTGTGGAAAATATAAAAGAATCAGGTATAAAGGCATCATTTGCGATAGATGTGGTGTTGAAGTAACGGAGAAAAAGGTTCGTAGAGAAAGAATGGGACACATCGAGTTGGTTGTGCCTGTTGCTCACATTTGGTATTTTAAATCTTTACCTAATAAAATCGGATATCTATTAGGCTTGCCAACCAAAAAGCTTGATCAGATTATTTATTATGAACGATTTGTGGTAATCCAGCCTGGTGTGAAAGAGGAAGATGGTATCGCTCATATGGATTTCTTAACAGAAGATGAGTATTTAGATATTCTTGATAAACTTCCTGCAGAAAATCAGAAGTTAGACGATGACGATCCAAATAAATTCATCGCCAAAATGGGTGCTGAAGCTTTGGATATGTTATTAAATAGAATTCAATTAGACGAGCTTTCTTATGAATTGAGACATCAAGCTGCAACAGACACTTCTCAACAAAGAAAAGCAGAAGCTTTAAAAAGATTGAGAGTAGTTGAAGCTTTCCGTGATGCGAGAACAAGAATTGAAAACCGTCCTGAATGGATGGTGATCAGAATGGTACCGGTTATTCCACCTGAATTGAGACCTTTGGTTCCTTTGGATGGGGGTAGATTTGCCACATCTGATTTGAATGATTTATATAGAAGAGTAATTATCAGAAACAACCGATTAAAAAGGTTGATCGATATCAAAGCGCCTGAAGTTATCCTTAGAAATGAGAAGAGGATGTTACAGGAAGCCGTTGATTCACTTTTTGATAACTCAAGAAAAGTTAATGCTGTAAGATCTGATGGAAACAGAGCTTTGAAATCCCTTTCTGATATGTTGAAAGGTAAGCAAGGTAGATTCCGTCAAAACTTATTAGGTAAAAGGGTTGATTATTCTGGTCGTTCTGTAATTGTAGTAGGACCTGAATTGAAAATGCACGAATGTGGTTTGCCAAAAAATATGGCAGCCGAGCTTTTCAAACCTTTTATCATTAGAAAATTAATTGAAAGGGGAATTGTTAAAACTGTTAAATCAGCTAAGAAGATTGTTGACAGAAAAGACCCCGTTGTTTGGGATATCTTGGAGAATGTGATGAAAGGACATCCTGTATTATTGAACAGGGCTCCAACACTTCACAGGTTAGGTATTCAAGCTTTTCAACCAAAATTAATTGAAGGTAAAGCAATTCAATTGCACCCATTAGCATGTACTGCATTTAATGCCGATTTTGATGGTGACCAAATGGCTGTTCACGTTCCTTTAGGACATGAGGCAATATTGGAAGCTTCAACGTTAATGCTTTCTTCTCACAACATTTTGAACCCGGCTAACGGAGCTCCAATTACTGTTCCTTCTCAGGATATGGTATTGGGTCTTTATTATGTTTCAAAGGGTAGAAAATCTACTAAGGAAGAGCCGGTATTGGGAGAGGGTAAATCTTTCTACAGTTCAGAGGAAGTAATTATTGCTATTAATGAAAAGAAAGTTTCTCAACATGCTAATATCAAGTTAAGAACTAAAGTTCGAAATGCTGATGGTGAGCTTGAAACTAAAATAATTGAAACAGTTGCAGGTCGTGTAATTTTCAATGAAAGTGTTCCTGCGGAAGTAGGCTATATTGATCAATTATTGACCAAGAAAAACTTACAGGGTATTATTGCCCATGTATATAAATTAGCTGGATCTGCTAAAACAGCCAAATTCTTAGATGATATCAAAGAATTAGGATTCCAAAGCGCCTACAAAGGTGGTCTTTCAATGGGATTAGGAGATATTATGGTTCCTGAAGTAAAAGATACTTTAGTGGAACAAGCTAAGGAAGAAGTAGATGCAGTTTGGAATAATTACCTAATGGGTCTTATCACTGATAACGAACGTTATAATCAGGTAATTGATATCTGGACTAGAATCAACTCTCAGTTGACCAACACTTTAATGCAACAATTAGAGGAGGACAATCAAGGATTTAACTCTATCTATATGATGATGCACTCTGGTGCTCGTGGTTCAAGAGAGCAAATCCGTCAGTTGGGTGGTATGAGAGGTTTGATGGCTAAGCCACAGAAAAACCTTGCCGGTTCTGTTGGTGGTATCATTGAAAACCCAATCCTATCTAACTTCCGTGAAGGACTAGATGTAATTGAATACTTTATTTCAACTCACGGTGCTAGAAAAGGACTTGCAGATACGGCATTGAAAACTGCAGATGCTGGTTACTTAACAAGAAGACTTGTTGATGTTGCTCAGGATGTCGTAGTAAATGAAGTAGATTGTGGTACGCTTAGAGGACTTACAGTATCTGCCTTGAAAGACAATGATGAAATTGTAGAATCATTGGCAGAAAGAATTTTGGGCCGAGTTAGTGTGCATGATGTTTATCATCCACAAACTGAGGAATTAATAGTAGGATCGGGTGAAACCATTACAGATGATATTTGTGATAAAATTGACGAAGCATTAATTGAAGAGGTTGAAATTAGGTCTGTATTAACTTGTGAAACGCAACAAGGAGTTTGTAGCAAGTGTTATGGAAGAAACTTAACAACTTCTAAAATCGCTCAGAAAGGTGATTCAGTAGGTGTAATTGCTGCTCAATCTATTGGTGAGCCAGGTACTCAGTTAACTTTAAGGACTTTCCACGTTGGGGGTACTGCATCGAACATTGCAGTTGAAGCTACAATAAAAGCTAAAACCGCAGGTGTTGTTGAATTTGAAGACTTAAGAGCTATTCAATCTACAGATGATGAAGGTGAGTCAAGAACAGTTGTGATGGGAAGATCTGGTGAAATCAAAATCATCGATCCGAAAAGCAAAAAAGTATTGATGAGTAATCACGTTCCTTACAGTGCTACTCTTAAAGTTAAAGAAGGAGAGAAAGTTGAAAAAGATCAGGAATTATGTTTCTGGGATCCATATAATGCTGTAATCCTTTCCGAATTTGAAGGTGTAACTGAATTCGAAAGCATCGAAGAAGGTGTGACTTACAAAGAGGAATCAGATGAACAAACGGGGCACAGGGAAAAAGTAATTATCGATACAAAAGATAAGACTAAAAACCCTGCTGTTATTGTAAACACAAAAGGTCAAGATTCTAAAACATATAATATTCCGGTGGGAGCTCACTTATCAGTTGATGAAGGTGCTAAAATCAAACCGGGACAAATCTTGGCGAAAATACCAAGATCAACTAGTAAGTCTAAAGATATTACAGGGGGTCTTCCTAGGGTGACCGAGCTTTTTGAAGCAAGAAACCCTTCAAACCCTGCTGTAGTTTCCGAAATTGACGGTGTAGTAACTTTTGGAGGTATCAAAAGAGGTAATAGAGAAATATTCATCGAATCAAAAGACGGTGTGAAGAAAAGGTATTTAGTATCTCTTTCTAAGCATATCTTGGTTCAAGATAATGACTTTGTGAAGGCTGGATATGCTCTTTCGGATGGTGCTACTACTCCTTCTGATATTTTGTCTATTAAAGGGCCAACAGCGGTTCAAGAATATATTGTAAATGAGATTCAGGAGGTTTACCGATTACAGGGTGTGAAGATCAATGATAAACACATTGAGGTAATCGTAAGACAAATGATGCAAAAAGTTCAGGTGTTGGAATCTGGTGATACTACTTTCTTACCAAATCAGGTGGTTGACCGCTTCGTTTTCAGAGAAGAAAATGATAGGATCTTGGATATGAAAGTGGTTACTGATGCTGGTGACTCACCTAACTTGAAACCTGGTCAAATCATTTCAGCTCGAAAATTAAGGGATGAAAACTCTACCTTGAAAAGAAAAGACTTGAAATTGGTTAAAACTAGGGATGCAGAACCTGCAGTTTCTAAACCAAACTTGCAAGGGATCACTCAAGCATCATTAGGTACTGAAAGCTTTATTTCAGCGGCCTCGTTCCAGGAAACTACCAAAGTTTTAAGTGAAGCTTCTATTAGAGGTAAGGCTGATCACTTGCTTGGTCTTAAAGAAAATGTAATTGTAGGACATCTGATTCCTGCAGGTACAGGATTGCAAGACTGGAGTGATATGATCGTAGGTTCTCAAGAAGAGCTTGATAGTATGAATGAAAGTAAAGTAACAGAAGAAAAGACTGAAGCATAATTCAGTCTTTTACATACAAATAAATCCAACATATAAAATGGAGGAACAGAAAGGAAATAAGAAACAACAGAATCAAATTAACATTGAGCTCCCTGAAGATGTAGCTGAAGGAGTTTATGCTAATTTGGCAATGGTAGCTCACTCGAATAGTGAATTCGTGATTGATTTTATTCGATTAATGCCGGGAGTGCCCAAAGCAAAAGTGAAGTCTAGAGTTGTAGTGACTCCAGAACATGCTAAAAGGTTGCTCAATGCATTGAAGGACAATATTAATAAGTACGAAAAGAATTTCGGACCTATCAAACAGTCAGAAGAATCACCAAAATTCCCAATGAATTTTGGGTCAAATGTCGGGGAAGCTTAAGCTTATTCCTTATAAATTAGAGGATTGTAAAAATAATTAATCAGATGTGTTTGGATAATGCATCTGATTTTCTACCTTTGCAGTCCTAAAAATCTCAAGTAGTAATAGAAGATAAAGTTATAATAAATGCCTACTATACAACAATTAGTTAAAAAGGGTAGAAAGAAATTGACTTCAAAGTCAAAATCTCCTGCTTTGGATTCTTGCCCACAAAGAAGGGGTGTATGTACTCGTGTTTATACCACCACTCCTAAAAAGCCGAACTCAGCAATGAGAAAAGTGGCTAGGGTTAGGTTAACCAATCAAAAAGAAGTAAACGCGTACATCCCTGGTGAAGGTCATAACCTTCAAGAACACTCTATAGTGTTGATTAGGGGTGGGAGAGTTAAAGATTTGCCCGGTGTGAGATATCACATCATTAGGGGTGCATTGGATACTGCCGGTGTAAACGGACGTACCCAAAGAAGATCAAAATACGGAGCTAAAAGACCTAAGAAATAAAATAAGATGAGGAAAGCAAAACCTAAAAAACGATATATTCTTCCAGATCCTAAGTTTGGGGACACTTTGGTAACAAAATTTGTGAACTACCTTATGGTGGACGGAAAGAAAAGTATTGCTTACAGCATTTTCTATGATGCATTAAGTATGGTAGAAGAAAAAACTAAAGAGAACGGATTGGAAGTTTGGAAAAAAGCTTTGTCTAATATCTCTCCTGCTGTTGAAGTGAAAAGTAGAAGGGTTGGTGGTGCAACATTCCAAGTACCTCTTGAGGTACGTCCTGAAAGAAAGATTTCTTTGGGGATCAAATGGATGATCACTTTCGCAAGAAAAAGAGGTGAAAAAACCATGACCGAACGTTTAGCCGGTGAAATCATCGCTGCTTCCAAAGGTGAAGGGGCTGCTATCAAAAAGAAAGATGACACCCACAGAATGGCTGAAGCAAATAAAGCATTTTCTCATTTTAGATTTTAAAAGCTAATTATAATGGCAAGAGATCTCAGACTAACACGTAATATAGGTATCGCAGCGCATATCGATGCCGGAAAAACTACTACTACAGAAAGGATTTTATACTATACTGGTGTAAGTCACAAATTAGGAGAGGTTCATGATGGTGCGGCCACTATGGACTGGATGGAACAAGAGCAAGAAAGAGGTATTACTATTACTTCTGCTGCTACAACTGTGTTCTGGCCTTACAAAGACGAAGAATACCATATTAATATTATTGATACTCCGGGTCACGTTGATTTTACTGTTGAGGTAAATAGATCGTTAAGGGTATTGGATGGTTTAGTATTCCTATTTAGTGCTGTTGATGGTGTTGAACCTCAATCAGAAACTAACTGGAGACTAGCAGATAACTATAACGTTTCAAGAATCGGGTTTGTTAATAAAATGGACCGTGATGGCGCTGACTTTTTAAATGTTTGTCGTCAAGTAAAAGAAATGTTAGGTACTAAATCAGTTCCATTACAATTACCTATAGGTGCTGAAGGTAACTTCAAAGGTGTGGTTGATTTAGTGGAAATGAAAGCCTTCGTTTGGAATGAAGAAGATAACGGAATGACATGGGAAGAGGTAGAAATACCTGCTGACATGCAAGATGAGGTTGACGAATACCGTGAGCACTTATTGGAGTCAGTTGCAGAGTATGACGAATCCTTAATGGAGAAATACTTTGAGGATCCTGAATCTATTAGTAAAGATGAAGTAATTGCTGCTTTAAGAGCTGCTACTTTAGATTTGGCTTTTGTTCCAATGATGTGTGGTTCTGCCTTTAAAAATAAAGGAGTTCAAACTTTATTAAACTATGTAATGGAGCTTTTACCTTCTCCATTAGATAGAGATAAAATAGTTGGTACAAATCCTGATACTGACGAACCAACAAGTAGAAAACCTACTTCTGATGATCCTTTTGCAGCATTAGCATTTAAAATTGCTACTGACCCATTTGTAGGTCGTTTGTGTTTTGTAAGATCTTATTCAGGTACTTTGGATTCTGGTTCTTACGTATTTAATACAAGAACTAATAAAAAGGAAAGAATTTCTAGAATCTTCCAGATGCATGCTAATAAGCAAAACCAAATTGATACACTTCATGCTGGTGATATTGCTGCAGTTGTTGGATTTAAAGATATAAAAACGGGAGATACCCTTTGTAACGAGAAGCATAAGATTGTTCTTGAATCAATGACATTCCCTGAACCAGTTATTGGTTATGCAATTGAACCGAAAACTCAGGCGGATGTTGATAAAATGGGTATGGCCATTGCTAAATTGGTAGAGGAAGATCCAACTCTTCAAGTTAATACTGATGAAGAAACCGGTCAAACCATACTAAGAGGTATGGGTGAGCTTCACTTGGACATTATCATGGATCGTTTAAGACGAGAATTTAAGGTAGATGTGAATCAAGGAGCTCCTCAAGTTGCATATAAAGAAGCTATTACAACTCTTGTTGACCATAAAGAGGTTTATAAAAAGCAATCTGGTGGTAAAGGTAAATTTGCGGATATCGTATTTAAGTTATCTCCAGCTGAGCCAGATGAGAAAGGTGATATTCAACCTGGTTTACAATTTGACAACAAGATTACTGGTGGTGTTATTCCAAAAGAATTCATTCCAGCAATTCAGAAAGGTTTTACAGAGTCCATGGCAAATGGTCCATTAGCAGGATATCCTGTTGAAGCAATGAAGGTTGAATTATACCATGGTAGTTTCCACGATGTCGATTCAGATGCATTATCTTTTGAATTAGCTGCAAGAATTGGTTTTAAAGAAGCTGCTAAAAAGGCAGGTCCTCAATTGTTAGAACCAATTATGAAGGTGGAAGTACTTACCCCAGAAGAATATACTGGTCCTGTTACAGGTGATTTGAATAAAAGAAGAGGTTTAATGAAGGGAATGGATCCTAAAGGTGCAGCTCAAGTAATCAGAGCTGATGTTCCGTTGTCTGAATTGTTCGGATATGTTACAGACCTTAGAACTATTAGTTCTGGTAGGGCAACTGCTTCTTTAACTTTTTCACACTATGACCCAGTTCCTCGTAACATTGCGGATGAAGTAATTGCAAAATCTAAAGGGGAGACTGTTAAATAATTAGGAATCATGAATCAGAAAATTAGAATAAAGTTAAAATCATACGATCACAATTTAGTAGATAAGTCTTCTGAAAAAATTGTGAGAGCTGTAAAAACAACAGGCGCAATAGTTAGCGGTCCAATTCCGTTGCCTACTGAAAAAGAGATATTTACAGTATTGCGTTCTCCGCACGTGAATAAAAAATCTCGTGAGCAGTACCAATTGTGTACGTTCAAAAGATTAGTTGATATTTATTCAAATAGCGCTAAGACAGTTGACGCTTTGATGAAACTTGAGCTTCCTAGTGGAGTTGATGTTGAGATTAAGGTTTAATTGTACAATATATAAAATGAGAAAAACCAATGGTCTGTGAATCATTGGTTTTTCTTTTTTAGAATTTAGTATTTTTTAGTGTTGTAAGTTTTGTAGCTTATAATATTTTACTAACTTTGCAGTCCTTTCGGGAAAAGCTACGGTAAAACCCGTTTAAAGGTTGTTAATCAAACTTAATAATGTCTGGAATAATAGGAAAAAAAATCGGAATGACTAGTATCTACGGTGTCGATGGACGGAATGTCGCATGCACGGTGATAGAAGCTGGTCCTTGTGTGGTTACACAAGTAAAAAAAGAGGAGACCGATGGTTATTCTGCTATTCAATTGGGCTATGACGAGCGCAAGGAGAAGAATACACCAAAAGCATTGCAGGGGCATTTTAAAAATGCTCAGACAACGCCTAAGAAAAAATTAGCTGAATTTCGTGAATACGAAGGTTACGATACTTTCGTGGACAATTTTAGTTTAGGTCAGACAGTGACCATCAGTGATGTTTTTGAGGAAGGTGATTTTGTAGATGTTGCAGGTACTTCAAAAGGTAAAGGATTCCAAGGTGTTGTAAAACGTCATGGTTTCGGTGGAGTTGGTCAAGCAACTCATGGTCAACATAATAGACAAAGAGCACCAGGTTCAATCGGTGGTGCTTCTTATCCGGCTAGAGTATTTCCGGGTATGCGTATGGCTGGTAGAACAGGTGGGGATAGAGTTAAAAACACCAATTTAAGAGTGTTGAAAATTATCCCTGAGAAGAACTTACTTTTAGTAAGTGGGTCAATACCAGGTGCTAAAAATTCATTTGTAATAATAGAGAAATAAAGATGGAGCTTTCAATTTTAAAACATACAGGCGAAGACACCGGAAGAAAGATTTCTTTATCGGATGCCATCTTTGATATAGAGCCAAATGATCACGCTATTTATTTAGATGTGAAACAGAAAATGGCTAATGCGAGACAAGGAACGCATAAATCTAAAGAGAGAGCGGAAATTTCTGGGTCAACTAGAAAAATCAAAAAGCAAAAAGGTACTGGAACCGCACGTGCTGGTAGTATTAAATCACCAATCTTTAAAGGTGGTGGTAGAGTTTTCGGTCCAAGACCAAAAGACTATAGCTTTAAATTAAATAAAAAGTTAAAAGCAGTTGCTAGAAAATCAGCTTTAACTTATAAAGCAAAGGATCAGATGATTTCTGTTTTAGAAGGATTTACTTTCAATGAAGTAAAAACTAAAAACTATACAGAAATGCTGAACAAGTTGTCTTTGGATAATAAAAAGACACTTTTAGTTCTTCCGGAGGTAGATAAAAATATCGTCTTATCGGGTAGAAATATTAAGAATACGCAAGTAACTACAGTTGATTCATTAAATACGTATGATGTACTTCATGCTGATCAGTTACTTTTCGTTGAAGGTTCTTTAGAGAAAATTGAAAACTTATTTAAGTAAAAGATATGAGCGTTTTAGTTAAACCATTAGTAACGGAAAAAGTCTCAGACCTCAACGAAAAAGGTAAATATGGATTTGTTGTAGATATCAATGCAAACAAAATTCAAATTAAAGCTGAGGTTGAAAAAACTTATGGTGTAAATGTAGAGAGTATCAATACCATGAAGTATTTGGGTAAGCAAAAATCTCGTTACACTAAGTCTAGGATTCTTACTGGTAGAAAACCTAGTTTCAAAAAAGCAATTGTAACTGTAGCAGAAGGAGAGGTAATCGATTTCTACAGCGAAATTTAATGATCTGAAAAATGGCAGTTAAAAAATTAAGACCAGTTACAGCTGGACAAAGATATAGGTTAGCACCGGTTTATACCGAGCTTAGCAAGGTGGCTCCTGAAAAGTCATTGTTAGCTCCAAGTAAAAAATCGGGCGGAAGAAACAACTCAGGTCGCATGACAATGCGCTACTTAGGTGGCGGTCATAAGCAAAGCTTGAGAATTGTTGACTTTAAAAGGAACAAATTTAATATTCCTGCTAAAGTAGCTACTTTAGAGTATGATCCGGGAAGAACAGCATTCATTGCTTTATTGCATTATGCTGATGGGGAAAAGAGATATATCTTGGCTCCTAACGGATTGAAGGTAGGAGATAGCATTATTTCAGGTAAAGGTATTGCCCCTGATGTGGGAAATGCACTTCCATTATCTGATATTCCATTGGGTACAATTATTCATAATATTGAAATTAAGCCTGGTGCTGGTGGCGCAATGTCAAGAAGTGCTGGATCTTATGCACAATTGTTAGCTAGAGATGGAAAATATGCAACTTTGAAATTGCCTTCTGGTGAGATGAGATTAGTACTAGCTACTTGCATGGCAACGGTTGGTACGGTTTCAAATGCTGATCACATGATTGTGAAATTAGGTAAAGCTGGCCGTAAACGTTGGTTAGGTAGAAGACCTAGAACGAGAGCGGTTGTTATGAACCCAGTTGATCACCCAATGGGTGGAGGTGAAGGTAGAGCTTCAGGAGGTCACCCAAGATCAAGAAAAGGTTTATTGGCTAAAGGTTTAAAAACCAGAACGCCTAAGAAATATTCCAATAAATTAATTATCGGTAAAAAGAAATAATAGATGGCTAGATCATTAAAAAAAGGACCTTATATCGACTTTCGTCTAGAGAAGAAAGTTGATAACATGAATGACTCCGGTAAGAAATCGGTTATCAAAACTTGGTCAAGAAGATCTATGATTTCTCCTGATTTTGTTGGTCATACTTTCGCAGTACATAATGGAAATAAATTTATTCCGGTTTATGTAACTGAAAACATGGTAGGACATAAGTTAGGTGAATTTTCACCTACCAGAAACTTCAGGGGTCATATAAACAAAAAAGATAAAGGTAAGAGATAATGGAAGCAATAGCTAAATTAAATAACGTACCTACTTCCCCTAGAAAAATGAGGATGGTAGTGGATCTTATCAGAGGAGAAAAAGTGAATCGTGCTTTGAACATTTTAAAGTTTGAATCTAAGCATGGTGCTGCCAGAGTTGAGAAATTATTGCTTTCTGCAATTGCCAACTGGCAACAAGCAAATCCTGAACTTGATCTTGAAGATGCTGATTTATATGTGAAATCTGTTCAAGTTGATGGTGGTAGGGTTTTGAAAAGACTAAGACCTGCCCCTCAAGGTAGAGCTCATAGAATTAGAAAGAGATCAAACCATGTAACTTTGATTGTTGACAGTGCTGCGGATAAAGCGGTATTGGCTGAAACTGATAACGCTGAAAATAAATAACAATGGGACAGAAAGTTAATCCAATAGGTTTTCGTTTAGGAATTGTTCGTGGTTGGGAATCCAACTGGTACGGAGGAAAAGGCTTGTCCTTTTCTGACAAACTAATCGAAGATCAAAAAATAAGAGAATATATATTAGCTCGTATTCCTAAAGGCGGAATCTCTAAGATTGTTATCGAAAGAACTTTAAAAAGAATCACTTTAACAGTTCATACTGCTAGACCAGGTGTTGTAATCGGAAAAGGTGGTAGTGAAGTAGATAAATTAAAAGAGGAGCTTAAAAAATTAACAGGTAAAGATGTTCAAATCAACATTTTTGAAATCAAAAGACCTGAATTAGATGCTAAATTAATTGGTGAATCTATTGGTCAGCAATTAAAAGCTAGAATTTCCTACAGAAGAGCAATGAAGCAAGCAATTGCTTCTGCCATGAGAGTAGGGGCTCAAGGTATTAAAGTTAAAGTTTCAGGTCGTTTAGGCGGTGCTGAAATGGCACGTACCGAAATGTATAAAGAAGGAAGAATTCCTTTGCATACTTTAAGGGCGGATATCGACTATGAAACAACTCATGCACATACAATATACGGTACTATTGGAGTAAAAGTATGGGTTTTCAAAGGCGAGGTTTTCGGCAAGAGAGACTTGTCGCTCAATGTTGGGGCAGGTACTCCTGGAAAAGGTGGTGGCCCGGCTAATAATAGAAGAAGTGAACGTCCTAAAAGAAAGCGTAAATAATCGCTTTCTTGGTTAAAAAATATTTAAGAAATGTTACAGCCAAAGAGAACAAAATTTAGGAAAAAGCAAAAGGGAAGAGTAAAAGGTATTGCTCAG
This sequence comes from Marivirga sp., assembly GCF_051117495.1. Lineage (NCBI taxonomy): Bacteria > Pseudomonadati > Bacteroidota > Cytophagia > Cytophagales > Marivirgaceae > Marivirga > Marivirga sp. The sequence goes on along the minus strand of NZ_JBNPEF010000004.1, from coordinate 268,124 downwards.
AGAGGGCATAGAATTGCTTTCGGTAGTTTTGCTTTGAAGTCACTGGAGCCGGGTTGGATTACCAGTAGACAAATAGAGGCCGCAAGGATTGCCATGACTAGGGCAATGAAAAGACAAGGTCAGGTTTGGATTAGGATTTTCCCTGACAAACCTATTACTAAAAAACCTGCAGAGGTTCGTATGGGTAAGGGTAAAGGTGCTCCTGAATATTGGGTGGCTACTGTAAAGCCTGGAACCATTATGTTTGAAGCTGGTGGTGTACCAATGGATTTAGCTAAAGAAGCTTTAAGATTGGCTGCACAAAAATTGCCGGTTAAAACCAAATTTTCAGTAAGAAGGGACTATGCAGAAAACCCTATTGTAATATGAAAAACGCTGATATAAAAAAATTATCCATTGACGAGCTCAATGAGAATATTAAAGTTGAAGGACAAAAGCTTCATAAGTTGAAGTTTGCACACGCTATTTCTCCTATAGAGAATCCTATGCAAATAAGAGATACTCGTAAGAATATTGCTCGTTTGCAGACTGAACTAAGTAGTAAAGTACTTGCTAAATGATTGCTAAGATGGAAAGAAACCTTAGAAAGGAAAGAGTAGGGTTAGTTGTTAGTAACAAAATGGATAAGTCCATTACCGTTTCTGTAGAAAGAAAGGTAAAACACCCTATGTATGGTAAATTCGTAAAGAAAAACACCAAATTCATGGCTCATGATGAGGCTAATGATTGTACAATTGGCGATACCGTCAGAATACAAGAAACACGCCCATTGAGTAAGAATAAAAAGTGGAGATTAGTAGAAATCGTAGAAAGAGCTAAATAACCATGATACAACAAGAATCAAGATTAAGTGTAGCGGATAATAGTGGTGCCAAGGAGGTATTGTGTATCCGTGTATTGGGTGGTACTAAGAAAAGGTATGCTTCCATTGGTGATAAAGTGATTGTAACTGTAAAATCTGCTCTTTCTTCAAGTAACTTGAAAAAAGGTACCGTTTCTAGAGCTGTTATTGTTCGCACTAGAAAAGAAGTAAGAAGAAAAGATGGTTCTTATATTCGCTTTGAAGATAATGCTGCGGTATTATTGAATCCCAATGATGAGCCTAGAGGTACTCGTATCTTTGGCCCTGTTGCAAGAGAATTGCGTGAAAAGCAATTCATGAAAATTGTTTCTTTAGCACCTGAAGTATTATAATATTATGGAGAGGAGAAAAAACAAACAGAAGAAATTACATATCCGCAAAGGCGACACTGTAAAAGTAATTGCCGGTAATGCTAAAGGCAAAACTGGTAAAGTGTTGGAGATGTTGGGTGAAAAAGATAGAGCTATCGTTGAAGGTGCAAATATTGTTACTAAACATAAAAAACCTTCTGCTAACAGCCCTCAGGGTGGTATTGATAAAATCGAAGCTCCTATTCACATCAGTAATTTGATGTTGGTTGATCCAGCCACTGGCGATGCAACTAGAACTGGGCGAAAGCTAGACGAGAACGGTAAATTACAAAGATATTCAAAAAAAACGGGGGAGGTAATCAAAAATGGCTAATCCAAGATTAAAAGAATTATATCTGGGTGAAATAATTCCCGCTTTGAAAGGAAAGTTTCAATATAGCTCTGCTATGGAAGTTCCTAAGCTTACTAAAATAGTAATCAATAAAGGAATTGGGGCAGCTACTGCAGATAAGAAATTAGTAGATACTGGTGTTGAAGAGTTGACCATGATAACTGGTCAAAAAGCAGTACCAACTTACGCTAAAAATTCAATCTCTAATTTTAAATTAAGAGAAGGGATGCCAATTGGAGCTAAAGTTACACTTAGAGGCGAAAAAATGTATGAGTTTTTAGATAGATTATTATCTGTTTCATTACCTCGTGTACGTGATTTTCAAGGTGTAAAGGATAAAGGTTTTGACGGAAGAGGTAATTATACTCTTGGAGTTAAAGAACAAATTATTTTTCCAGAAATCAGTATTGACAAAGTTTCTACTATTTCTGGTATGGATATAACATTTGTAACCACTGCAAAAACGGATGAAGAGAGCTATGAATTATTGAAAGCTTTCGGAACTCCATTTGCCAGTAAAAACAATCAATAATTATGGCTAGAAAAGCAGTAATTGCCAGAGAAAAGAAAAGAGAAAGACTGGTTGCTAAGTATGCAGCCAAAAGAGCTGAACTAAAAGCCAATGGCGACTATGAGGCTCTAGATAAATTACCGAAAAATGCATCTCCAGTAAGATTACACAACAGATGTAAACTTACGGGCCGTCCTAAAGGATATATGCGTAAATTTGGTATTTCGAGAGTAACTTTCCGTGAAATGGCTTCACAAGGAAAGATACCGGGAGTTACCAAAGCAAGTTGGTGATTTTTAAAATTTTATTTTTATAAACAAATTAATTTCTTAACTTTGCACGCCTGTTTCGGCAGAGCAAATAGAAATTATAATTAATTAAGAAATGGTAACTGATCCAATAGCTGATTTTCTGACAAGGGTTCGTAATGCTATAAAGGCAAATCACCGAATCGTAGAGGTACCGGCATCAAACTTGAAAAAAAGTATGACCCAGGTGCTTCATGAAAAAGGTTATATCCTGAATTATAAATTTGAGGAAAATAACGGACAAGGTAATATTAAAATAGCCTTGAAATATGATCCTGAAACTAAGACTCCAGCTATAACCAAATTAGAGAGAGTTTCAAAACCAGGGTTAAGAAAATACTCTGATTCTGAAAATCTACCGAGGGTTTTAAATGGCTTAGGTGTGGCGATTATGTCAACGTCTAAAGGAGTTATTACTGACAAGGAAGCAAGATCGCTTAAAGTTGGTGGTGAAGTATTGTGCTACGTATATTAAAGAATAGAAATGTCACGAATAGGTAAAAGTCTTATAAATCTACCTCAAGATGTAACGCTCGAGATCGCTAAAGATAATTTAGTGACTGTGAAGGGATCTAAGGGTACCTTAACACAGCAAGTAGATCCTGCTATTTCTGTTAAGAATACTGATGGGGTAATAGCACTTGAGAGAGCTACAGAATCAAAAAGACATAAAGCAATGCACGGTTTGTACAGAGCTTTATTGAATAATATGGTTACTGGTGTTTCTGAGGGCTTTAAAAAGCAATTAGAGCTTGTGGGTGTTGGTTATAAAGCCACAGTACAAGGTAATATATTAGAGCTGAACGTAGGTTACTCACACAGTATATTTTTAGGATTGCCTGATGAGGTTAAAGCTACAGCTGAAACTGTAAAAGGTCAAAATCCAGTCGTTACTCTAGAGAGTTTTGACAAACAATTAATTGGACAAGTAGCTGCTAAAATCAAATCCCTACGTACTGTTGAGCCTTATAAAGGTAAAGGAATTAGATTTGTTGGTGAACAAGTTAGACGTAAAGCAGGTAAAACTGCCGCTAAATAATATTTAAAATGGCTATTAGTAAACAAAATAGACGAGCTCGAATTAAATTAGGAATTCGTAGAAAGATTTCTGGAACTACTGAAACACCTCGTTTGTCGGTATTTAAAAGTAACCGTGCCATTTATGCACAAGTAATCGATGATTTAAAAGGTCATACTTTGGTTGCTGCAAATTCAATTGAATTAGGTGCTAAAAGTAATGCTGATCTGGATACGGCTTCTAAAGTAGGTGAAACTCTTGCTCAAAGAGCGAAAGATGCTGGTATCAAAACAATTGTGTTTGATAGAGGTGGTTACAGATTTCATGGTAGAGTAAAAGCATTGGCTGACGGTGCTCGTAAAGGTGGCTTAAAATTCTAAAAATATGTCTCAGAGTAATATAAAATCTGTAAGAGCAAGCGAAATCGAATTGAAAGAGAAGGTAGTAGCCATTAAAAGGGTTGCTAAGGTTGTGAAAGGTGGTAGAAGATTCAGTTTCTCTGCAATCGTAGTTGTTGGAGATGGTAACGGTGTTGTTGGTTATGGTTTAGGTAAAGCGAATGAAGTAACTGACGCAATTACTAAAGGAATTGATGATGCTAAGAAGAACTTGGTTAAAGTGCCAATTCTTAAGGGTACTGTTCCACATGAGCAAATTGGAAAATACAGCGGAGGATTTGTATTAATTAAGCCGGCATCTCCAGGTACTGGAGTAATTGCAGGTGGTGCAATGCGTGCTGTTTTCGAAAGTGCTGGTGTACACAATGTTTTGGCTAAATCTAAAGGTTCTTCTAATCCGCACAACGTAGTGAAAGCTACATTCGATGCACTACTTAAATTGAGAGATCCGTTTACTGTAGCCAAAGATAGAGGAATTGCACTTTCTAACGTATTTAACGGGTAATTACAATGGCGAAGAAAATTAAGGTAACACAAACCAGAAGTGTAATAGGAAGACCTAAAAATCAAAAGCTAACGATTGAAGCTTTGGGTTTAGGAAGAATTAATAAAACTGTGACTAAAGATTCAACTCCTCAAATAGAGGGAATGTTGAGAAAAGTAGCTCACTTAGTTAATGTAACTGAAGGATAAGATGAAATTACATACATTAAAACCAGCAGAAGGTTCTATTAAAAATAGAAAGCGTATTGGTAGAGGTCAGGGTTCTGGTGCTGCCGGTACTGCAGGTAGAGGTCATAAAGGCGCTAAATCTAGAAGTGGTTATTCTTCAAAACAAGGTTTTGAGGGAGGTCAAATGCCATTGCAAAGAAGAGTTCCTAAATTTGGTTTCAATAATTTCAACAGGGTAAGCTATAAAGCTATCAACTTGAGCGATCTACAGATTCTTCAAGAAAAATATAGTGTTGATACTATTGATTTAGATTTATTGAAAAGCAAAGGACTTGTTGCTAAAAATGACTTGGTTAAAATTTTAGGAAACGGAACCTTAAAAGCTAAATTGAATGTTACTGCTAATGCATTTTCAAAAACTGCATTAGAGGCAATCGAAAAAGCTGGAGGAACTGCATCAAAAATATAATATGAATCGTTTTTTTTCTACCATAAAGAATATTTTCTCCATAGAGGAGCTTAGAGATAGAATTTTAAATACCATTGGGTTTTTAATTATTTTCCGTTTAGGCTCTTTTGTGGTATTGCCAGGGGTGGATCCTTCCAAATTATCTGGAGATGCACAAGGTATATTCGGCCTTCTTGATACTATTTTAGGTGGGGCATTTTCTAATGCATCCATCTTTGCGTTAGGTATTATGCCATATATTTCTGCTAGTATTGTTATTCAGCTACTAACAGTTGCTGTACCATACTTCCAGAAAATGCAAAAAGAAGGGGAATCTGGTAGGAAGAAAATTACGCAAATTACTAGAGTGTTGACAATTGCTATCACTTTCGTTCAAGGTGTTAGTTATGTTGCCGGAACTATTCCAAGTGAGGCAATCATGATGAGTCAAACATTCTTTACTTTCACTTCTGTAATTGTTTTAACCGCTGGTACAATCTTTTGTATGTGGTTAGGTGAGAAGATTACTGATAAAGGAATCGGAAATGGTATTTCAATGTTAATCATGATTGGAATTATTTCACGTTTCCCTGGTTCAATTGTAGCTGAAGCTATTTCTTTAGGAATGAGTGGATTATTGTTCTTTATTCTTGAAATTGTGGCTCTTTTCTTTGTAGTAATGGTGACAGTAATGTTGGTGCAAGCTACAAGAAGAATACCAGTTCAATATGCCAAACAAGTTGTAGGCGGTAGAGTATATGGGGGACAACGTCAATATATTCCACTGAAAGTTAATGCATCTGGTGTAATGCCAATCATTTTTGCACAATCATTAATGTTCTTACCAGCTTTATTGGCCAATCTATGGGCAGATGATAGTGATACTGCAGCCTATATTGGAAATGTATTTTCGGACTTTCAAAGCTGGCAGTACAATTTGACATTTGCATTATTAATTATAGTATTTACATTCTTATATACAGCGATTACTATTAATCCTAGTCAAATTGCTGATGATATGAAAAGAAACGGTGGCTTTGTTCCCGGTATCAAACCAGGAAAAGAAACATCTGATTTCATAGATAATATTTTAACAAAAATTACCTTACCAGGCTCAATATATTTAGCATTAATAGCAATATTACCTGCTTTTGTCGCAAGAGCTGGTGTTGGTACTCAATTCTCTCAATTCTTTGGAGGTACATCATTAATCATTATGGTGGGAGTAATTTTAGATACACTTCAACAAATTGAGAGTTACTTATTGATGCGTCATTATGAAGGTATGATGAAATCAGGTAAGGTTAAAGGAAGTTCATCACAAAGAACAGCGGTAGCTTAATTTAAAAATTATGGCAAAACAAAGTTCAATAGAGCAAGATGGAACAATAACAGAAGCGTTATCAAACGCTATGTTTAGAGTTGAATTAAGTAATGGTCATGAGGTAATAGCTCATATTTCCGGTAAGATGAGAATGAATTACATCAAAATTCTTCCTGGGGATAAAGTAAAATTGGAGATGTCTCCTTATGATCTAACTAAAGGTAGAATAGTATACAGATACAAATAAAAAGATTATGAAAGTTAAAGCTTCAATCAAAAAGAGAAGTGTTGATTGTAAAGTTGTCCGTAGAAACGGTAAGCTTTATGTGATCAACAAAAAGAATCCACGTTTCAAACAAAGACAAGGGTAATTATGGCAAGAGTTTCCGGAGTAGATATTCCTGATAATAAAAGGGGAGTTATATCATTGACCTATATTTTTGGTCTTGGTAAAAGTTCAGCGGCTAAGATATTAGAAATGGCTGGCGTAGATGCTGATAAAAAGGTAAGTGAATGGACTGATGATGAAGCTAACAGTGTTAGGACTGTCATTAGTGAAAATTTCAAGACGGAAGGTGTTTTAAAATCTGAGGTTCAAATGAGCATTAAGAGATTATTGGACATTGGATGTTACAGAGGTTTACGTCATAGAAAAGGGCTTCCATTAAGAGGACAGAGAACTAAAAATAACTCTCGTACCCGTAAAGGAAAGAGGAAGACTATTGCAAATAAAAAGAAAGCTACTAAGTAATCATTAGATCATGGCTCAAAAGAGAAAAGATAAAGCTAAAAAAAGAGTTGTTAATGTTGAAGCTATTGGTCAGGCTCATATCAGAGCCTCATTCAATAACATCATTATTTCATTGACAAACTCTACAGGTCAAGTAATTTCCTGGGCATCTGCCGGAAAAATGGGGTTTAAAGGTTCTAAAAAGAACACTCCATATGCTGGCCAAGTTGCAGCACAAAACGCTGCACAAACTGCCTATGATTTAGGCCTTAGAAAAGTAGAGGTTTACGTAAAAGGACCTGGAGCAGGTAGAGATTCTGCAATCAGGACTATACAAAATACAGGTATTGAAGTAACGATGATTAAGGATGTTACTCCACTGCCTCACAATGGATGTCGTCCACCTAAAAGACGTAGGGTTTAATTCATCGTTTAAGTAATTAAAGAAAATGGCAAGATATAAAGGACCAAAATCCAAAATTGCAAGAAGGTTTAACGAACCTATTTTTGGTGCAAGTAAAGCATTATCCAAAAAAGCTTATCCTCCTGGCCAACATGGCAGAGGAAGGCGTAGAAAGCAATCTGAATATGCTGTACAGCTTATGGAAAAACAAAAAGCTAAATATACCTATGGTGTATTAGAAAAGCAGTTTGCTAATTTATTCGATAAAGCTTCAAGAAAGAAAGGTATCACCGGTGAGGTTTTACTTCAATTATTGGAAAGCAGATTGGATAATGTTGTTTTTAGATTGGGAATTGCTCCCACTAGAAGAGCAGCAAGACAGTTGGTAGGTCATAAACATGTATTGGTGAATGGTGAGATTTTAAATATTCCATCATACCAAGTGAAAGAAGGAGATGTGATTGGTGTTAGAGAGAAATCTAAATCTCTTGAAGCGGTTACTGATAGTCTTTCTTCTAATACAGTATCAAAATATTCTTGGTTGGAATTTGATAAGTCTTCAATGTCAGGGAAATTTGTTAATACCCCACAAAGAGAAGATATTCCAGAGAATATTAATGAGCAACTAATTGTCGAGTTGTACTCAAAATAATAAGTTAATTTAAAGAAATTTTATAATATGTCCATTTTAGCATTCCAAATGCCTGAAAAGGTTGCAATGGAAAAAGCAGATGATTTTCACGGGCTTTTTACATTCAAACCATTAGAAAAAGGATATGGTGTTACCGTTGGTAATGCCTTAAGAAGAATTTTGTTATCTTCATTAGAAGGTTATGCTATAACAGGAATTAAGATTCCTGGTGTATTGCATGAATTCTCTGCAGTTGAAGGTGTAGTGGAAGATGTTTCTGAAATCATATTAAACCTAAAAATGGTTAGGTTTAAAAAGATTGCAGAAGTTGCCGATAACAAAATCAATATTTCTCTAAAAAATATTAAAGAATTCAAGGCAGGTGATATCAATAAATTCACTACTGCTTATGAAATCTTGAATCCGGAATTATTGATTTGTCATATGGACGAATCGGTAAACTTTGAGATAGAATTGACTATCGAAAAAGGTAGAGGATATGTTTCTTCCGAGGACAACAAAGTAATGGATCAGGCTACGGATTATATTGCTATCGATTCAATTTTCACCCCTATCAAAAACGTTAAATATAGCGTTGAAAATACAAGGGTTGAACAAAAAACTGATTATGAACAATTAGTTTTGGATATTGAGACTGATGGAAGTATTCATCCTGAGGTGGCTTTAAAAGGAGCTGCCAATATTTTGATCAAACACTTCATGTTGTTTTCTGACCAAAATATGGTATTGGATGCTGGCGGATCTGATGAACCGGAAGCTGTAGATGAGGAAATGTTGCATATGCGTAAATTACTCAAAACGGCTCTTAATGATTTAGATCTTTCCGTAAGAGCATATAATTGCTTGAAAGCTGCTGATGTTAAAACATTAGGCGATTTGGTAGCACTTGAGATTTCCGATATGATGAAGTTTAGAAACTTTGGTAAGAAATCTTTAGCTGAATTAGAGCAATTGGTAGCTGATAAAGGGTTAACCTTTGGAATGGATTTATCCAAATACAAACTTGACGAAGAATAAGGACAATGAGACACGGTAAGAAATTTAATCATTTAAGTAGAACTGCTTCCCATAGAAATGCGATGTTATCTAACATGGCTGGGTCTTTAATCCTTTCTAAAAGGATTACTACTACTGTTGCTAAGGCGAAGGCATTAAGGAAGTATGTTGAGCCTTTATTGACAAAATCAAAAGAAGATACAACTCATAATAGAAGGGTAGTTTTCTCATCTTTGAAAAATAAAGAAGTATTAAAAGAGCTTTTTGACGAAGTAGCTACTAAAATCGCTAATAGACCAGGAGGTTATACTAGAATCATTAAATTAGGTTCTAGACTGGGGGATGATGCTGAAATGGCATTAATTGAATTGGTGGATTACAATGAGTTGTTGCTTGGTGGTGAAACTAAGGAGAAAAAGAAAACTACTAGAAGAAGCCGTAGAGGTGGTGGTTCTAAATCAGCTTCTGCAAAAGCTGATAGTTCTTCTGATGAATCAAAAGAAACTAAAGAAAAAGCACCTAAGAAAGAGGCGAAAACAGATGATGCTCCAAAAGCTGAGGCTAAAAAAGAGGAAACTCCTAAAGCAGAAACTAAAAAGGAAGAATCTCCAAAGGCTGAAGCCAAAAAGGAAGATGCGCCAAAAGCAGATAAGAAAGAAACTAAGTCTGATGATAAAAAAGACGAGAAAAAGGGAGATGAATAATCTTTCTAGCAATAGATTTAATAAAAGGGATTGGATATTTATTCAATCCCTTTTTTTTTATTTATTTTTGTCTCGATTAAATTATAGCTCCTATTCATTTTCAATTTCAGAATGATATCTGATGAAGTATAAAAACAAAAATAAAGCAATTTTACTTTTAGAAGACGGTACGGTCTTCCATGGCAAATCAGTAGGTTTTTCAGGCACAAAGGGTGGAGAAATCTGTTTTAACACTGGGATGACTGGTTACCAAGAAGTTTATACAGACCCCTCTTATTATGGACAGATTATGGTAAATACTAATGCTCACATTGGTAATTATGGTGTTCATCCTAATGAGTCTGAATCTGATAGTCCTAAAATATTCGGTGTGGTAATCAATGCTTTTTCTGATGATTACAGCAGAGGTCAAGCAGTCGATAATCTAAATAATTACCTCATAAGACATGAAATCCCGGGTATATGTGATGTCGATACACGTAAAATCGTAAGACATATCCGGAATAAAGGGGCTATGAATGCCATTATTTCTTCAGAAATCACCGATTTAGAAGAATTGAAGAAAGAATTAGACAAAGTGCCATCAATGGAAGGTCTTGAGCTTTCTTCTTTTGTAAGCACGAAAGAGCCATATGAAATGGGACAAGATGGTGGTACAAAATTAGCTGTGATGGATTATGGTATTAAAAGCAGTATCTTAAAGCAGTTAATTGATAGAGGTTTTAGATGTAAAGTATTTCCTTCTAGCACCACTTTCAAAGATACTGAAGAATGGAATCCTCAAGCATATTTCTTGTCAAATGGGCCTGGAGATCCCGGAGTCATGACAGATGCCATTAATAATAGCAAACAAATAATAGAAAGCGGTAAACCATTATTTGGAATTTGTCTTGGACATCAGTTAATCGCCTTGGCAAATGGGATTAAAACCTTTAAAATGCACAATGGACATAGGGGATTAAACCAACCTGTTTTCAATAAAGAATCAGGAAGAAGTGAAATCACTTCTCAGAATCATGGCTTTAGTATAGTTACTGAAGATGTGGAGAATTCTGATTTGGTAGTTTCCACACACATTAATTTAAATGACAATACGGTTGAAGGTTTAAGGATGAAAGATAAAAAGGTATTTTCAGTACAATATCATCCAGAATCATCACCTGGGCCTCATGATTCCAGATACTTATTCGACCAATTTATTTCACTAATCAACTAATAAAACTATGAGTATAATAGAGAACATTCACGCAAGACAAATATTGGATTCAAGAGGAAATCCTACTGTAGAGGTAGAAGTTTATACCACTAATGGAGGGTTTGGCAGAGCCGCAGTTCCTTCTGGAGCAAGTACCGGTATTCACGAGGCAGTAGAATTAAGAGATAAGGACAAATCCATTTTCATGGGAAAAGGGGTTTTGAAAGCTGTTGATAACGTTAACGGTGCAATTGCAGAAGAGCTAATTGGTTTTTCCGTATTTGAGCAAAATCTTATCGATAAGATCATGATCGAGTTAGACGGAACTGACAATAAAGCAAAACTTGGAGCTAACGCTATTTTAGGAGTATCTATGGCATGTGCTAAGGCTGCAGCTCAACTTTCTGGGCAATCTCTTTATAGATACATTGGAGGTGTAAATGCCAACACCTTGCCGGTTCCCATGATGAACATTCTAAATGGTGGAAGTCATGCCGATAATAAAATTGATTTTCAGGAATTTATGGTAATGCCGGTAAACGCAGAATCTTTTTCTGAGGCTTTAAGAATGGGAACTACCGTTTTCCATCACTTGAAAGAAGTATTAAAAAGCAAAGGTTTATCCACTAATGTAGGGGATGAAGGTGGTTTTGCACCTAATATCGAATCTAATGATCAAGCAATAGAAGTAGTATTGACTGCCATTGAAAAAGCAGGTTTTAAACCAGGTGAAGATATCTTCATTGCATTGGATGCAGCGGCTTCTGAATTTTATGATGAGGGCAAGAAGAAATATGTATTTGAAAGTACTGGAGAAGAATTGACCTCTGATGAGATGGTAGCCTATTGGAAGAGATGGACTGATAAATACCCTATCCTTTCTATTGAAGATGGAATGCAAGAAGATGACTGGGAAGGTTGGGAAAAACTTACCAGGGAAATTGGCAGAACGGTTCAGTTGGTTGGTGATGATTTATTCGTTACCAATACCAAAAGATTGCAAAGAGGAATAGATGAAAAAATCGGTAACTCAATCTTAATTAAAGTAAATCAAATCGGTACTTTAACTGAAACGATCAATGCTATCAGAATGGCAGACAAAGCCTCTTATAAAAATATCATTTCTCACCGTTCAGGAGAGACAGAAGATACTTTTATTGCTGATTTGGCTGTAGCTATGGGGTCTGGTCAAATTAAGACAGGTTCTGCTTCTCGTTCAGACAGAATGGCGAAATACAATCAATTATTAAGAATTGAAGAAGAATTAGGTGAAATGGCGTATTTCCCTGGAATTAACTTCTAAGCATATATAATTTCATAAAAAGGCTATTGGTGTCATCACCGGTAGCCTTTTTTAATTTTAGGCGATTTGATTTTTTTATATTACTTTTAAAGTATCAATACTTAATGGATATCATGGATAGGATTCCGAAAATATTTAAAAACTTTTACTTCATAGCAGGTGCTACATTCCTGATTTGGATGTTGTTTATTGACGGAAACGACTTGATTTCGCAATGGAGACTTTCTTCTAAATACAATGATTTACTGAAGGAAAAAGAATATTACCAAGAAAAAATCAAGGAAGTGGAAATGGATAGGGAAGGATTATTGAGCGATGATGAATTATTGGAAAAATTTGCTCGAGAAAGGTACCTTATGAAAAAAGAATCAGAAGACTTATTCGTTATCGTTGAAAAAGAATAACCTTTGAAAAAGCAATTTATAATATTCATTGTAGCCCTATTCTTGGGAGCTACAGCCTTTCATAATTCTTCCGCACAAAAATATGTGGACGAGAGCTCCGGTTTTACAGACAGATTATATTTTGGAGGGAATTTCGGCCTTCAATTGGGCACTTTTACTCATGTTGAGGCTTCCCCTATTGTTGGATACATGATTAATAATAAGCTTTCAGCAGGTGGGGGTATTATTTATCAGTATTTTAGAGTGAGAGGTGGAAATAGAATTGCGGATTATGAAACCAATATTTATGGTGGCAAATTATTTGGCAGGTACAATTTTTCACAGCAGTTATTCGGTTATACTGAATATGAAAATATTAATTTAGATGTAATCTTTAATACCCCAAATGGGTTTGAACTCGGAAGGGCTTGGGTACCGGCTTTTTTTATCGGAGGTGGTTACTTTCAACCTATTGGAAACAGAGCTGGTGTCACTGTTATGGCTTTATATAATTTACTTTATGATGTTTCCCGATCTCCTTATAATTCTCCTTTTGTTTTAAGAATGGGTTTTACTCTATAGATAGACTTTTATAAACCTACAATAAATAACCTTCAAAAAAGTATGTTTACAGACTTGTAAATATTGAATTTTACTTAGTGTAATTTCTATTTATTAAAGTACTTAATTCAATTAAAGCTATACAATCCCCTACCATGTTAAAAATTTCCATTCCTTTTTATTTATTATGACAATGTCATTTCTTAGCATTTCATTTGTGTTGGGAGATAAAGAGGCAGTTTATTCAGGAAAATAGTATAGCTAAATCTACCTACTATCTATTTGAAGTACGGGCTAAAGCATATATTTTTTTCAACTAATTCTTTAAATTCTAAATCATCTGATTTATATTGGGTTTTAATTATTAGAACCTTAATAAATTACTTTAGAATGAAAACATTTAACCTTTTATCAATTACAGTTATTTTCCTATTGGCTTCTTGCAATCCTAATGAAGAAAATTTACAAACTTCAGTCAGCGGAAAGGTTTTAAACCCAAAAGAGGAAGTAGTTTCATTTAGACTTCAAGATACGACCGTTACTGTTAACATGAACAAAGAGGGTATGTTTGAAGCGGATTTGCCACTTGATAAAGCCAATACTTTGGTTTTTGCCCATGGTGAGGAGATTTCTACTCTCTACTTAAGACCGGGTGATCAATTAAGCCTTACCATCGATACAGAAGAATTTGATGAAACATTACAATATAAGGGTATTGGGGCACCCATCAATAATTTTTTAGCCTCTATTGTTTTATTGGAGGATAGCTTACCATCGATTATGGAATTGGCCAGCTTTCCTGAGGATAGTTTTGTAATGAAACTTCAAAACAATTTTGCTTTAAAAGAAGAAATTCTACATAACTCATCAGTTGAAGATCAGGAATTTATGAATTGGTACCTCAAAAATAATGAATGGGAATTTTATTATAATCTTTTATCCTACCCTAATTATCGATCTTATGTGATGAAGGAACAATTTGAGCCAAGTGAAGAGTTTTATGCTTATCAGGATAGTATTAAGCTTTATGATTCCTCCAATCTAGAATACAATTATTTTGTTCCTTATTTACAAAGTGAAATCACTAAAAAAGTGGGCGAAAAATTTAAGGATAAAGGCCCACAGGATGCAAGTGAATATGTAATGGCATCAGTAGAGGAGGTCAATTCCATTCCCAATGATCTGATAAAAGAGAAGCTTCTTTTTGAGGCTATAAATACTCATCTTAATAGGTTGAATGAGGAAGATAGGGAGTCCATATTGGCTGAATGGAAGTCATTAGATCCTTCAAAACAAAAAATAGCTGTAGTCGAGGATAAGCTTAAGGTATTGGCATCTTTAGCGGAAGGCAATCCAGCTCCCGATTTCAAGTATGTAAGTCTTGAGGGTGACAGTATGACTATGGAAGATTTCAAAGGTAAGGTGGTTTATATTGATGTTTGGGCAACTTGGTGCGGTCCATGCATCTCTGAGCATCCTTATATGGAAGAATTACAGCAACAATTTGAAGATGATAGTGTAGCATTCCTTGCTATAAGCATTGATTCATCGCCAGAGCCTTGGAAGAAAATGGTTAAGGAAAAGGAATTGGGAGGAATTCATCTTTATGCTGAGGGAGCTTGGGAAGCTTCTATCATGCAAAATTATGCTATTAATGGTATTCCTCGCTTTATTCTGATAGACCAAGAAGGAAAGATAGTCAATGCCAATGCGGCAAGGCCATCTGGAAATATTGCTGAAGATATTAAGCTGCTGTTGAATCAATCAAAAACAATATAGAAAATACTTTTTTTTAAAATTAATCCTTTCTCCCGGTCGGTGGCTTACTGACCGGGATTTAAAAAATATCGTTTCTTATTTGAGATGAACCTACCTCCGATGAATTTATAATTCAAAAAAAATATTATTTAAGGCTAATTTGTCTTAATTGATATTCGCAAAAGCTGGGTTATTTTTTAACCGACATAATTGAAAATTAAAAGATCCAAAGTCGCGCCAAGTACGGCAGTGATTGTTTCCTGAATTTGTTGTAAGGCATTAAGTATAAAAGGTATTACGGCTATTTTAAGGCGGTATTCAGATAGAAAGAAATGGGAAATATTTCGGTAGGATTGGTGAATAATGATTTTGATAAAATAATATTTTACATTCAGGTCATTTTACAGTTTAATATTTTTTTATTAAATTAATAAATATAACATATGTAGTGCCCTTTGTTGCTGGTACAGGTTCGTTAAGTGTACCAAAGGTGGATTTAGTTATTTAAAAGATGGAGAAAAAAGGCAAGATCAATAAAATACAAAGATTTAATTGGGAGCCAGAAATGCTTATATCTGGAGGTCTAGTCTATACCTTATTTCAAGCTCCAGATCATTTTCTCTTACTCAATGAAATAATCACTCCATATCACTTTTTGGGGACACACATTGCTCTTGCACTTTTGGCATTTTCTATCTCAACATTAACGGTGGGTTTTACAACTCATTTAATATTAAAAGGGTTTTGGATTGCATGGATTTCAGCGAAATACTCTTTTCCAAATTCAATAAATTTTGAGCGACTTAATTTTTCAGATTTCTTCACGAGGAAAATTAAAAAAATCTCAACTATTGATCACCAAATAGAATATTTGGGAAAAGCAGCTGGATTTATTTTCTCCCTGTCTTTTTGGTTACTGATAGTGACAGTAGGACTTGTTTTCTTATTTACTTTATTGGCTTTGCTGATAGGTTATCTTGGTTTAGCCAAAGGGTTTCTTTTTATAATACTGATCCCATTTTTCATATTGCTGATTGATTTTTTTTCTTTCGGAATTTTGAAGAAAAATGAAATAATAAGCAAAATTTATTATCCATTATATAAGGTACTTTCATTGCTGTCTTTATCCCCATTGTATAGAACTTATTATTACACCTTGATAAGTAATTTTAGCCGATGGAAGATAGTTGTTTATGCTATTTTCTTTTTTTTAATATCTTTTTTAGTAAGCTATCGGAATATATTTAAAGCTTTGAATTTTAATGTTCCATTTTCTCACAACCATAGTTTTTATGATAATACATTACCCCACTTCAACTACCATCTTTATTTAGATCAAATCCCCGAAAACGAAAGAATTAGGATTGGGGCCATTCAATCTTACAATATTTCTGAGGATTATTTGGAACTGACTATTAAATATAGAAATAGGATTGACAGTGAACTTGCACAAAGATTAAATAAACAAAAAAAACTAAATAAAACTGATAGGTTAGGAATTTTATCTTCTTATTTTCAATTAGAGATCGATTCAGGAAAAGTTGAGTCTAAAAACTGGAGATTTTCAAATTTGCCGGAATCAAACTTTTTAGGGTTAGTGAATATTATTTCCATCCATGATCTAGATAAAGGAGAGCATACTCTATTCGTGAGGCGGAATGGTGAAGTGTATTTTAAAATACCTTTCTGGAAGGAATAATATAAATTTCACTATTTTTAGCTAAAAGACATGGGACTCATCTTTCATAATAAAGTTGATCGGATTGTGTATATCTAATAAGTTGCAGAATATAATATCGGGAGTATATACATAATCTGCTGTGTAAGTTAGTATTGTAAGGGAGCCTCACGATTGGAAATATAAAAACGCAATAGATTATTGTAGAGGAAAGGAATACTTGATATTTCATATTCTTAAATAGGAAGAAACTAGTATTAGCGGGGAAGTTAGCATCAGCTGAGATAGAATAAACCTTTGCAACATTTATTTGGATATTAATTGTCTGGATTTAAGATGAATAATTATCTCATTTTCCTTTAATTCGCATCATGAAGCATGCACGACTGATCAATGGCCCTTTTATAGCACTAGGTTTTAGTGCTTTTTTATTTTTTGCCAGTTTTAATATGATCATTCCCATGCTGCCTGATTTTCTTACCTCTTTAGGAGGAGGAGAATATAAAGGGCTGATCATTTCTTTATTTACCATAACAGCGGGGCTGTCCAGGCCTTTTAGTGGTAAACTTGCTGATAAAATTGGTCGGTTGCCCGTTATGATTTTTGGCGCAACAGTTTGTTTTGTTGCAGGATTAACTTATCCTTTTGTAACAGGAATCTTCGCCTTTTTTGCACTTCGCTTGTTACATGGATTTTCAACAGGTTTTACGCCCACTGGCAATGCGGCCTATGTAGCAGATATTGTACCCATCAATAGGAGAGGAGAGGCCATGGGAATAATTGGGGTGGCTATTAGTGTGGGAACTGCCTCTGGTAATGCGATAGGAGGCTATATCGGCAGTGCTTTTCCGATTGACTATGTCTTTTATGCTTCTGCTATTACTGCAATATTGAGTGTTATAATATTGTCAGGGATGAACGAAACGCTTGCAGATCGGGTCAAATTCAATTTTAATTTACTTAAGCTCAATCGTTCTGAAATTATAGAAAAAAGAGTTTTGGTTCCGGCTGTATTTATGGCGCTTTCAGTTTTTTCTTTTGGTTTGGTCCTTACTATTATGCCGGATTATAGTACTCATTTGGGTATCAGCAATAAAGGTTTATTCTTTGCGGTATTTGTTTTAGCTTCCCTAGGCGTTAGAATATTTGCAGGGAAGATCTCGGATAAAATTGGCAGGGTTAAGGTACTTAAAGTTTCTTCTTTTGTACTTTCTGTTGCCATGATTTTAATTGCTTTTTCTAATTCTTTGTTATCCTTAATCGGTGCAGGAATTATATTTGGAATAGGGGTAGGGATGAACTCCCCTACAGTTTTTGCTTGGGCCATTGACTTGGCGGAAGACCATAAACGAGGAAAGGCGTTGGCCACACTCTATATATTTCTGGAAATAGGAATTGGAATGGGAGCTTTTATTTCAGGTTGGGTGTATGAAAATTCGGTCGTAAATTTTGAGAAAGTATTTTTTACGGGCGCTGCAGTTGCTTTGGTTGGATTTATCTTTTTAAATGTGGCAACCAGATTAAGAAAAATGACTTGAGGAATAGAATATTTTCAATATTGATAGTTTATGTTGTATGCCTTAGTTGCTGTTATAGTTTTATTTAGTTTAATTATAAACTATCGTAATTAAGATATTTGAATGAACAATTGTGTCTTGAAATTCATTTAGTAGTTGAAACAAAACATAAAATCATGGAAAATACTTGTTCAAATTGTAATCATTGGGAGCCTCAGGCACCAGTTGTTGCGCAGAGAGATAATTACGGAGAATGCAATAAATTAAGCCATTTGGAATCAAAAATGGATCCTGATTTCATCATTCCAGTTTTAAACGAAGGAAAAGCAATAGATAAAAACGCTAAAAACATTGAATTTATAACGGGTGCAAATTTTGGCTGCAATCAATTTGCAACTGCCTAATAAAAATGCATGCCTGTGATCTAATCACTTGCATGCATTATTATATTAATCTAAGAGTCCAAAAACCTCTTCCAAAATAGTGGTCACCCTTGCGTTCACATTGTTTCTAATATTGGCTTCTTCATCTTGTACTTTTAAGAACAAGCCATCCAAACCTCTTTCAGTGGCATAAGCTGAAATATCTGCTTCATCTATGGTGTTGATTCCAGAAATGGAACCTAGGGTTTGAGATTCTAATAAACTTATGGGAATAGAGGTGTTTAAAATTTCATTATACTCGCTAACAAAATTACTATATAGCTCTTCCACTGTTCTTTCTCCGATGGTTACAGAATTAACAGCAGTATTTACTTTTGGCTCAAATGTGTCAAATAGTGATTGGTAAGTATTGTCAATTAAATAAGCAGTTGCCGCAGTGTCTGATCCATATAAAATATTTTCTGCATCTGTAATGGTAATGCCACGAATGGCATCAAAAAATACTGGACCTGCCTCTTTAGCGGCTTCTTCAGCAGCACGATTAATTCCTACTATCAATTCTTCCTCTTTTTCTGCCAAACTGTTGATGCCCAAGAAAGGAATACCTGTATTGTAAATTTGATCCCCAGTTATAGTACCTAGTCCAAAGACATCAATTTCTACTGCTTTTAAGGCATTAATTTGTGCTTCTAATTCATCAGGTAGAAAGATTTTTACTGCTTCGTCCCTTAAATAGCCATCAACTACTGCTAATTTGGAAGTGGCAGTATCAGTGCCCACTCTCAAGGCTTCTTTTAATCCTTCTGCAATGTTGATGGTGTTTTCTTGCTCTTCTATCGCATCATTTAAGAAGTCACATGATGATAAAAGTGTAATTGAAATGAATAAACAGAATATAAATTTCATATGTGCTTATGTTTAATACCCTATAAATATCACAAATATTCAGCCAAAATAATAATGGCTTGCATTAGATTTTAAAACAGGAGTAATGAAAGAGATGTTATTTCATGATTAACTTACCAATCCCGGATACCAGCAGGTATCCAAAACGTGGATTTTATTAGGGTTGAACCTTAAATAAATGTTATCCCCTTTATCAAATAGAATTTTTTCATGAGCATGGATTACTACATGGGTTTCGGCTCCTATATCCGCATGAACTTGCTGATGATCTCCAAAATACTGTGCAAGTTCAACTTTTGCCGGGAAAGCGTTTTCTTGTGGCTCTGTTAAGATTTCAATGTTTTCAGGTCTGATAGCAATTAAAACTTGACCTGTTTTATCGGTTTTAGCACCGTTAATTTCACCAGCTTTTAGTTTATAAGTACCATTTTCGGCAGTAGCATTCATTGCATTAATTTTTCCAAAGAAACTGGCTACATATAGGTTTTTGGGTGTTTCATATAATTCCCTAGGAGTACCCACCTGCTGGATTTTACCGTCTTTTAATATAGCTATTCTATCGGCAGAGGAAAGTGCATCCCGCATATCGTGGGTTACGAACAAAGCGGTTGCCCCTGCTTTTTTGATTATGCTCCTAACTTCTTCACGAACTTGATCTTTTAATACAGCATCCAAATTACTAAAAGGTTCATCCAATAAAATCAAACCTGGATTGGGTGCTAATGCTCTGGCTAAGGCAACCCTTTGCTGTTGTCCGCCTGATAAATGATGTGGATAACGTTTGGCATAGCTACTTAAGCCCACCATATCAGTCACTTCTCTTACCCTTTCATTCAAATTGGGGAACTGGCTTTTAGATAGGCCAAATTTTATGTTTTCGGCTACTGTTAAATGGGGAAATAGAGCATAATCCTGAAAAACCATTCCGATTTTTCTTTTCTCAGGTTTCATGCTAAAATTATCATCCACTACCTTATCACCATTAATTAGTATCTGTCCAGCATCTGCCTCTTCGAAGCCGGCAATTAATCTTAATAAAGTGGTTTTTCCGCTTCCACTTTCTCCAACTAAAGCTAAAAGTTCACCTTTGTTCACGCTTAGGTTTGCATTATTGACCGCATACTGAAGCTTCTTACCAAATCTTTTATGTAAATTTTTAATTGATAGTACTTCCATCAGCTTTAGTGTTTTTCATGAGCCTATTTAAAATAATAATCGGTATGGTGCCAATAACGATAATAATGAGCGAAGGTGTTGCCGATTCTGCAATCAATTCATCGCTTGCCAATTCATAGGCTTTGGTCGCCAATGTATGAAAATTAAACGGTCGTAAAATTAAAGTAAGTGGAAGTTCTTTCAAAATATCTACAAACACTAAAATTCCTCCTGAAATTAGTGCGCTTTTAATTAAGGGCAAATTCACCTTCATTAATGTTTTAATAGAGCCTGCACCTAAAGAGTAAGAAGCTTCATCTATGCTATCTCCGGTCTTCTTAAAAGCTGCCTCAATTGGGTTTAAAGAAACAGTTAAAAATCGGACTATATAAGCAAAAGTTAGGGCAAAAATAGTTCCACTGAATATCAATCCGATTTTCATATTGAAACTATCTTGCCAAGTAGAAATCAAGAATTTATCCAACCCTAGCAATGGAATCATAATGCCGATGGCAATAACTGCACCGGGAATGGAGTAGCCTAATGCTGCAAACTTTGCCAGCAAACTAAAAAATTTGTTCTTATTGACTTTAACCGCAAATAAAATGATAACTGAAAATCCCACACATAAAACAGCTGCCAACAACGCAAGACCAAAGCTATTTGCCATCAAAATCAGAAAATCGAAATCAATAATTTTCTTTATGGTTTGAAATGACCACAGAATTAATTGAAAAACAGGAGCAATAAATCCTAGAAACAATGGAATGAAACAGACCATCCAGGCGAAAAACTTTTTCCAACCTTTCAATTGATATCTTTTGAGTTGTCGGCCTATTCTGGCACCTTCATCAAATTTTACTTTTCCCCTTTGCAATCTTTCGGTCATGATCATTATGAATATAAATCCCATGAGAATACCAGATAAGTTGATGGCCGAATTTGGATCTCCAAATGAAAACCATGCCCGGAATATTCCAGTAGTAAAGGTGCTGATACCATAATATTTTACAGCTCCATAATCATTCAAAACCTCCATCATCACCAAGGATAAGCCACCAATAATAGCGGGGCGACTGATAGGTAATGCAATTTTGAAAAATGTTCTCCATGCGGAACTGCCTAAAATCCTTGAGGCTTCCAACAAAGTGGCTGATTGGCTCATAAAAGTGGACCGTGCCACCACATAAACATAGGGGGACAGTACCAATGACATTACTACTGCCACTCCCCAGAAATTCATAATGTCAATATAAACCAAGTCAGAAAAGCCGATATCCCTTAAAAATATCTGGATGGGGCCTGTATAATCAAAAATACCAGCATAAGTATAAGCTGCTATGTAGGTTGGAATGGCCAAAGGGAGTATCAACATCCATTCGAACTGCCTGCGAAATGGAATATTGCATGTGCTAACTATCCAAGCTGATGAAATTCCTGTAAGTAGTGTAAGAATGCTCACGACTATCACCAAGCCTATTGAATTCAGAATATAGTCAGTTAGAACAGTGTTTACTAGGTGCCCCCAAACACTATCAGTTGTTTCATCGAAAAGCTTAAAAAAAAGGGTATAAATAGGTAAGCCAATAATCAGCACCAGTGCAATTAATGCAAAGGACCAACCATTGGCATACCTTTTAAATTTTATAATGGACTTTAGCTTACTCACCAATTACTTCCAACCCGCTCTGTCAAATATTTTAACTGCTAAATCATTATTTTCTCCTAAAACAGAAAGGTTTAAATCATCTTGCTTGAATTCTCCCCATTCTTTTAAAGTAGGCGCCCATTCTACCTTTTCGTTTACAGGATATTCATAATTCACACCTGCAAATACTTTTTGGGCTTCTTCTGATGCCAAGAATTCAATGAATTTTACGGCATTTTCTTTGTTGGGAGCATATTTTGCAACTCCAGCTCCACTTACGTTAATGTGGGTTCCTCGTCCCTCTTGGTTAGGGAATAATAACTTCACTGCTTTGGCTACTTTTACTTCTTCTTCGCTAGAAGAATTCAACATTTTTCCATAATAATATGTATTGGAAACTGCTACATCACCTTCTCCTGCGTAAACAGCTTTAATTTGGTCTCTGTCCCCACCTTTTGGATCTCTAGCCATATTTTTCACTATTGAGCTCGCCCAAGTTGAAGCTGCTTCTTCTCCATTATGCTCAATGATAGAAGCCATTAATGATTGATTGTAAATATTAGAAGAAGAACGAATCAACAACCTTCCATTGATGTCTGGATTGGCTAGTGACTCATAGGTTGCAATTTTTTCAGGCTGGATTTTCTCAGGATTGTAAATAATAACCCTGCCTCTTACTGTTAGTCCAAACCACTGGTTGTCAACATCTCTTAAGTTTGATGGGATAGTGTTATTTAATGTTTCGGAATTAACCGCCTGTAATAATCCGGCTTCTTTTGCTCTGTGTAGTCTTCCGGCATCAACTGTAATCAACACATCTGCTGGGGAATTTTCTCCTTCCAAAGTCATTTTTTGAATTAATTCGTCAGCATTTGCACTTACTACATTTACCTTGATACCCGTCTTTTTCTCGAAATCTTTAAAAAGTTGTTGGTCAGCTTCGTAATGTCTGTGAGTATAAACATTTACTTCTTTACTTTCTTTTGATTCCCCTTCTTTATTTGAGCTTTTAGAACATGCCCAAAGGGTACTAATGGCTAAAAGTGCAATAAATATATTTTTCATTTTGTTTGTATTTTTTAAATTTCGAAGGCAAATTTAATCATAATTGGATTAATTCTAAATAATAGAGCTATTATTTTAGAGCAATTATTTAAATTGCAGGTATAAATAATTTAAATGAAAATTCCTTAGCACAATGAAATCAACATTAAGAATTCAGATTCGGATTTTAAATTTGTTGTAGATGCCTGCCTGCCGGAATTTTTATTAAAAGATGCTATCCTGATTAATAGGGGACAAGTTATGGCTAATAAAAGAAAATAAATTACACATGAAGGCAACAATCTCTCAACTTGAATATATCATCGCATTGGATACTTACCGTCATTTTGGGAAAGCGGCTGAGCAAAGCTTTATTACCCAGCCTACTTTAAGTATGCAAATAAACAAATTAGAAGATAACTTAGGGGTTAAAATTTTTGACCGAAGCCGACAACCTGTTGTGCCGACTGAACTTGGTACCTTGATTTTAGAACAAGCTCGTAAAGTAGTTAACGAAGCCAAAAAGATGGAGGAAATAATTGAGGATCAAAAGTTGGAGGTTTCCGGTACTTTGAAAATCGGAGTGATTCCTACTATTGCTCCTTATCTTTTGCCATTATTTGCTAAAAGCTTTATGAATAAATATCCCGCTATTCATATTCAAGTGCAGGAATTACTAACGGAAGATACATTGGCTAAGATTAAATCTGAGGAAATAGATGTAGGGATCTTGGTTGGCCCATTGAATGATCATTCATTTAGGGAAATCCCTATTTATTATGAAAAATTTTTGGGTTATGCCCATAAAACTGATTTAGAGCCTGCAGATAAAGCAATATCGGGCAATGATTTAGAAAATAATGAATTGTGGTTACTTAATGAAGGACATTGTTTTCGTGAACAAGTATTGAATATTTGTCAGAATCGAAATTTTGATAATATCCTGAATTATCAAAGTGGTTCTTTGGAGGCTTTAAAAAGAATGGTGGATAAACAAGGAGGCGTAACTTTACTGCCAGAATTAGCTACTTTTGATTTATCAGAGGAAGACCAAAAAAAGCTTCGAATATTTAAGAAACCCACTCCTTTCCGAGAAGTAAGCTTAGTGATGAAAAGGGATTTCTTGAAAAGAAGGATAATTGAGGCCCTGCAAAAAGAAATAGTAGAACACCTTCCAGAAAATATGAAAAACAGGGAGGAAAATGAGATACAGGTAATTAATTGGAGGTAGAATTTTGTTTGCCATAAAAATAATAATATCGCATCATATCTAAATTTTTCGTAAATTAATTTCCAATTAAATACTATTTCAAATGAAGAAGGAATTAGGAAGAAACGACCCTTGCCATTGCGGCAGCGGAAAGAAGTATAAGAATTGCCATATGGGCAAAGAGACTTCAGGCATTAACAACAACAAAAACTTAATGTACATAGCCATTTTTGTTGTGATCATAGCCATAGCGGGATTTTCCGTTTATTATAATTCGCAGCAAAGTCCTGTTCAAAATAACAGGAACACTCAAAGTGGTCCTGTGGCTCAGCCTCCCGGAGAAGCTCCTCCCGGTAAAGTTTGGTCATCTGAACACGGGCATTGGCATGATAAATAATCTTTTCTATTGTTTTGAACTATCTGAAAAGCATTAGTTTTGCATTTTGAAAATTTTAAGCTCAAGCGAATATGTTCAAGGCAATCTGTACCGATATAGACGGAACTCTTTTGAATCCTGAAAGGGAATTATCGAAAAGAACTGTTGATATTATCAAAAATATTAAAAATGATGTGGCCATTATTTTAGCATCTAGTAGAATGCCTGCAGCCATGCGGCATTTACAGGAAACCTTGGATATCGTTAATCAGCCCTTAATATGCTATAATGGAGGTTTTATAATCTCCCAAAAGCAAGAGGTTAAGATATTGGATTCAGTAAAAATCCCTTTCGAATTATGTGAATTCATTGCTAGATGGAGCCACAACAAAAATTTACATGCAGGCTTTTATTTGGAAGATGATTGGTACGCGCCATCCAAGGATCAATGGACGGAAAGAGAAATTCATAACACTAAAGTGCAAGCTTCAATTCTATCTGGATTGGATTTGATGAGAAGTTGGAAATCAGAAGAAAATGGAGCGCATAAAATTATGTGTATGGGTGAACCAAGTCTGATTGATGCTTTAATCAATGAGTTGAAATCTATGAAAGCTCCATTGCATTTATATCGCTCTAAAGACACCTATCTTGAAATAGCACCATTGGAAATTTCAAAAGCCAGTGCTTTAAATCAATTGCTTCAGGCTGAATTAAATATTGAAATGAAAGATGTAATTGCTTTTGGTGATAATTATAATGATATCGAGATGCTAAAAGCAGTCGGTTGTGGGGTAGCAGTTGGTAATGCTAAAGAGGAAGTGAAAAATGTGGCAGATGAAGTTACACTGCCAGGGAAAGAAGATGGGGTAGCCGTAACCTTGGAGAAGTATTTCGGTTAAATTGAGAAGTAAATAATTCTTCAAGACATTTTTTACCTAATATTTTTTCATGGAAATCATCAGTAATATTATTAAGGCGGCAATAGAAGTTGGGAGTAAGTTTAAAAAGCACAATTCCCCTGTGGAAGCTCAAAAAGAAACCCTTAAGGAATTACTCCAAAAATCTAAAGACACTGCTTTTGGTAAATATTATGGTTTTGAAGAGTTATTAAAATCAAATAACATATCAGACAGTTTTTCAAAAGAAGTACCGTATCATGACTATGATGATATGGAATTTTGGTGGAAGAAATCTTGGGAAGGTAAAGCTGATATCTGCTGGCCAGATAAAGTTAATAATTTTGCAGTAAGCTCCGGTACAACAGGGCACAGCAAATACATACCAGTAACTGATGTTATGCTGGAAAGCATCAGGAATGCTGGAATTCAACAAGTTTTAAGCCTTTCTAATTTTAAGGATTTGCCAGAAAGCTTTTTCACCAAGCAAATTTTAATGTTAGGCTCCAGTACTAATCTCAAAAATGTAAATGGCCATTTGGAAGGGGAAATCAGCGGAATTAGTGCTTACAATATTCCAAATTGGTTTCGAAATTTTTATAAGCCGGGGGAAAAAATAAGTAGCATTGATGATTGGGACGAAAGAGTGGAGGCTATAGCAAAAGAAGCCAAAAAATGGGATATAGGCTCTATTTCAGGTATTCCTTCTTGGATTGAATTAATGTTGGAAAGAGTGATGGAATATCACAAAGCAGATTCCATACATGATATTTGGCCTAACTTGGCGGTTTACACTTCAGGAGGAGTGGCTTTAGATCCATATAAAAAGAGTTTTGAAAAATTATTTAGCAAGCCTGTCCAATACATTGATACTTATTTAGCCTCTGAAGGGTATTTAGCCACTCAAACCAGACCTGATACGGATGCCATGCAATTGCTGTGTGACAATGGCGTCTATTTCGAATTTGTGCCTTTTAAGGAAGACAGTGTTTTGGAATCGGGTAAGATCAATCCTGAAATAAAGGCTTTAGATATTGCACAAGTAGAGGAGGAAAAGGAATACATTTTATTGATATCCACTGTTAGCGGTGCATGGAGATATATGATCGGGGATACTATCAAATTCACGGATATTAAAAGATCTGAAATAAAAATAACGGGTCGAACCAAATTCTTTCTCAATGTGGTAGGCTCTCAACTTTCAGTTAATAAAATGGATGATGCTATTGAAAGCTTGAATGAAAATTTTCCATTGAACATTAAAGAATTTACTGTTTCTGCAGTCAAAGAAAATGGGGAATATATCCACCATTGGTATCTCGGTTTAGAGGAAATTAAGAGTAATATCAAAAATGAGGATATCAAAAACCATTTGGATGATCATCTCAAAAACAGTAATAAGAATTACAAAGTAGCCAGAGATAAAGCCTTGAAAGATGTGAAAGTAAGTCTAATATCTGCCGATAAATTTCTTGAATGGAACGATGCCAATAAGCATAAAGGCGGACAGGTGAAAATGGCCAAGGTCATGAAGGAAGATGATTTCAAACACTGGCAAGAGTTTGTGGAGGAGTAATCTTGAGTACTCTGTTTAAATTTTAGTACACCTCATAGTTTAATTACGGATTTTGAAGTTTAAATAATTTTCTCATTCCTAAAAGGAATAGAGTTCCTATCTTTGCCCACAAATAAGAATTCATAATGTCGCAAAAGAAAATCATTATTACGGGAGGAGCGGGTTTCATAGGCTCCAATTTGGTAGAAAAGTATTTGAATGATGATAGGGTAGAGAAGGTTAGGTTGATTGACAATCTCTCAAATGGGTACTATAGCAATATAAAAGAATTTGAAGACCATCCCAAATTCGAGTTTTTCGAAGAAGATATTTGTGACTATGAAAAAATGCTGGAACTCACCAAAGGTTTTGATCTCATTAGCCATCAGGCAGCTTTAGGTTCAGTTCCGCGCTCCATAGAAAACCCAATGCAAAGCACTAAAGTCAATATTGACGGAACAGTAAACATTTTGTATGCAGCGGTTCAGAATAAAATTGATAGAGTGGTTTTGGCTTGTTCGTCCAGCACTTATGGAGACAGTCCTAGTTTACCAAAACAAGAAAACAACATTGGCAATCCTTTGAGTCCTTATGCAGTCACGAAATATGCGGTGGAATTATATGCGGAAGTTTTCCAAAAGACTTACGGACTGAATTATGTGGGGCTTCGATATTTTAATATTTTCGGTCCAAGACAAAATCCTGATAATCCTTATGCGGCCGTGATTCCAATATTCTGCAAAGCATTTATTCATGGTAATGAGCCAACCATAAATGGAGATGGAGAAACCAGTAGGGATTTCACATTTGTGGAAAATGCCATCCATGCCAATGACTTAGCGCTTTTTACTGAAAATAAGAAAGCATTAAACCAAATTTACAATGTAGCCTGTGGCGACCAGATGAGTTTGAATGATATGATTGGTTTATTGCAGGATTTAAGTGGCAAAGACTTGAAGCCAAACTATGGTCCTGAAAGACCTGGGGATGTGAAACACTCCAAAGCTGATATTTCTAAAATTGAAAATCTTTTAGGCTATAAACCTCAGGTTCGATTTCCGGAAGGACTGAAGAAAGTATATGCTTGGTATGAGAAGATGGGGTTTTGATGGAATTATAATGTATAAGTGTAATATTAGAATTGCGAAATTTGTTAACACTAATTCAATATAAGGTCGCTCCTACGGAGCTTGGTATTAGTATAATGATTGAAGTTACCATATGACCGTCCCTCTGGGACGTATTAAATCTACGATCTATCAAAATAGTGAGAATACAAAAATCTTTAATCTTCTTTAATTGCATTATTATAAATTGATTTGAATTAAGTTCATTATCTTTTTCTTTTTAAGAGCATGCCAATTAATTGAGTATTTTAGCCTTTTATATAGAGCAAATCAATTGGTAAAACTACCAAGATGACCCTGTAGGGTTCGAATTTTGGTAACTCAAATAAATAAAGTTTAACTTAAGCTCCGTTAGGTGCGACCTTATAATTCCCTGTTTAAAATCGCCCTCATCGTAATACAATAACTAAGACTTTTAACGGTACTTTTTAAATTTCCCGCCTAATCATTTAACATTTTGATGATAAATTGATTAACTTTTGAATGCTTTTAGCTAAAAATTTGTATTAGAATAAATGCTGGAAACTTTCATTCAATATATCATCGAAAATCCCGACTACATCATTTTGGTGGCAAGTTGTGCTTTTTTGGTTTCCTACTTCATAAGATGGGTATTAAAAAACGGCAATAATTCCGATGATGAAGACGGGGGTGGCGGAGGAGGTTCCAATGAAAATGATGATGATCCGGTATTGGATTTACCGCCTGGCGTGTGCCTCCCAAAAGACAAGCCTGAGCCTGAATTAACAGCCTGATTCCTATCACTTCTGTTTAAAACTTACAAGCGCTTTGATTCCAACGCCTTCTGCACTATTTTTGCAATGATTTTAGGGGTTATATCAACATTAGTACAATTATAACGTGTATATCCTCATTAATGAAATTACCCTTCATTCGGAAATAATAGTTTATAGAACATAAAAATCCAGTCATGAAATAGTCATAAATCGAAGTGAACTAACTGAATTAAATCAAATGAAATAATTATGGTTGGTGAGAGGCTTATTAAACTTTGACTATTCTGTGTGACAATTTTAAAATAAAATAAAGACACATGAAAGACTCTGTTAATGCAGATTATTTAAAGAAAACTACTAAACCTCTTCCGGTAGTAGTTGCAAAAGGAGATGGAATTGGTCCTGAAATAATGGACGCTACTTTAAAAATTTTGGAAGCGGCAAACGTAAGTCTAGATGCAGACCATATCGAAATTGGAGAGCAGGCTTATTTGTCCGGAAATACTTCAGGAATTCCGGAAAGTGCTTGGGAAGCTATCCATAAAAAGAAAGTGATTTTAAAGGCTCCTATCACAACTCCTCAAGGTTCTGGATATAAAAGTTTGAACGTTACAATTAGGAAATCACTTGGATTATTTTCTAATGTACGTCCTGCGGTTTCTTACCACCCTATTGTGGAAAGCAAACATCCGGTAATGGATTTGGTTGTAGTGCGTGAAAATGAGGAAGATTTATATGCTGGTATTGAGCATCAGCAAACTGATGAGGTGGCGCAGTGTCTCAAATTAATTTCGAGACCCGGCTCGGAAAAAATTTGTCGATATGCATTTGAATATGCAAAAAAATATAACCGTAAAAAAGTTACTTGCTTGGTGAAAGATAATATCATGAAAGTAACCGATGGTTTATTCCACAGTGTATTCAAAGAGGTAGCGAAAGAATATCCTGACATTCAAGCTGAAAGCCAAATTATTGATATCGCAACAGCAAGGATAGCTAACCGCCCAGAGGATTATGATGTGATTGTAACGCTAAACTTATATGGGGATATCGTATCTGATGTCACAGCTGAAATTTCTGGCTCAGTTGGATTAGCCGGATCATCCAATATTGGTAAAGACTATGCTATGTTTGAAGCAATCCATGGTTCTGCACCTGATATTGCGGGCAAGAAAATTGCCAACCCATCCGGTCTATTGCACGGAGCTATTCAAATGTTACAATACTTTGGAGAAGTTGAAAAAGCAGCCTTAATCCATAACGCATGGCTGACAACCTTAGAAGATGGCATTCATACAGGAGAAATCTACAAAGAAGGCCATAGTAAGCAAAAAGTAGGCACTATGGAATTTGCCGATGCCGTAATTGAAAGATTAGGACAAGTTCCATCTCATTTCAAGAAAATTGAGGTAAAAGAGGGAGAAGATTTCAGGATTAATATCCAAGAAAAAACGCATGCTCCAAAGGAAAAGAAATTAGTTGGTGTTGATATTTTTATAGATGAGAGAGATAGAGACGCCAATAAATTCGGTGATGCATTAATACAAAATTCCAAAGATTTCTTAAAGCTCAAAATGGTTACTAATAGAGGCGTAAAAGTATATCCAGGCGGAATGGATTCTACTTTTTGCACAGATCATTGGAGATGTAGGTTTATTTCTAAAAATGCAGAAGTAATTGAAGGGAAGCCGGATTATAAAACCATTGAATATAAAGAAGTATTAGCCTTGATGAATAAGCTTAATGAAAATGGCTATGACATCATCAAAACTGAAAACTTATATACTTTTGATGGCGCATTAGGTTTTTCATTAGGTCAAGGAGAATAGATAATTAAATATATAAATTATAAAATGGGGGTGTTATGCCTCCATTTTTTGACACCAGTGATAAAATATTCATATATCTTCCTTATTATGATATATTTGCAAATCACTAGTTTATAACCATTAATAACCATGAGACTTGCCCAAGTAGCGAGAAAACTTTCCATCACCACAGAAGATATTGTTGATTTCCTTGAAATAAGAGGTATTACAATTGAAAAAGATTCCAATACAAAATTAGGAGAAGACGCATTAAAATTACTTTATAAGCATTTTGAAATTGAAGAGAATGAGGAAATTGTGCAGGAATCAATAACTGAATCAAATTCGGAAGAGATAATACCTGATAAAGAGGGAGATGAGGCTCATGAAAAAGAAAATCAGGATTTGTTGGATGAGCAACAAGCTGAGCAGGAAGATGAAGCAAAGCTTGAAAAAGTTGAGGTAGAAGAGGAGTCGCCTTCTGAAATAAAAGAAGAAAAGAAAAAATCTTTTAAGACGGTTGGTGAATTATTAGAACAACAGGAAGATGATGCTGATAGTGAATTGGTTATAAAGGCTCCCAAAATGGAATTGAAGGGCTTAAATGTTGTTGGTAAAATTGATTTACCTGAGCCTAAACCTAAAGCTGAACCTGAGCCAAAAGAAGAAGCTAAAGAAAAACCAAAAAAGACCTATGGTAAGCCTAGACATCAGAGAACAGGCAGAAGAAATAAGAAGTCTGAGTTAAGTCCTGCTCAAATAAGAAAAAGACAGGAACAAAAGGAGGCTAGAAAACGTGAGCGGATTGAAAAGGAAAAGAAGAAAAAGCGGGAACAATTTTATAAGGAGAAAGTATTGAAACCAAAACAAATAGAGCAGAAGAATAAACCCAAAAAGAAGAAAAAAGAGGTTGAGGAAGTTGATAGAATTAAAAAGCCTAAACCCAAAACGCTTTTAGGCAAATTTTGGAGATGGCTGAATACCTAAATGATACTTAGGTTACAAACATTCATTTACGATTATCGGTCATTTGTAGAGTCAAATTATAGATGTTGTTTTTGAAAAAAAAAAACATATAACCTTTTCTTCTCTGGAGAAGATATAAGTATCAGGCATAATAAACCACCTCTAAATTCAATAACCTAAAAAGAGATTAAGCAGCATGAAAAAAGGAAATAAACTATATAGCATATTCAATTATAAATGCCCTAGGTGTCATGAAGGTGATTTGTTCGAGTCCAAAACTTATGACATCAAAAACTTCCAGAAAATGCCCA
Source organism: Marivirga sp. (assembly GCF_051117495.1). Taxonomy (NCBI): domain Bacteria; kingdom Pseudomonadati; phylum Bacteroidota; class Cytophagia; order Cytophagales; family Marivirgaceae; genus Marivirga; species Marivirga sp. The sequence continues at coordinate 235,876 of NZ_JBNPEF010000004.1, read as the reverse complement.
AGCATTGTTCTAACTGCGGATTACGCTATATGTCCGAGCCTTCTTTTTTCGATGGCGCAATGTATATCAGTTATGCCATGCAGGTTGCATTAATAATCACAGTATTTGTAGCTTTAAATGTATTGGGCTTTGCAGAACTTTGGTTGATTATCACCCTATCCGTTTCTCTGTCGCTGCTAATGATACCACTTACTTTTCGATTGTCCCGTTCCGCATACATCAATCTTTTCGTAAAATACAACCCTGAAAAAAGATCTGAATTTGAGTAAATCTATTTTGTTTAATTATTATTCAAAATAAGTTAAACATAATTTATAATTGCGTGTTAGTATTCTAATTAAAATTATAAAGACGGTAATTATAAATAAAGAGAAATGAAAAGAAGAGATTTAATTTTATTTATTGGGATAATAGTAGCTTCAATTATTGGAACAAAATCTTTTGCTATCCCAATTGAAAAGTCCAACTCAAAAAAGATAAATCCTGAAGAAGTTGATAGAATTATTAAAACCATAAAGGACAATCCAGAGTTTTCAATTTTTTATCAAGCCATTGAACAAGCGGAACTATCTGAAGCAATCGCTAAATTGGATAAAATGACTTTAATGATTCCCACTAATAGAGCTATAAAAATGTTGCCAAGTGATGTTTGGGAGAATTTTATGGATGAAGAGAACAAAGAGGGGTTAGTTCAACTATTAAGCTATCATGTAATCCCTGAGCGATTAAATCTTGATGAATTGAAAAGGAAAGAAAAATTAAATACCATTAATAAACAATCTGTATCTCTAACTAATAAAAAAGAATTGAAAATAGAGAATGCGGTTGTACAAGAGAAGAAGGAAGAAACTAAGGACATTATTATTTATAAATTAGACAGATTAATAATGCCATTGAAATAAATTTATTTTACTCAAAAAAAGAGCAAATGAAGTAATTCATTTGCTCTTTTTTTTTGAAGGTATTTTGATTTAGGCGATATTGGTGTAAACTGCCTGTACATCATCATCCTCTTCAATTTTATCGATCAGTTTTTCTATATCAGCCAATTGCTCTTCTGAAAATTCTACTGAATCATTAGCGAATCTTTTCAAAGAGGCATTTTTCACATCTATATTAAGTTCTTCCAACTTTTTGGATAAGTTTCCAAATTCTTTGTAATCCCCATAAACATATAGTTTACCATCATTTTCTTCGATTTCTTCCATTCCTGCATCAATCAATTCTAGTTCCAGCTCCTCTATATCCATGTCTTCTGATTTTTCAAATTCAAAAACTGCTGTTCTTGAAAACATAAACTCTAAAGAACCATTAGGTACTAAGTTTGCTCCCACTTTATCTTTATTAAAATAAGATTTAATATTGGCAACCGTACGATTATTATTATCAGTAGCGCACTCAATAAAAATCAATACACCATGCGGCCCTTTTCCTTCAAATGTAACTTCTACATAATTTTCAGCCTCAGAACTAGATGCTCTTTTTATGGCAGCCTCAATATTATCCTTCGGCATATTCTGAGCCTTAGCATTCTGAATGGCAGTCCTTAAGGAGGCATTCATTTCAGGGTCAGGCCCACCTTCTTTGGCGGCCATGGTGATGGTCTTGCCTAATCTAGGAAATAAGCGGGACATTTTATCCCATCTTTTTTCTTTTGCTGCTCTACGGTATTCAAATGCTCTTCCCATTGTAATCTAATTTCTTTTGCTGCAAAAATATAAAGAAGAGATTAAGAATCCGCAATCTGGAAGTAGTTTTGTTTAATTTATCTATACAATTAAAAATTACTCCTGCATAAGAAATTCAACAACCTCTTCTTCTGAACCGCAAAGCTTGAAAGGTAGATTGAATTTATTGATACTTTTTAGAATCATATTAAGATAGTACCGTTTAAATATATTGGCATCGGAAATCGTTCCTGCTCTTTCCATACCAGCCTCAATTGCTTTTGGGAGCATTTCCTTTTCAAACCACTTGCGGTTTTCAGGTCCTACCACTCCTTGTTCTCTGGTGTCAGAATAAAATCTTTTAACTAAATTTCCATCCAAAGCATGCTTGTAAACTATCTCAAAAGCATTTCTGTATTGATCAACATTTACATTTCCTTTCCATTTAACCCTTGCCATTTCCTTATCGGGAAAATAAGTGACTTCGGCATATGTTTCATCTAATAACGTCTGAGTTTTTATTGCTTCTTGTTCCATATTAATTTATTTTAATTTAAGTAAGCTAAAATCGAATAATATAAAAAGTCATGTTTTTATAAATTATTACATGTTGAAACAAATGATACAAAAACCTTATAGTCAATTTATTGTATGTTTTGTATTATTCATACTAATGGTTGGAGTATTTGAAAAGTACAATTATTTAAAATATTGGGTATGGGTAAAACTCAACTTTCAACATGACTTAAGTCAGTGAATTCAGTTTTTTATAAACATAAATTTGAGTCGAAATTAAATTGAGGTTTATGACAGATTTAAGTATCAAATACAATAAAGCTATTCCAAGATATACTAGTTATCCAACTGTTCCACATTGGAAATTACAAAATCCTGATCAAGCTGAATGGTTAAATGAAGTTCGGAATGTTTATTTTTCTCAAAAGGATAAAAGCATCAGTCTTTATATTCATTTACCATTTTGCGAAAGCTTATGTACTTACTGCGGTTGCAATAAAAGGATTACCAAAAATCATGGTGTAGAAGAACAATATATAGAATCTGTTTTATCAGAATGGAATATTTATGCGAATGCTTTACGTGAAAAGCCTATCATTAGAAATATCCACCTAGGTGGAGGAACTCCTACTTTTTTCTCATCTGAGAATCTCCATAAACTTTTATTCACCATTTTAGAAACTTCCGAAATCCACCCTCAAAAAGCTTTTAGTTTTGAGGGACATCCTAATAATACTACTTACGAGCAATTAAAAATTTTAACGGAATTGGGGTTTGATAGGGTGTCTTATGGAGTGCAGGATTTTAATATTAAAGTACAAAAAGCCATTCACCGTATTCAGCCGATTGAAAATGTTAGAAAATCCACAGAGTGGGCTAGAGAATTGGGATATGAATCTGTAAACTACGATTTGATTTATGGATTGCCTTTTCAGACTTTAGAAAATATTGAAGAGAATATTGAAAAAGTGAGGGAGTTTAAACCTGAAAGAATTGCGCTCTATAGCTATGCGCATGTGCCTTGGAAAAGTAAGGCACAAAGAGGTTATGGAGATGATAATTTACCAAAGCCTGAAGAAAAATTAGCCATGTATCTTCGTGCAAAGCAGATTTTGAATGAAATGGGTTACGAAAATATTGGGATGGATCATTACGCATTGCTTCAAGATGAGTTGACTATTGCCAAAGAAAAAGGCTATTTGAACCGAAATTTCATGGGCTATACCACCGATCAAAACCAATTGATGATAGGTTTAGGCTGCTCAGCAATTAGCGCTACTGGAACCGCATTTGTCCAAAATGAAAAAGTGGTGGAAAAATATCAAACTGCAGTTCTGAATAATGAATTACCCTTAATAATCGGACATTATCTAACAGAAGAGGAGCAGATTTCAGCTAAATTAATAAATCAGATCATCTGCAATGGATCGGTTGATTTTAAAAGAAGTACTTTAGCCATGCAATTATGGGAAGAAGCCCAAGATAAGCTAGCTGAAATGCAGGAAGATGGTTTACTGGAAATGAGTGATTATGCTTTGAAAGTAACAGAAAAGGGAATGTTGTTTGTAAGAAATATTTGCAGCCTCTTCGATCCAAAGCTGAAGCAAAAATCCGATAAGCCACAGTTTAGTCAGAGTATTTGATTTTGTTTAAATTTAATGTTAGAATAAAGCATCTACTTGGCTTGTTTACATTCAAACTTTCTTCTGTGCGTCATCCCTGCGCAGGCAGGGATCTTGTCTTATTGAAACGAAGTTTCAATAATATTGTCAGAGAAGAGATAAATCTGGAGTTTCTATCAATAAGAGATAACTCGGGCTTTGGATAGGTATTTTAATCAAGATTAAAATCAATAGATCCCCGCCTTCGCGAGGATAGCCTGCCCCGCAAGAATATGCGGGGACGCACGGATTTTTTAGTCTAGTAAGAGCTGAATGTTTTCTCTTTGAATTAATTTCATAAGTTTTATTCTTTACATACTACATTAAGCTTTATTAGCCTTTTACTTGGTTCTTTATCATTTCAATTAAAGATTAAAATATCAAAAACGATCAATCAATTTTATCCGTCTAATCACAAAAAGAAATTTATGCCCAAAAAAGACATTACCCAAAAAGAAGACATTCAATTATTAGTCGATAGCTTTTATGAAAAAGTGTTAAAAGATGAGACTATAGGTTACATTTTTACTGATGTTGCCAAACTGGATGTCCCTGCTCATATGCCTATAATGTATGATTTCTGGTCGTCAGTTTTATTGGGAACTACCGAATATAAGCGCAATCCAATGGATAAGCATTTTGCGCTAAATGAGAAAGAGCCATTGCAAAAAGAGCATTTTGACCGATGGTTGGAATTATGGTTTGATACTGTAGATGAGCTTTTTGAAGGTGCTACCGCCAAAGAAGCCAAAACACGGGCAAGCACCATTGGAAGATTAATGCTTTTTAAAATGGAAGAGGCTAGAAGCTAAACAATTACATATAAATATCGGTTTATATAATATGGATAAACTAATATTTCCCTTAAGTCTTGTTACGTTTCTGCTATTTTTTTACATAGTAGCAATAGGTTTTAATTTCCCTTATCCTTTGGTAGCAGCTATTTTTAGTATATCTCCTATAGCTGTGATCTGGATGGTTTACAAAGTTTTGAAAGACGGAGAACACAGCGGAAAAACTTTTGAAAAGCACTATTATGAGTTTGATTAAAGTAAATACTTTAATCATACCAAAATGTTCTACAGCCGAAGGCTGATTAATTTTTACCACAAAGTAACAAAGAACACAAAGAAAATAATCAAGATTATTTTTAGCTATAATGACATTTCATTTTCCCAATTAACTCATAAATAGAAATAACAAAATATCCTTGCTATATATAGGGTGGTGGGCAGGATTAAACAGCCTTTGGCTGTCTTTTGTTTTCTTCTATTTCTTTTGTGGTTAAGTATCAAGCTTTAGCTGGTTAGTCCATCTGAGAAAGTAGCATCATTGTCTGCTGTTTTTTTGTTTAAAGTAGAAAAAAGATTCGAGAAATAGTTTGAGAAGAAAATGTTAGAATTACTAAAATTAATTATTAAAATAATTTCACCTCATCTTCTCCCTAGCCCGTTCCTGTATCCTTTCCTGAACACTTTTTCCCATTATTTTACTTTCCAACCAAGCGATAATATCAAAGTAAATAAATGAGCGCTTTTCGTACCTGATGTCCTGCAAAGGTTCAAGATTATTTAACAACTTTTTGAATTCAGGAATCAATTCTTCTTCCCTAAATTCCCCAGCTAATTTTCTTAAAAACCGCATGATGTATTTCTGAAAAAGATGCAATTCCCCTTTCTTTAAAAGAAAACGATAAGTGGAACGGATATAGTAATCTATCACTTCCATATTGCCCAATTCATAATGAGCAATCAAACTCAAAATTCTGGCAAAGGAATGAATGTCTTCCCGTAAATCCGCCTTTTCATCTTGTTGCACTCGATTGAGCCATTCCAAGGCTTTATGGTACTGACTGTCTCCAAAATACAAACAGGCAATTTTATAGAATAAAATAATACGAGAATGCTCATCGGAACGCTGAATAAAAGCTTCTAAATCAGGGCTTAGTCTTTTTAATAGCTTTACTCCCAGATTAAATTTTCCCAACATGAATATCCTATTGAATTCATGCACATACACATACTTGATCAGCCTGTTACGGATATTTTCATTGACAGAATTTTGCATCTGCTCATTCAAATTATGTAGTCGCTGACGTGATTTGAGAAAATTATGGTAATAAAATAACTTATATTCAGCTATCATCACCTGATTGACGGCACTTAAATAATCATTCAATTGACTATTTTTTAAATCAGGATGCTTATCATATAATTTTAGCCACTTTAGGGCATATTGGTAGCCCACTTCCATATCTTCTAAGAAATAGTAGTAATTCACATACAGTCTGTACAGGCTGAGTTTTTCATGTATTGATAACTCATCTTCTTCGTGCTGAGGTAATCCTTCATAGAATAAATTTTGAACTTCTTTTAAATGCTCATCATTCCTTATATAGCCTGTTTTGACATAAATAGCATTCAATTTTACTGCTAAATTAGTAAACTGATTGATCAAATTAATCTTACTATTGGCGTCTTCTACCTCTGAAATAACTCGTTGAACATTTTGGCTATATTGACTTCCTACACTTTGGTTCAAAAGGTTCTTTTCCCATTTCAACAGTTCCAACTTTAATTCCAGATTTCCCGTTTTCGCTACTTTTTTATAGGCTTTTTTTAGGATGTCAAAAGCTTGTCGGAAAAGCCCTCTGTTGTATAATATTTGTACATAATCAATCATCTCACGAATGTGTATTTCACTATTTTTCGCACTTTCAAATTGTCTTAATGCTTGTAGAATCTTTTGCATTAAATGTGCTTTCATATTGGATATCTGACTGTCTTTTATAAAAGTAATTCCCTCCAAATCAGCTGCCGAATAATTTTCTTTTTGTTCCAGAAAATCAAAAAGCTGCATGTATTTGGCTTTACTTTCATTCTGCTGCTGTGAAAGCAAGCGGAAATAGCGCTTTTCACTTTTAGTCAGCGACTTTATTAAATCAAATAAATGGTCAGATGATTGTTTAGACATCGTAATTAATTATGTGTTTATATATGGTATTAGATCAATTACGATATAAATGTGTAAAATAGAAATCGTAATTACAAAAATATTTGGCATTACATCTGCTTTTTCATCCTCCTACATTAGTTCCTTCAAAACATTTAAACCATAAAAAAATTGATGTATGGCACGTAGGATAGCAATTTTTGACACCACTTTAAGAGACGGAGAGCAAGTGCCCGGATGCGGCTTGAGCAAGAATGAAAAGCTTAAGATTGCTAAGGAGCTTGAAGCCTTAGGGGTAGATGTAATTGAATCTGGTTTTCCCATTTCATCTCCAGGGGATTTTGAATCGGTTCGTCTTTTATCAAAAGAAATCAAAAATTCATCAATATGTGCCTTATCTCGTGCTGTGAAAAATGACATAGAGACTGCTGCCAGAGCTTTGGAAGGTGCAGCAAGACCAAGAATCCATACCGGATTAGGAACTTCTGATCAGCATGTTTTTACAAAATTAAATTTTACAAGAGAGCAAGTATTGGAAAAAGCGCATGAATGCGTTACTCATGCCCGCTCTTTTGTAGATGAAGTAGAATTTTATGCCGAAGATGCTGGAAGAACTTCCAATGAATTTTTAGCTCAGGTGATTGAAGTTGCCATCGCAGCGGGAGCAAAAGTGGTTAATATTCCAGATACCACTGGTTTTTGCTTGCCAGAAGAATATGGAGCAAAAATCAAATATCTAGTAGATAATGTAAAAGGAATAGAAAACGCTACCATTTCAGCACATTGTCATAATGATTTGGGATTGGCAACAGCCAATAGCATTGCTGCCATTAAAAATGGTGCTGGGCAGATTGAATGTACCATAAATGGAATTGGCGAGAGAGCTGGAAATACTTCTTTGGAGGAAGTCGTCATGGTGTTGAAAAAACATCCCGAATTAGGATTAGAAACAGGGATCAATACACAACTACTTTTCCCGATAAGTCAAATGGTTTCACAAACAATGTGCATGCCTGTTCAGCCTAATAAAGCAGTAGTAGGTTCCAATGCCTTTTCTCATTCTTCTGGTATCCATCAGGATGGTGTGATTAAAAATAGAGATAATTATGAAATCATTGATCCTTATGAAGTAGGGGTCAATAAATCCAGTATCATTTTAACTGCCAGGAGTGGTAGGGCTGCATTAAACTTCAGATTAATAGAACTTGGAGTCCATTTAGGTAAAGAGGAGTTGGAAGAGACTTATCAGCATTTTTGTGAATTAGCAGACCGCATTAATGTGGTGGAAGATAAAGATTTAAAGTATTTGGTAAAAAACCATGAAGTAGTAGTTAAGTAAATTTCAGCTAAAGCAATGTCAGCAAAAACATTATTTGATAAAATTTGGGATAAACATGTGGTTCATTCAGTGGAGGACGGCCCGCAGGTTTTGTATATCGACAGGCATTTTATCCATGAAGTGACTAGTCCGCAGGCTTTTTCAGGTTTGAAGGCTAGGGGAATTCCTGTTTTCAGACCTGAACAAACCATTGCTACTGCCGACCACAATGTCCCGACAGAAAATCAGCATTTACCTATCAAAGATGCACTATCCCGCCATCAGGTAGAAACATTAATTAAAAATTGCGATGAATTTGGGGTGGAATTATACGGCTTAGGTCATCCTTACCAAGGGATAGTGCATGTGATAGGCCCTGAATTGGGCATCACGCAACCAGGCATGACCATTGTTTGTGGAGATAGTCACACTTCTACTCATGGGGCTTTCGGAAATATTGCTTTCGGAATTGGAACCAGTGAAGTGGAGCAAGTAATGGCGACCCAATGTGTTTTACAGAAAAAACCTAAAACATTAAAAATTCAAGTTGACGGAGCTTTAAATCCCGGGGTAGTTTCTAAGGATATCGTTTTGCATATCATTTCGAAACTGACAGCAGCGGGCGGAACAGGTCATTTTATAGAATTCTGTGGTTCTACAATTGAGGCTTTGTCGATGGAAGCGCGCATGACGATTTGCAATATGAGCATTGAAATGGGAGCTAGAGGAGGATTAATTGCTCCTGATGAAACCACTTTTGAATATCTTAAATCAAAACCTTTTGTTCCTAAAGGTGAAAAATGGAAAAGAAAAGTGGAGGAATGGAAAACTTTAAAAACTGATGATGATGCTCAATTTGATTTGGAATATTATTTCAATGCCGAAGAAATTGAGCCGATGATTACTTATGGCACTAACCCTGGAATGGGAATTGGTATCACTAAAGATATTCCACTGCCGAATGGAAAAACCGCTTCCGGTCTTGAAAAATCATTAAAATACATGGATTTAGAAGGCGGAAAACAATTGTTAGGGCATCATGTAGATTACGTTTTCATAGGAAGCTGCACCAACAGCCGAATTGAAGATTTGCGCTTAGTAGCTGAATTGGTAAAGGGTAAAAAGAAGGCTGATCACGTGCAAGCTATGATTGTGCCGGGCTCAAGACAAGTAGAAAAACAAGCCAGAGCTGAAGGCTTAGATAAAATATTGGAAGCAGCTGGTTTCGAATTAAGACAACCGGGCTGCTCGGCATGCTTAGGCATGAACGAAGATAAAGTGCCTAAAGGAAAATATTGTGTGAGCACATCTAATAGAAATTTTGAAGGAAGACAAGGGCAAGGCGCTAGAACCTTATTGGCCAGTCCGTTGACCGCAGCAGCGGCAGCACTTTCTGGTAAAATTTCGGATGTGAGAGAATTAATGAAAGTAGAAGCATAAGATATTATGGAAAAGTTTAACACATTAAATAGTCAGGCTGTACTGCTTCCTTTCGAGGATGTAGATACCGACCAGATTATACCGGCTCGTTTCCTGAAATCCGTCAGCCGGGAGGGGTTTGGTGAGAACCTCTTCCGTGACTGGCGGTATTTAGAAGATGGATCACCCAATCCTGAATTTGTATTGAATCAGGAAGGAAGTCAGGGAGAGATATTAGTAGCAGGAAGAAATTTCGGCTGCGGATCCAGTCGTGAACATGCCGCTTGGGCTTTGATCGATTATGGTTTTAAAGCAGTGGTTTCAAGCTTTTTTGCAGATATCTTCAAAAATAACGCTTTGAACAACGGCTTACTGCCAGTTCAGGTAACAGATGATTTCTTGGCACAGGTGTTCGAAATTTTAAAGAGAAGACCTGAAGCCAAATTGCAAATTGATTTAAATGTGCAAGAAATCAGCTTGGTTGGTTCAGCTTTAACTGAAAGCTTTGAAATCAATTCTTATAAAAAATATTGCCTTCAAAATGGCTTTGATGATATAGATTTTCTATTGAATAAAAAGAATGAAATTGAAGCTTACGAGCAATCTCTAGCAGTCTGAACACGGTCTGACGCATAGCTTGATTATAGCTGAGAAAGAATTTTACAACTATAAAAGCTCGTTTTGAGAATTAAGATTTTAACAGAGGCGTCTGACCGTTTTGATAGATTTTGCACTAGCTTAAAAGAACAAAATATGAACAAAAACATAGCAATATTAGCTGGAGACGGAATCGGCCCTGAAGTAACAGCCGAGGCAGTAAAAACCTTGGATGCCATAGCTGAAACTTTAGGGCATCAATTTCAATACAATGAAGCACTAATTGGAGCAGCTGCAATTGATGCAACAGGAAGTCCTTTTCCGGAAGCAACAGAAGAAATCTGTAAATCTGCAGACGCTATTTTATTTGGAGCCATTGGCGATCCAAAATATGATAATGACCCCAACGCAAAGGTTCGCCCGGAGCAGGGATTATTGAAGATGCGCAAAAATCTGGGGCTTTTTGCTAACGTGCGTCCGGTGAGTAGCTATGATGCCCTTTTGCCTATATCTCCATTGAAGGAACACATCATCAAAGGAACTGATTTTGTGGTTTTCAGAGAATTAACTGGTGGAATTTATTTTGGTGAACCAAGAGGTAGATCAGAAGATGGAAATACTGCTTTCGATAGCTGTGTATATTCCAAATCTGAAATTGAAAGAATAGCACATTTGGCTTTTAAAGCAGCAGAAAATAGAAGAAAGAAACTCACTTTGGTGGATAAAGCGAATGTTTTGGCTACTTCCCGATTATGGAGGGAAACAGTCAAGGAATTATCAAGTCAATATCCGGATGTAGAACTTGATTTTATGTTTGTGGACAATGCCGCCATGAAAATCATCCAGAATCCGAAAGATTTTGATGTGGTGCTGACTGAAAATATGTTCGGAGACATCATCACAGATGAAGCTTCTGTTATTTCTGGATCCTTAGGCTTATTGCCTTCTGCATCTCTAGGAACCAAAAGCAGTTTGTTCGAGCCAATTCATGGTTCCTACCCTCAAGCAGCAGGCAAAGGAATTGCAAATCCTTTAGGAGCAATATTATCAGCTGCCATGCTGTTGGAATATGCTTTTGATTTAAAAGAAGAAAGTCAAATTATAAAAGATGCAGTAGCGAAATCATTAGAAGCAGGCTTTGCTACTGAAGACATCCAAAAGGAAAATCCAAAAAATATCAAAGAAGTAGGTGATTTTGTAGTGGAACAAATAAAAAAGATGGTAACAGTCAGTGCATGATGAGAAAATTCGAATTTAACAATATTGTCATTATCAACACTATAGTCATTTTTTTCAAAATGGCAGGATGAGCTTTTATCAAAAATAAAATGATACAAAGCCATCTTGCTAAAACAGGATGGCTTTTTCATTTACCCGCCTCGGTTTGTGTCTTCACAAACCGGAATAAGCCTGTGAAGACACAGGCTTAGGCAGAAAAAATAATTTTAAAGTAGAAAGTAGCATTAACATAACAATAAACCCAAACGCTTATGTATTACAATAATAAAACCCTAGTATTCCTCAATGGCGATTGGCAATATGCCGAAGACGCTAACACTAGTTTGTACAGTCAAACTTTGCACTACGGAAATGGTGTGTTTGAAGGCATTAGAGCCTATAAGAATGATGTTGGCTTTAACATTTTCAAAGCTCATGATCACTTTGAGCGTTTGCACAAATCAGCTGATTTAATGCATATTGAAATCCCTTATTCAGTGGAAGAACTGGTAAGCATTAGCTATGAATTATTGGATAGGAATAATTTAACGGATGCCTATATCCGTCCATTGGTTTATTTAGGAGCCAATATGGCATTGCAGCCCACCGAGGAAGTAAATGTATTTATCTGCGCATGGAAATGGGAGAAATACTTGGGGCATGATCCTATCAAGGCTAAAATTTCCTCTTATCAGCGTATCCATCCAGCATCTCAACATGTTGAAGCTAAAGTAGTAGGGCATTATACAAACTCAATTCTCGCTACTACTGAAGCCAAAAAATTAGGCTATGATGAAGCTATTCTATTAGACTACACTCAGCATGTGGCTGAAGGGTCTGGCGCCAATATTTTCATAGAAAAAAATGGAGAACTTTTTACGCCTTCAAGAGGGACTATTTTGCCGGGAATTACTCGTCAAACTGTTTTGGAGATTTGCAAAGAGCATGGAATCAAGGTAACAGAGAAGCCAATTTCTAAAGCTCAATTATTGGAAGCTGATGCCGCTTTCTTTACCGGAACTGCTGCTGAAATCGCCCCTATTGCGCAAGTAAATGATACGGTTTTTCCACTCAGTTGGGAAGATTCCATAGGGCAGAGCATTTACCATATCTACAGACAGAAAGTATTATTCAACGATTTACAAAATCAAACCATCATATAATGGCGAAGGAATTAAATCCATATAGTAAAGCAGTTACGCAAGATCCTACACAACCTGCCGCTCAAGCAATGCTGCACGCTATTGGTTTGTCTGATGAAGATTTGAAGAAACCACAAATAGGTATTGCTAGCACTGGTTTTGAAGGCAATCCATGCAATATGCATTTGAATGATTTGGCTGTAGAGGTCAAGAAAAGCATTAAATCTTATGACTGGGTGGGTTTGATTTTCAATACCATTGGGGTTAGCGATGGCATTTCTATGGGTACCAACGGAATGCGCTATTCATTACCCTCCCGCGATATTATAGCCGATTCCATGGAAACGGTAGTGAATGCACAAGCTTATGATGCCATGATTGCCATCACAGGATGCGATAAAAATATGCCCGGTGCATTACTGGCAATGGGCAGATTGAATCGTCCTTCGCTGATAATCTATGGAGGCACTATTGCCCCGGGTTGCCATAATGGAGAAAAATTAGATGTGGTTTCTGCTTTTGAAGCTTTAGGTAAGAAGCAAGCCAACTCTATTTCAGAAGAAGATTTTAAAGGAGTAGTGGCAAATGCCTGCCCTGGACCTGGAGCCTGTGGAGGAATGTACACAGCTAACACAATGGCTTCTGCTATTGAAGCTTTAGGATTATGCTTGCCATATGGGGCATCTAATCCTGCGCAAAGTGCGGAAAAGAGAAATGAATGTGCAGATGCTGGTTTAGCCATTAAGAATTTGATTGAAAATGATTTGAAGCCACGGGATATTGTCACTAAAAAATCATTTGAAAACGCCATACGGTTGATTACAGTTTTGGGCGGATCGACCAATGCGGTTTTACATTTATTAGCTGTTGCCAATGCTTTTGAAATCGATTTAACATTGGAAGATTTCGCTCGAATCAGTGCCGAAACTCCTTATCTAGCCGACTTAAAACCTTCTGGCAAATACCTGATGGAAGATCTTCATAAGAATGGTGGGATTCCTGCAGTTATGAAAATGATGCTAGAAGAAGGATTGCTTCATGGCGATTGTATGACCATTACGGGAAAAACTTTAGCCGAAAATTACGCGGATGTCAAAGGTTTGGACGAAAAGCAGGATATCATTCATTCAGTAAAAAAGCCGATTAAGAGCTCGGGACATTTGAGAATCCTAAAAGGAAATTTAGCACCAGAAGGAGCAGTTGCTAAGATCACAGGCAAAGAGGGAGAAATTTTCGAAGGAACTGCCAGGGTTTATGACGGGGAATTTTTGGCAAATGATGGCATCGCAAGAGGTGAAATAAAGGAAGGAGATGTTGTGGTTATTCGTTACGAAGGCCCCAAAGGCGGACCTGGAATGCCAGAAATGTTAAAGCCTACTGCTGCCATCATGGGAGCAGGTTTAGGCAAGAAGGTAGCACTCATCACAGATGGAAGATTCTCGGGAGGAACTCACGGTTTTGTAGTAGGCCATATTTCACCTGAGGCATTTGATAATGGCCCATTAGCTTATGTGGAGGATGGCGACCGCATCAGAATTGATGCAGTCGAAAACTCCATTAGTGTATTAATGGATGAAGAAGAATGGGAAAAGCGTAAAGCAAAAACCCCAACAAAGCCAGCAAGAAATGTAAGCGGTAGCTTAAAGAAGTACAGCAAATTGGTTTCATCAGCATCATTAGGATGCATAACGGATTTATAATATGGAAGAAGTAGCCACCAAATCACAGAAAACGAAAGCGAAAACTACCATGAATGGTGCTGCCGCCTTGGTAAATTGCCTTATCCGTGAAGGTGTGGAAACACTTTTCGGTTATCCCGGTGGGGCAATTATGCCGGTTTATGATGCTTTATTTGATCAAAAAGAAAAATTCAGGCATATCATGACCCGACATGAGCAAGGTGCTACTCATGCGGCTCAAGGTTATGCCAGAGTTTCAGGTAAAGTGGGTGTTTGTTTAGCTACTTCTGGTCCGGGAGCCACAAATCTGATAACTGGTTTGGCTGATGCTCAATTGGATTCCACCCCTTTGGTTTGCATAACTGGGCAAGTATCAGGAAAAATGATTGGATCGGATGCCTTTCAGGAAACCGATATTGTCAGTATTTCCATGGCGGTAACGAAATGGAATATTCAAGTTACAAAAGCTAAAGATATCCCTGCAGCAGTGGCAAAAGCATTTTATATAGCGAAAAGCGGAAAACCTGGACCTGTTTTGGTGGATATTACCAAAGATGCTCAATTTGAAATGGCAGAATTTGAGGAATACGAAACTTGTGATCAAATCAGAAGCTATGTACCGAATCCTAAATTAAGTGAGAAAGCATTAGATCAAGCAGCAGAATTAATCAATCAAGCTAAAAAGCCATTGATTCTTTTTGGACACGGAGTGCTTTTATCGGAAGCTAAAAAAGAGTTTCAAGATTTTGTAGAAAAAACTGGAATACCTGCAGCCTGGACTATCATGGGATTATCTGCATTGCCCACTTCTCATCCTTTGAATGTAGGCATGTTGGGCATGCATGGAAACTATGCACCCAATATTTTGACCAATGAATGTGATGTTTTGATAGCCATAGGAATGCGCTTCGATGATAGGGTGACAGGTGATGTTAGTCGCTATGCAAAGCAGGCCAAAGTCATCCATTTAGAGATTGATCCAGCAGAAATCAATAAAAATGTGGAGGCGGATGTACCTGTTTTGGGAAACTGTAAAGAGTCATTAAAGGCACTTTTGGGTAAAGTTAATGAAAACCAGCATGAAAAATGGTTGGCTCAGTTTACTGAATTAAATGCTCAGGAGGAAGAGAAAGTAATTAAAGATGAATTAAATCCGCAAGCAGATGAGCCGATGAGTATGGGAGAGGTGATTAAGCATATTTCCAATATTTCAAGGGGTAATGCGATTATTGTGACCGATGTAGGACAGCATCAGATGGTAGCTCAAAGATATTATGAATATGCTAATTGGAAAAGTAATGTGACTTCGGGTGGTTTGGGCACTATGGGATTCGCCCTACCAGCAGCCATTGGGGCAAAATTCGCAGCTCCTCACAGGCAAGTAATTGCCGTGATTGGAGATGGCGGTTTTCAAATGACTATTCAGGAACTGGGGGTGATTTTCGAAACCAAAGTAGATGTGAAAATTCTGCTTTTAAATAATGAATATCTAGGAATGGTAAGACAATGGCAGGATATGTTTTTTGAAAAGCGCTATTCCTCAGTGGATATGGTCAATCCCGATTTTCAGATGATTGCAAAAGGATACGGGATTGAGTCAGAGAAAGTATCAGAAAGAGACAAATTGGAAGATAGCATTCATCGCTTTTTATCTCATGAAGGAAGTTATCTATTAGAAGTAATGGTAGGGAAGGAGAATAATATTTTCCCCATGATTCCTACAGGAGCTTCCGTGTCAGAAATTAGACTGGAGTAAGCCTTTGAGTGGCACTTAGGTCAGTACCGAAGATATTCACGCAGTAGACAATTGACAAGAAACAGTTGACAAAAGGGGATAGCAAACTGTGAAGTTTATAGACTTAAAAAGCATGTTGAGAAAATTTTGTCAACTGAAATAGCGAAAGGCTATTTATTGTCAACTGTCAACTCGCTTAATAGAATGATTCGTTTTTCGCAAATGAGCAGTAAAGTAAAAAATAAAGAATATGAATGAGCAATTCACATTATCAATCTATACAGAAAACCTTATAGGAATTCTGCACCGAGTGACTACCATTTTCACCCGTAGGCATATCAATATTGAGAGTATAACCGCTTCTGAAAGCGAGGTGAAAGATATTCACCGCTACACTATTGTGGTAAGTTCAACGGAAGAAAAAATCAAGAAAATTGTAAAGCAGATTGAAAAGCAAGTGGATGTTTTCAAAGCTTTTTATCATAAAAATGATGGGATAGTATATCAAGAAATGGCTTTATATAAAATGCCGACCAAATTACTATCCCAGACTAAGGAGGTTGAATATATTGTTAGAAAGCATCATGCTAGACTGCTGGCAGTGGAGCCTGATTTCACCATCATAGAAAAAACTGGCTTCAAGGAAGAAACACAAGAGCTTTTCGAACAGCTGAAACCTCATGGTATTCTGGAATTTGTACGCTCAGGTAGGATTTCAATTTCTAAACCGATGAAAGAATTTCAGGAATATTTCACAGAAGTGGAGCAGGCGTCTCGCCTGTAAGTAGACAATTGACAATAAACAGTAGACAAAAAGTGAAAGTAAACTGGAGAGGTTGGTTAAGACCTTTTGTCAACTGAATAGGCCTCTGGCCTATTATTGTCAACTGTCAACTTGATTCAAAGAAAGTACAAAATTAATATCAGTATTAAATACACTATTAAATAAAAATCTTAATCATAATTCTAAAACAATGGCAAAACTAAAATTTGGAACGGTAGAAGAAGAAGTCGTAACACGACAGGAATTTCCTTTAGCAAAAGCGCAGGAAGTATTAAAAGATGAAACCATAGCAGTTTTGGGCTATGGAGTTCAAGGTCCAGGACAGGCATTAAACCTGAAAGACAATGGCTTTAATGTGATTGTCGGACAAAGGAAAGGTTCTAAAAGCTGGGATAAAGCAGTAGTAGATGGCTGGGAACCAGGCAAAACGCTTTTTGAACTGGAGGAAGCCGCTGAAAAAGGCACAATTCTACAATATTTATTATCAGATGCAGGGCAAATTGCGCAGTGGGAGATGGTAAAAAAACACCTTAGTCCTGGCAAAGCATTGTATTTTTCTCATGGATTTGGAGTGACCTATAAAGACCAAACCGGCATTGTCCCACCTAAAGATGTGGATGTAATCTTAGTGGCTCCAAAAGGATCGGGCACTAGTTTGAGAAGATTATTTGTAGAAGGTAGAGGATTGAATTCCAGCTTTGCGATCCATCAAGATGCAACTGGAAAAGCATGGGAAAGATGTGTGGCATTAGGAATAGGAGTAGGTTCAGGTTACTTATTTCAAACCGATTTCCGAAAAGAAGTTTATAGTGACCTAACGGGAGAAAGAGGCAGTTTGATGGGCGCAATCCAAGGATTATTTGCCGCTCAATATGATTTATTACGCAAGAAAGGACATTCTCCCTCAGAAGCTTTTAATGAAACAGTGGAGGAAGCTACACAATCTCTATATCCATTGGTTGCAGAAAACGGAATGGACTGGATGTATGCCAATTGCTCCACAACTGCCCAACGTGGCGCATTGGATTGGTGGAAAAAATTCAGAGATGCCGTAAAACCAGTTTTTGAAGAATTATATGATTCAGTGGAGACTGGAAATGAAGCTAAGCTGACCATAACTGCCAATGAAAAAGCTGATTACAGAGTGGAATTAGAAAAAGAATTGGATGAATTGAAAAATTCTGAAATGTGGCAGGCAGGTGCTGCTGTCAGAAAGCTAAGACCGGAAAATGCATAAAATATTTAATGATTTATTTTAGGTCGTTGGCTATCAGGGGCATTAATTATTTTAGTTAACATTGCCTTAAAGAATAAATATGAACCTGGATGTCCCTATCGGGATGCCTAAAATGCTATTAAGTCTCGGGAATTTATTTGTCGATTTTTTTCGCTTAAGCGAAAAACCTATTGTTTTCTTTTGCTTCTTTTGTGGTTAAAAATAAATCTCGTTAGTGTCTACTAATGTCAGCAAATTCCTACCACAAAAGAGGCAATAGAACACAAAGGAAAATAACCTTGGTTATTTTTTAGGCTGACAGTGAATGATATGCTTCAAGCATAACTTAGTAGCATTCGGGATCCTTATGACCTTATTGATTTTTTATTCATGATAAAGTAGAATCTACCCGGTCAGAGGGCTGAAGTATTAATTAAAAAAAGTAAATATTATTTCATTTAGCAATTTATATCTGAAAGATGTCTGAAACCCTAAAAGCATACTATCCAAAAATAGAAGCCATACAAAGTGCCGCGCAAAAATTAAAAGGCGTGGCACTTTTAACTCCTTTAACGCCCAATTTGGGTTTATCGAAAGAGTTTAGTGCTAATATTCAATTCAAACGAGAGGATTTGCAACCAGTCCGCTCCTACAAAATTAGAGGTTCCTACAATAAAATTAGTAGTCTTAGTCGTGAAGAATTGGATAAAGGAATTGTATGCGCCAGTGCTGGGAATCATGCACAAGGAGTGGCTTTTTCTTGCAAAAAATTGGAAGTGAAAGGCAGAATATTCATGCCCGCACCAACTCCAAAGCAGAAAATTGCTCAGGTAGAAATGTTCGGGGAGGATTTCGTGGAGATAGAATTGGTGGGCGATACTTTTGATGACGCTTTTCATGCCGCACAGGAATATCAGGAAAAATCAGGAGCAGTATTTATTCATCCTTTTGATGACCCTAAAGTGATCGAAGGACAGGGAACGGTCGGATTGGAAATCTTGCAACAAGCAGAAAGCCCAATTGATTATCTCTTTTTGCCTGTTGGAGGGGGTGGATTATCAGCTGGGGTGAGCAGTGTTTTTAAGGCACTTTCACCCCAAACCAAAATCATAGGAGTTGAACCTGCAGGAGCACCCGCCATGAAAACGTCCATTGAAAAAGGAGAGAATACGGCTTTGAAGCATATAGAAAAATTTGTTGATGGAGCGGCTGTTAAAAAAGTGGGAGATTTGAATTTCGAAATCTGCCGACAAAATTTGACTGAAGTCATCACCGTAGAGGAAGGCAAAGTCTGCGATGTGATTTTGCAATTGTATAATAAAGACGCCATAGTAGCTGAGCCAGCTGGGGCATTATCCATTGCGGCTTTGGAACAATATGCAGAGGAAATAGAAGGCAAAAATGTGGTTTGTGTGCTGAGCGGAAGCAATAATGACATCACCAGAACCGAAGAGATTAAAGAAAGAGCGCTTCTCTACAAAGGTTTAAAGCACTATTTTGTGGTGCAATTTCCGCAAAGAGCTGGAGCATTAAAGCAATTTGTAGTGGAGGTTTTGGGTCCCGATGATGATATCAGTCATTTTGAATACACCAAAAAGAATTCCAGAGAAACGGGTTCGGCTGTGGTTGGGATTGAATTAAAAAACTCTACTGACTTCTCGCAGTTGTTGGAAAATATGAAGCGCTTAGGTTTTTATGGGGATTATTTGAATGACAAACAGTATTTATTGGATTTGGTGGTTTAGGTATTAGATTGAGTTATTTATCTGAACCAAATCATTTTTGATAAGTATTTAAAATTTATAATGGAGACTTAAGAGTTCATTAAAGGAAAGAGAATAGCCGAAAGATAATTAAAGAAATGAGCGTTGGCTAAGATTTAATTTTATACTTTTGTCCCTTTAAAATAAATATTTAAGCTTAATGAAAAAATTATTTTATTTAGTACTTTCTATTTTGATCCTATTATTTATAGGATGTAAAGAGGACGAAATAGCAATAAATATCGAAGAACTTACTGATGATAAGCAGAGTTTTCTTTTGGGAGATTCAGTTTTGTTAAAAGGCAAAAATTTACATAGGGTTACTCGTATCTATCTTGTCTTTTCAGGCAATAAGATAGAGGCAAGTCACAGAAATTTGCAGGTCAACTTAAATAATTCTCCAGATTTGAAGGAGGATGAATTGCTTTTATATATACCAATGAATGCTGAATTGTTGGGTAAAGAGTTTGAGATATTAACAGAGATTAGATATAATAACTCTGATGGGACACAATATAAGGAAGAGGAAAGCGGTATATTTTTAGAAATTTTGGAACCGTCAATTAAATCAATTTCAAGACGGGATTTTAATGATCAAGATCCCGCATATATAATCTTAGAAAATTTTAAAAAAGATTATGGTTCTTTGATCAGTTACATTCAATTTTATAAACAAGAATACAATGGCGATCCAGATCATATTAGCTATAATTCTGCTTCAGCTGAAATTCTAAGTGATGATTCAATCAGTATTTACTCGGTACGAAGGGAGGCTCCAATTTTTATATACTTTAATTGGAAACTACATGATAATGATAGAGTTATAGAAGATCCTAGAGATGCGGGAGCTGATTTTACCTTAGAAACTGATAGTCTAAAAATGTATTACAGTTACGACCTTCCAACTGATCAAGTTTACGCCCCTGGATCATTCATGTTGATCACTGGAGATCACACTGATATACTGGCAAATTTCGATGAGGCAGAAGTAGGAGGTTATCCTGCCAAATACGGCTATTATTGGCCAGGAGAAATTGGGATGGTAATGCCGACAACAATTCCATTTACTGAGGGAGATAAGTTTGAGATGGTGCTTCCAAAAGAAGAGGGGTATTTAAATTTTGATAATTCTCATAACAATGTTGAGTTAGTGCATGGGAAATATAGAGTGGTAGATGAAGATGAGAACAACATATTTTTTGAAACAAATGTGTATTACAGAGGTCAATTTATATCCTATGCTATTGTTTCACCGGAGAGTGATACCGTTTGGTATGATTACAGGGAAACAAATGAATACGAGACTTCATCAGGTGTTAATTATGGTTATAAGATACAGAAAGATAGAATGCCTCAAGGGGATCATCAATTATTAATTTTTTCTGATGACAGGAAATATCAATTAAAGCCAGCAGGAAATATTAACTTTTCAATAGAATAGCTTCTTGAAGCATTGAAAATCATTTATTCGTGCTTTAATAGGATTTTTCTGATTTTTTGAAGAACTGATTATTACCATGAAGATCGAAATCATCTTTTTCGATCTTCATGGTATTTTTTTGTGCAAAATTTTAACAACAAAACAGGAAAGAGAAAAAGCTGGCTTATAACTGCCACTAATACCGCGATAGAAATCAGTAAGCCAAAATAGAATACAGTGTTTAGGGAGGCAAAGATCATGGAGCCGAATCCAAGGAATAGTAGCAAACTACTGATTATAATGGCTTTGCCTACCCATTTTAAGGTGCTGTCAATAGCTACTTCAATTGATTGGTTTTTTCCTTCTTTATTTTTCAAAAAGTGGTGTACGAAATGTATAGTGTCATCTATGCAAATACATAGGATAATTGCTGCTAAACTTGCGGTAGCCGTATCCAAATTAATATCAAACCAACCCATTACACCAAATACCGCCAGCACGGGAAGAAGATTTATGGATGTGGCTAACAGCGCTAATCGGATCCTTTTGACAATCCACCAAAGGAGTAAGAAGACCATCACGAAAGCAAGTAGCAAACTGTAAACTTGTGTTTTGATGACAAAAGTGATAATGGAGGAGTACATAGGTTGATAGCCTGCTACTGAAACTTGGGTGCTTTTATCAAAATACTGATTTGCTAAATCATTTATCTGATTAATTTTTGCAGTCATTTCATTGGCGGATAGCATTTTAGTAAAGAATGTGACCCTGTTGGTATTTGACTCTTCGTGATTAAAACTTTGAAACAGGCCTGTGTAGTGCTTTTTCAATTGTAATTGAGCTTTGTTTAGTAAACCCTTACTTCCAATAGCTTGCTGCCATTTTTCTTTGTATTCTCTTTTAAATGCGGTTTCATATAATGTGTGAAAACCTAAAGTCCTTGCAATGCCAGGTATGGTGTTATTGACTTCATTTGTCCAGTCTATCGTGTTTTGAATTAGCTTATTTTGATTCTTACCCGTGGCAGTGATGAGATATTCAATTGGGAGATAGGCTCCATAAATATCTTCTATCATTTCACTATCCTCATATACCTCGTGATTTTGAGAAAAGTAGCCTAGGGTATCTGAGTTAGTTTTGATTTGAATTAATCCCAAAAGTGATGCTAGGACAAATAGAGAAGCAATAATTAAGATGGCCTTTTGATTTTTGGATGTAAAGAACTGACTTCTTGGGATGAGCTTTTCAAATGGAAAATATCTTCTATGAATTTTGATGTAGGGTAAAAAAATGGGAGCAAGCAAGAAACTAAATAGCAATGAAAAGAATATTCCAATGGCGGCATACAATCCAAAATCTTCTAAAATGGACATTGGACTTACATAAAGTGCTAAAAAGCCTGCCATGGTGGTCAAACTGGTAAAAAGACATGGTTTTATGGCTGATCTCATAGCAGATAGCCCGCTTTTGTCTGAAGCCATGTATTTTTGATGCTGGTTGACAATATGCACGATATCCATCACACCTAGTAAGCTAATAATAATGGGGATTAGGCTACTCATCAAATTGAGTTGTAAATCCGCCAATCCGTATAGACCGAGCGTAAAACAATTGGCTAGAATGATCACTAATAATACATAAAATAGAACTGAAAACTGTCTGTAAATGATAATGGTTAATAAGAATATAATAGCGTAAGCGATGCCTAAAAATAGTGCAAATTCTTTTTCGGAAAGTTGATTCAAGGCATTATAGATCACTCCAATTCCTGCGAAATGCAGCTTGTCATTATCAAAATATTGGAAGCTTAAGCCTTTAATTTTGGCAATAAAATCAGCTCTTTCGGCTTCGTAATTTTCATATTTTTTTGGCTGTATTAAAATGGCTGCTGCTGTCTGGTCTTGATTAAATAGAATATCACTCAAAGCCGGATTCATTTGTAGAATCTCCTTTCTTTTGTCAATCGTAAATTTTGGGTTTTGAAATTTTGTGAATTGGCTAATCCCAAAAGTATTGCCATCGGGTAGTTTTAGATTTGTGGGACTAAATACCTTTTCTACTCTGTCTAGTTTTTCAATGGAATCAGTAAGCTTTTCAAGATTATTTAGAAATTCCTGATCTAATACACTTTTTTCATTTTTAAATAGGATAAATAGTAGTTCATCATTACCAAACTTGTCTTGAAATTCATAATACTCAGCTAACTGTTTGTCATCTTCTAGAAACCATATGCTCAAACGATTATCCACTTGCACTGCCTTTTCAATACCTGACCATAACAAGGGAATGATTGCAAAAGCAATTAAGAGGGAAATCCAACGGTATTTAATTAGCCAATGCATTTTATCAGTGGAGTTTACTAGCCAACATATTTTTCAGTTTTTTGTATTCTATTTTTGAAAAATGGCGAGGGTCTCTAGGGATTTTCTTTACAAAATACACCTCATCAATACCTTCAATTGCCATTATTTCAGTTGTTATTTTTTCAATATCTCCCTTAGATTGAGCTTCTATGACTGCATAATTCTTATCCTTTATGCTAAGAATGGTTCCAGCATTTACGCCTTCTATTGAATTCAGGATCTGTTCATAAAGGAAGGGTGAAAAATAGCCTGAAGCCCTTTCAATCATAGCATCACAGGGACCTGTCAGATACAGATCATTGCCAATTTTAAAGCCGCTATCTCCAGTTCGATGCCAACATACATCTTCAACCCAGATTTTCTGCCTTTCCATAGCCTCCGGATTATTTACATATTCTTTTAAAACATGGGAGCCTGAGACTATGATTTCTCCAATTTTCTCGTCCTTCAGACTGAGCGTTTTGAGCTCATTTGATGTTTGTATTTTGATATTTCCTTCCTTTATCGGAATAATCAAAACTTCTGCTGCTGCATCGATTGAGCCAACATATAACCCCTTGTCCTTTGCTAAATCTCGCTGTGCCAAATCTTGAGTATTTACACTGCTTATGGGTTCTGCTTCGGTTGAGCCATATAGAATTTTTGAAGTAGAATTTGGGAATGCCTGAATATAAGTTTTTGCTTCTTCAGGAAATACTGCCGCTCCTCCAGTGAATATCCGTTTAATATTTTTGATAGGTCTATTGCGCTCACTCGCATACTGAGCTAGTTTAAAAATGAAATAGGGAGAAGAAGCAATACTTTCCACTTGATGTTTTTCTATCTGTGCAATTACCTTTTCAGCTTTCAAGCTTTCAGGTTTTGAAGCTTTAAAATCAGCAATTACAGAAGTGATCCCTTTGCCTAGATTTATCATTAAAACGATGGGTAAAACCGGCATATCGACTTTGGAGATTTCAGGATCAATTTTCTTTTCCAATACTGAAAATTGCGCTTTTAGAAAGCCATGTGTTCGTTTAGCGGCTTTTGGAGTGCCGCTACTCCCAGTAGTGAATGTGATGAGAGCGGTATCATTCATATCAGTTGAGATATTTTTTGCAGGAATATCGTAGTCTTTGTATGTTACCCCTAGCTTAATAGGAATTTTCCGTATTTCAGAAGAAAAGAAGGTCAATATTCTGGCTTTTCTTATTCCGATAAAGGCTGTGCATTCTGCAATTTTGCAACATAGATTTAACCTTTTAAAACTTACCCATTCATCCAGAAAAACTGCTGTGGCACCAATTTTAAATAAAGCCAAAACGATTCGGTAAAGATTAATTCCCATTGGGACAAAAACCAGCACTTTATCATTTTTTGAAATTCCTTTTTGCTGAAAATAGGCAGCCGTAATATCAATTTCTTTCGCTAATTGACTGTAAGTGATTTGAGTTTCTTTCTCAATAATCGCGATTCGGTCAGGAAAATGCTTTGCTGATTCCGTAAAAAGTGAAACGATATTGAATTGGCCAGCTTCCATCAGAGTTCTTTTGAATACAGAAAATAGCGATTTATAGGTTTTCCAGCAAATTTTGTAGAGATACTGGAAGAATTCGCATCTTCATCCATTAAGGCGTGGATTATGGATTGATATCCATCTTTTTTAGCTTTTCGGTACAGCAAACTGCCCATTAATTGCCCTAGTCCTCTCCATTTTGGGTCAGGATGACGAGCTATGGTTTTAATAATTAATCTTTTTTCCGCAGGATTCAGGTGATCATCCAGACAAAAGAAAAAAGCTAGGAAATTCCCGTCTTCATCTTCAGCAATGCGCGTATATTCTTGATTAAGAATTTTTTCAGTGCTCATATATTTTTGTACAAATTCTTCTTTTTCCAGAGGCGTAAATAAAAAATTATGAGCAAAGGCTTGGTGAACTAGTTCATGCAATTTTTTAAGATCGCCAGCAAAATCAGTCATATTGATGGGGCGAACATTCACTTTTAATGATTTTTGTAATTCAATCAGCTCATTTTCAGGTTCTAAAGAATCTGTCGGGATTTCTTCCACCAGCTTACTATTGTAATTCCTAATAGGCTGAAAACCTGCATTTAAAAAGTGCTTTTGATAATAATTCAGGTGATGAGGTTCCAAAAAGAATGGGGAATTGGTGCTTTCCGCAAAACGGTATGTGCCCCATGTACTTCCGTTCATAGGCCCTAAAAGGAATTTTGCTCCTAACTTTTTGGCGTCTTCAGAAACTTGATCAATTAAAATTTGTGCTGCTTTCGGGTGATTTTCAGCTTCATAATTTCCGATGCAGCAGGTTGGTTGGTTTTGAAAATTCAAATTATGGTTTTGGTATAAAGCGGCTCTTGCTAGAAGATTGTTTTCATCTTCTACTCCATAAATGGCAATCAAATTCTTAAAATCAATGTCCTCCGGCACCTTCCATTTGGGACTATCTTCAGGATAAATTCCTTTTGGGAAATTATAGAATCTGTTGAAGTCAGCCGATTCGGGAGATATTTTTTTGATTTTAAGACTCATAAAATGAATTTTAAGATAATGATGACTATTAAGGGGATGCTGAGGTTGTCAAATCCTTTTCCGCTAATGGTTTCAGTCAAACTAGATAAGACAGCCACTACAGCGCTGTATAGAATTATATTGAATGTATTGAGATCCGTCAGCATCCACATCAAAATACATGACAAGATCAGGCAAGATCCCATAAAACCAAGTGTACCTGAAAGCGATTTGCTCCCTCTTTTATATTTGCCAAAAGGCTTTCTTTTTCCTGCTAATGCCGCTATAGGATCACAAATAGCTAAAGTTAGAATAGGCAGGTAGAAAAAAAGTATTTCTTGATTGAAGCTGCCATAAGCATAGAAACAACCGTAAACTGATATCGGATATAACAGACTTCCATAGGAGGTGCGATCAATAGCATTAATCGATTGCAGAAAATTAAACCGCATGCTTAAACTCAGGAGTAATAAGAAGCTGCTGCTAAGCAGTAAAACAGACCAATGACTAGTCAGTAGAATTGGAAATAGTAGGGTGATGATGCCGGTACCGATATGTGCGATTTTTCGGGTGAGTTCGACTTTCCATTTGAAGCGATGATACAGTAATTCAGTCATTCCAAATAGGAAAAGAAATGATAATGCCAGTAAAGAAATCGCAATCAAATCTACTTTCATTTCCGTTGCTCTATGAGTATTTGGTGATAGAAAAAGCCTTTGTCTTTTTCTGTTAAAGTATCTGACAATGAAGCTTGAAAGGCTAAATCCCGTGGAAATTCTTTAGATAACTGTCGGGTTACCATCAAATTCCAGTAAGCCATTTTACCGTCTCTGTTCAATCCATTAATTAATTCTTTTCCCGTATTTTGAAATGTTTCTACATCCATATATTCAAATATGTTGGATAAATTCATGTAGTCAAATGCATCATATTGATCTATTACATCTTGTGCATATCCTTCAAAAAGTTGTAGGGCTTTCAAATTTCCTTTGATGTTGCCATAATTTTCTTCTCTAAGATAATACGGTAAATGGACACCGAATTCTCCTGTTAAGTTGTAGTTTAGAATGAAATTCTGTTGAGCGCTTTTTGATTGTAAATGCGCTTCTGCCTTACGGAAAATATATTCTGCTACAGGAATTTCAACTTGCTTTAAGAATTCAGGATCTCTTCCGAATTTTCCCATTATGGCTTTACTAAAGAATAATTTGAATAGCATTCGCCAACGCCAGGTATTCCATTTGTTTCTATAAAAGTCTATCTGTGCCAATTCAGACTTTTCTTGAAATAGCTTTTTGATTGTTTTTCTAGAGTGTATGAATGGCAATATTTTCTGACTAAACAATTGGAAATATTTTTCAAATTTCCCCTGATGGATGATTCCATTTTGAATTTCGCTCTTCTGTTGATCAAAGAAGGCTTTTGCTTCCCGCCCTAATTGCGATTTTAAATTCTCAAAGGTTTTCAGTCGATTTTTATCTGGCCAAAAGCCAAGAAATTGTAAGCACTCTTCTCGCTCCAAATTTCGGATGGCTACTTTCTTTAATTCGCATAAGTGCAATTGTGTTTTGCTAATATCTACAGCAACTACTATTTCAGGATTGCTAGAAAGTAGTGCAAAGCTATTATCTCCAGCAGAAGCAATGGATAAAATTTTACTTCCTGAAGCTGGCTTTAGTCCCTCCAATAAAATGTCTGCATCCTCCCAGCAGTTTGCATAGCGGATTTTATCGAAGCTAACTTTATCAATTGAACTGCTCATTTTGATTCAAGGATTTTGATAATACCTGAGCTTCCGTCCATTAGCACTTCATCTCCCGATTTTAATTGTTTCAATAAGCCTGTAACACTTACGATACAGGGAATCCCCATTTCTCTGGAAACAATTGCAGAATGGCTTAGCAGACTGCCCCTTTCTACTATGATGCCTGAAGCTGAGGGAAATAAGGTGACCCAACCTGGATCCGTGCTAGAAGTAACTAAAATATCTCCGTTTAGGCTGTCCACCTCATTTGGATGTTTAACTAGCCGGACTTTGGCTCTTACTTTTCCAGGGCAACAACCAATTCCTTTCAGTTCTCCATCATTTGAACTGGTTTCTTCTCTTCCAGAAATTTCACTACTATACACAATGCCATTAGTTGAAAATCTTTCTGGAGGAGGCTCCTCTGTTTCAAAGCGCTCATATTCAGCTTTTCGAATGGCTATGTTAGATTTTAAATCGGTAAAAACTGCGCGTCCTTCTATATAGCCTTCTATTTCAGATTTAGTCAAATAGAATATATCCCGACTGTTTTCGATGAGGTCTTCTTCATAAAACCTTTTTCCGATATGGGAAAATAGCATTCTGACTATTCCAAAAGCTCTAGTTCTTTCGTATCTCAAGTTTTCCCGTCCACTCACCAACTGTCTGGTGATTTTAAGAATATAGCGCAGCCACCATTTTTTGATCAATTTAAATCTTAATTTTTCTTGAATTTCTTTTTCCGCATTTGCTCGCAGCTCCTGTTCTAAATTGCCTGAGGTAGATTTTACCGTTATATTTTGCTGCACATAAGATTGCAAAACGCGGATCAGTTGCTCCGGAGCTTGTTCATACGATAGCGTTTCGAGCTTTAATTCGCCTACA
The DNA here is from genome assembly GCF_051117495.1 of Marivirga sp. NCBI lineage: Bacteria > Pseudomonadati > Bacteroidota > Cytophagia > Cytophagales > Marivirgaceae > Marivirga > Marivirga sp. The sequence continues at coordinate 207,289 of NZ_JBNPEF010000004.1, read as the reverse complement.
CATCTTTCACCAAAATCATGGATATAATCTTCAATTTGTTTTTTAAGAGCTAGGATATCAGGATCTGTTTTTTCTGATTGTAAATTCTTCCAGACGATCTCAGGAGAACCCTCGAAAAATGCTTTTATATCCTCATCTTGATTTATAAAAGTGGCTATGGCAATACTTCGGTGTATGGGTTGTGTTGAAATTATATCAGAACTTCCGCATAGCAAGTCATTGTGAATATTGGGATTTTCGCTTTTCAAATATTTGAGCGTACTTTTTTGCAACATGCCAAACCAAATCATGGCAAAAAAATCATTCAATAAGGGCGCTTTCCATTCATTGAGCAGCTTTTGTTCGAAGTCTAGGTATAGTTTCAAGAGTTCAGGAGCAGATTTTGAATTGAAATCAATGGCCTTGTACTGGCTGATGGTTTCCTCCAATAATTGCATGAATTCCTTGCGTTTTTTGGGCAAAGAAAACATCCGCTTCAGCATCTTAAAAGCAGTTTTGGCGATTGACCAATAGGCTTGTCCTTTTGAAATAATATAATCTTGTGGAATGTCAAAGCGTTCCTTAACGCCCATCATGGTTTCCATATAGCGGGCATTGAGGCTATAGCCCGGCAACATGGCTAACATCAAATACCAGGTTTTTAGATTATAATATACTCTGCCTTTTATTAACCCTAAGGTGTTTTTAAAAACTTGCTGGTTTTTGGCTATCACTTTGGGATCAACACCCATATAAGCACTGAAAAGCTGATAGGCCTGCTGATAAGATTGACTTATAAATGAAAATGTAAGTGGAGTGGTAACGCCCGGATAAGATTCTATGATGTTGCTGTTATCCCACAGGATATAATTTTCAGTATTATTTTTTTTATTTCCAGTGGTGATCGGTCGGCTTTGCAAAAGATATAATTCCTTATTTCGATAGGCAAACTCAATATCTTGTGGAGCTTTAAAATGATTTTTCAGTTGGGACAGAAGGGTTTTTAATTCTGCAATTTGAGTTGAGTTTAGGGTGGATTGCTTTTGCTTCTCTTTAGTAAGAGTAACTTTTTTTAAACCACAACCAGCTTGATTATCAAAGATCAGTTGATGCTTTTTGTCTGCAATTTCTTCTTTTGTTCCTGCAGCATTGATCAAGTACATATCTGCATCTAATTGTCCAGAAACCAAGCCTTCACCTGCGCCAAATACAGCATTAATAATTTGCTCATCTTCATTTCCATCTGCCGGATTAGCCCCAAAAGCCACTCCCGAAACATCTGCCTCTACCATTTCCTGTAGAATAATGGCAATAGAAAGATGTGTACTGTCTAATTTTTTGGAATGCATGTATTTTTTTACTCGATCAGCATATACCGATAACCAAACTTTTCGAATGGCAGATTGGATATCTAAAATCGGAACATACATTATGCTTTCAAATAAACCGGCAAAAGAGGATTCTTGGCTGTCTTCCATACTGGCTGAGGAGCGAACCGCTAGCAGTGCCTGATTGCCAAACAACCCTTCGATGTCTTGAATAAATTTATCAGGGAATCGATAATTTTCAATGAAATTGATAATAGCATTATCGTCATTTACATTTTGAGAAATCAGATCAGTCAACTCATTTGCAGGAATAATAATGAATTTAGGAACTTGAAAACCTTGATTCTTTAGATGGATCAAATTTGCTCCTTTTCCACCAGCATTTTTAAGGTCAATAGTATCAATATCGTTTCCTGAAATGATTTTCATATCGAGCCGATCAAACGTGAAATCATCGGGCCAGCACCTAAGATCAGGTACATGGCAATGGTCCAAATGGCGGAAGCATGTTCAATGAATTTTGCTGTTTTGGCATCTTTTTTTCCCAAAAAGAGAAAGGCAGGGAACAGGCAAATCATGAATACGAACAGTAAAATCAAATAAATTTCCATGCTGTAATCTGCAAAATAGGAAGCTGCAATGCTCAGCAGGAGAGTTGCAAATAATACTACAATCCAGAGGTAAACAGCTTTTGGAATCCCCAACATAGAAGTATAAGTCAAAACACCTTCTGATTCTTGTTGAGGCGTTCTTATTTTTCTGCCGACTTCTAACACAATGCCATTCATATAAGATACGGCAAAGAAAAAAAGCAATCCGACAGGAGCCTGGACATCAGCCAAAAACCAATCCAATCCGCTTGCATAGACATCTATGAATGGTATGATGAACATATGTGAAGTGACATACCAAAATTGATGCTTTTTTAGCCATTCGGCAATGAAAAATTCTTTGGTCATCAATAGCAGGTAAATGATCACTCCGGCATATAGCAGCAACATCTTTGGAAAGAAAACAGTATTGATGATGATTTGGGCTATAAAAACAACCCATCCGATAACGGCTAATTCTTTCAGGGAAATTAGGCCTCTTGGAACCGGTAGTTCTTGCCTGAATTTTGCGTCATCTTTAGCATCCTTGAATTCATCCAATATTCGGACTAATAGAAAAAGTGTAATGGTAGTAAAAATTCCCAGAAGAAATTTTTCTGTGCTTACAAATCCTTCTGCTCCACGGCTAATTCTTGAATAGGATATTGCTGAAAAACTGAAAACAGCAACTAAAAATCCATGTCCTAAAATCGGGAAACGTTCTTTTTGATAGATGTATAGTCTTTTTAAAAATGAGGCTTTATTTTCATCCTCTTTGCTATACTGATTGATAGTATAATCACTCATTTTTTCTTCCTAGTTTTTGATGTGCAGCCGTAAAATGACCAACTGATAATGCGGCAGCAATGGATAACTCACCTGCTAAAACAACTGCTCCGCATATTTCTGCAAATTTCCTAGCTCTACCTTTTCCATAGCAATCCATTAATTCCAAGCATTCTTTTTGGGTAGGCAGTCCGGTTCCGCCTCCAATTGTACCTACAATTAAATTAGGCAAAGTAACACTGGCATACAAATCGCCATTGTCATTGACCTCCATTCGGGTTACGCCAACTGCGGCTTCTGCAATACAAGCTACATCTTGACCAGTAGCTAGAAATAAAGCTGTTAGACCATTTGCATAATGACCTTGTGCGCCAATGGCACCACTTTGAATAGTCCCCAATGTGGAGGTTTTCCAATATTCTTCCATCTCTTTTGGACTGCTTTTCAATACATCTTTTACAATGGACACAGGTATTGTGATTTCCGTTGTTACTTTTTTACCACGAACGCTGGTGAAGGATAAAGATGTAGCCTTTTTATCTCCTGAATAATTTCCTTCCACATACCATTTTATGGGCTTTATAGGGCTGTTGGTTATGATAAATTGACAAATTTGATCTGTGCAAATTGTCACCATATTCTGTCCTGAAGCATCACCGGTTTCAAATTCAAATGTCAAAATAAGATGATTGCCTTCTATATTGGAGCTGATATCCTGCAATTGAGCAAAACGACTACTTTTTTGGACCAATTCATGGATATGGCGAGTTTGTTCATAAAACCAAACCAAAAAACCGCCTAAATCTCCCAGATTATCAAATTTAAAAACAGGCGATCTTTTGACAGATTCTATTAAACATATAGAAGTAGCACCGCCAGATAAAGTGCAGGCTTTTGCCCCTCTTTGATATGAGGCTACTAAGGCACCTTCTGTTGTAGCCAGTGGGACATAGAAATCTCCTTGAGCTACAGAACCTACTACTCTCAATGGCCCAATCATTCCGGTTGGGACCTGAACACAGCCGATAAAATTCTCAATATTTCCCCGAAAATCTTCAGCACTAAGTTTACTGCTTTGGTTAAATAAATATTGAGGATTTTGTTGAATATACTTTTTGATAAATGTTTTTCTTTCAGAAGTGCCTTCCTCACTGACAGGAAATTCATTCGGGAAAAATTGATGGTCTTCCACTTTAACTGATTTATTCTTAACCTTTTTTATCAGATCTGGAATATCATGAAGCATATTCAGCGTTTGGAGGGCCTTTTGGGTTCGTTTGCTAGATGAAGACATAATTTAATTAGTTCAGTCAAAGTACTTTAGGTAAATGTAAATTGTTATGTGAATATTTCATATATCAAACGCACATTTTTTTACTTATGTATTTAAGCTAATCGCTATTAATAATTGCACTCAATTTGATGATACTCTTTAATCTTCTTTAGTATTATTATAATATATTATTATGATTATCATAACAAAATTTAATACCGTAAAAACCCTTACGGTAAAACATTATTTCATAATTTCCCATTTGATTAAAATAATTTATATCCAAAAAGGAGTTATGAAATTAGATATGAAAAAGTCCATAAATCTCAGTTCAATTTTAGTATTATTTCTTTTGTTTTCTTGTGGAGAAACGGAGACTAAAACTATTTCTTCTGCTAATGTCGAAATGCTAGAGGAATATCCAATGGAAGGTTCTAATACTGTAAGGGGTGTTTGGAAGGTGGATTTAGCCGGTGTGGATATTACTAAAATAAAAAATGCAAAGGTAACTTCTATTAGGGTAGAAATGACAGAGCCTTCTGAGTCAAGTGTTATAGCCGAAATCATTATGCAGTTAGCAGCTTCTGGTGCAAGCATGCAAAGGGTAGGAGTTTTGAACCCCGTGCCTGAAAATAGTAAGACATTTGAAATGTCAATTGCTGAAAAGCAAGAAAACTTAGTTGATCTGTTAAAGCAAGATGAAATAACATTTGTGGCAGATGTAAATTTAAAAGAGGAGCCATCTTCAGGGCTTTCCATTAAATCCAAAATAGAATTTGAATTAGAAGTTAAACAATAAAGAAAACCAAAATGAAAAAGTTACTTATATTTTTACTGACCATAGCTACTATTTACATCACTTCACCAATTCAAGCACAAGATGCAAAAGATGGAGATGCATTAATTGGAGTTTGGGAACCCAGCCATGGAAAAGCCAGGATTAAGATAGATAAGATTGCCGATAAATATTATGGAAGAATTGTCTGGTTGAAAGAACCTAATGACCCAGAAACAGGAGAGCCAAAATTAGATAAAAATAATCCCGATGAATCTATGCATTCTGCTCCTTTGAGAGGTTATAGAATGCTTAAGGATTTTGTATATCAAGATGATGGGAAATGGACTGAAGGGACTATTTATGATCCAGAAAATGGAAATACTTATAGCTGTGATATTGAACTAAAAGATGAAAATACACTAGATATTCGTGGATATATTGGCGTAAAAACTTTTGGTCGCACGGACGTTTGGAAAAGGCTAAAATTGAAAAAATGATAAGTATGAAAAACATCATAGTTTCAATTTTAGCTCTATTTTTTTTATTGATTTTTACTCCTAATGTAAACGCTCAAGAAGAAGGAGAAGATGATGAAATTGATTGGGATGCTTATGGAGAAGTAGAGTATGCTGGTGGTCAGACTAAATCTTACGCAAATGCAAAAATTGTGGGCTTAAGTCCTGCTAAATTTATCACAGTAGGGTATGAGCAACAATTACCCTATAATTACCGCTACTCAGAAATTGATAAGGATGCTTATGCCTTTGATCAAGATAGACAGGAAGCAATTGACAATAATTTAGCAGAAGAAGGTAGGATTGGATATACCGGAGGATTAAGAATAAACGCTAATATTCCAGTCATATCCACCAATTCATTCATTTGGCAAATGGGAGCAAATTATATGCAATCAGCTTATCGGTTTAGCCAGGATGACTTATTGGAAGGAGGATTGAAGCAACAGTTAGATGGAAGAAGTTTGCACACAGCAGGCCTTTTTACAACGCTTTATAAGCCATTCAATGAAACCGCTTTTATGTTGTTGCAGGCCCAAGCAGATATGAGTGGAGATTATAATCTTAGCAATTTAGGGAGCCAATATCTGCGATATTCAGCAGCCGCTTTATTTGGTAAACGACCTCACGATCGATTACAATGGGCTATTGGTTTGAGTCGAACCTATAGGGTTGGAGCCCCAAATTATGTTCCCATTTTGTTGTATAATTATACTTCTCAAAATCGTAAGTGGGGGATTGAAGCACTTTTGCCTGCCAGAGCATTTTATCGGTACAGTATAAATCAAACTAACCTAATATTGGCAGGATTTGAACTAGAGGGGGCTAGTTATAGAATTGGAGGTTTATCAAATCCAAAAGCTGGTGAAATAAGTAGTTTTGAAATTAGAAGAGGCGAAATCAAAGCTAGGGTAGAATACCAAAGAAGATTAGTGGGGTTTTTCTGGTGGTCGGTTCAAGCTGGAGTCAGAATAGACTATTCTTATGATGCGGATTTCTTAGACAATGGTGATGAGACCTTAAGAGTTTTTGGAATTTTGGGTGATGCACCTTTTTCTATGAGAAATTCATTAGGACCTGCCCCTTACTTTAATTTTTCTATCAGTTTTGTGAGTCCTTAATTTTCAATTTATGTAAAATTAAAAAGGCTTGCATTTCAAAATGCAAGCCTTTTTAATGACTAAATTTTTATATCCTTAATCAGCCAATTTCATTGTTAAGACAGGTCTTTTAGAGTGGTTTACCACATCTTCTGCTATACTTCCACTTAAAAGATGCATTAATCCTTTTCTTCCGTGAGTTCCCATAGCGATTAAATCTATATTATTTTCTTTAGCAAATTCTAATATACCTTCTTCTTCATTAATGCCATTGTGAATATGTTTTTCTGCCTCCAAGCCATTGTTTTTCATGTATTCATCCATACGCTTATTAGTAGTGGTGGATGATTCAAAATTGTTGGGAGTATTTATCTTTAATAAATGTATTTTAGCATAAGAAAGATGAGCTATTTCTTTTAGTTTGGCCGCTAGTTCTTTGTCATCGTTCTTGAGAGCACTAGCAAAAACAATATTATCAATATTGGCTAAGCTGATTTCTTCTTTTAAGGTCAAAACTGGGCATTTTGCATTTCTCACTACTTTTTCAGCATTAGAACCAATTAAAATTTCATCTACTCCACTGCTTCCGCTCGTACCCATGATAACCATATCAGGTTCGTACTCATTTACAATGGAAGAAATATTATAATAAGTATTTCCCGCTTTTAATTCAGTTTTCAAATTTACTCCTTCCAGTAAATCATCTTCTTTAAGCTTTGCTAATTTCTTTTTTCCAAGTTCAATCATTTTCATTACAAAGACTCCTTCCATTCCATCTACATTTGTGGCTTCTCCCATTGTGTTGAAAGATGTTTGTCCAGGAATTTCCACTACATGCAAAAGGATTAATTCAGCATCAGTCTTTTTGGAAATTTCCACAGCTAATTTTAATGCATATTTAGCTTGATCTGAAAAGTCGGTTGGAACTAATATTTTTTTCATAGTGATATAGTTTTCGTTTATTGTTCAATTAAATATACGAATCTTATCCTAAAATGATGGGAAAATACTATAAAATATGAACTATAATTCAAGAATGGACAGTCCAAAAATTAACACAAACAATAAAGTTGAAAGTGCCAAGAATTTAAGTTGTGGATCATATTCAATTGAAGTCTTTGCTTTATAAACTTTATTAAGATGGATAATAAATAAAACAAAAGCAATAATTAGAATAAAAATACTTTTTATTTCTTCATGTATGAGTAAAAATATGATGGAAGCCAAACATCCCGAAACTATCAGAATGGTATGATAAAAGATCGCTTTACTTTCTCCAATTCTTACGGGAATACTGTTTTTACCAGCAGACTTATCTGATTTAATATCTCTGATATTGTTTATATTCAGAACCCCTGTGGCAAATAATCCGCAGCTAGCAGCCGGTAATAAAATTAAAGGCTCAAAACTTTCAGCATGGAGGAAGTAGGTACCACAAACACCTAATAAACCAAAGAATAGGAAAACGGAAATATCTCCAAGTCCACTATAGCCATAAGGTCTTTTTCCATTGGTATAGGCAATAGCTGCTGCGATGGCCGCTAAGCCCAACCCTAGGAAAACATAAAATGTGGTACTTCCAATACCGACTGAATAATGCAGTAATAATAATCCACTGATGAAAGAAAATGCTGCAAAAACTACGATAGAATTGAACATTGCTTTAGGAGAAATACTGCCTCTTTGCACACTTCTTTGAGGGCCTTCTCTATCAATGCTGTCTGCACCGTGAACGCTGTCCCCGTAATCGTTAGCTAGGTTGGAAAGAATTTGAAGAAATAGGGTAGTGGTTAAGCTTAAAATGCAGACTGACAAACTGAAATTACCATAGTATGCAGCCAAAAAACTACCCATTCCTATACATGATAAAGCCAAAGGTAAAGTCCTTAGCCTAAAGGCTTCCAACCAATTTTTTAACATATTTATAGTTTTTCAGCTATTTCACCAGGATTTACGGAGGAAGCATAAAAACTTATTTCCTCACCATTTTCGGAAACTAAATATTTACAAAAATTCCAAGTGGGCTCTTTTCCAGTTTGTTCTTTTAAAAATTTGAAAAGCGGATGTTGATTTTTACCCACTACTTCCATTTTGGTAAACATAGGAAATGTAACGCCATAATTCTTTTCGCAAAAGCTAGCTATTTGCTGATCCGAACCAGGTTCTTGTCCACCAAAATTATTAGCTGGAAATCCCAAAACGGTAATTTTTTCTCCAAATTCTTGATGTAATTTCTGTAAATCAGCATACTGGGGAGTATAGCCACACTCACTTGCCGTATTGACAATCAGTAATTTCTTACCCTTATAATCAGCAAAATCAATCATTTCTCCTTCTAATGATTGTATTTGAAAATCGTATATACTCATGTTTTGTTTCGTTTTATTTGAAGTTGTGAAAATAGATAAATTCAACAAAAGAAACAGAATTTGGAGGTGAATGTTCATGGATTGCGATTTTGGATTCGATACTGGTTATTCTTACTACTTGCTTTTAATTAACAAATTGACAGTTGACAAAAATAAGCTTGTAGCTTATTCAATAGACAAAAGTTCTAATCCCATTTCCTATTTTAATGGACTGATTTGTTTACCTTTTCTTATTGTAAACTGCATATTGTCTACTGTCTATTTTTTTTTCTATGTCCGGTCTGACCTGCGGTACTGACCTAATTAGCACTAATTTCATTTTGTCAATTGCATATTGTCAACTGTCTGTTTTCCTACATTTTTTCAGGAACATCCGCGCCCAATAAATTCATAGATTTTTCGATCGTTTCAGCTACGATTTTCGAGAAACCGATTCTGAAAGCTAATGCTTCTTGATCAGATTCATTGAAAATGGAAACCTCCGAATAGAATTTGTTATAAGCTTTGGCTACTTCATAAACATAATTAGCTATAATTGATGGAGCATATCCTGCTGCAGCCTCCTCTATTTTATTAGGTAAATCTATTATCAACTGTAAAACATTGTTTTCAGTAGGCTCCAATGAATTTAACTTTTCGCTTACCTTTGGTTCAATACCTAATTGTTCTCCCTTTCTTAAAATTGCACAAATTCTGGCATGTACATATTGAATAAAAGGACCGGTATTTCCTTGAAAATCAATGGATTCTTCAGGATTGAACATCATTCTTTTTACTGGGTCAACTTTTAATAGATAATATTTCAAAGCTCCTAAACCTAATTGTCGGTATAGTTCTTGAGCTTCTTCCTCATTGAATCCATCAATTTTGCCTAATTCATCTGTTCTGCTTTTGGCAGTCGAAAACATATCTTCCATCAAATCATCGGCATCAACAACAGTACCTTCCCTGGATTTCATTTTACCTGTTGGTAAATCTACCATGCCGTAAGATAAATGATAGCAGTTTTTTGCCCATTCGTAACCAAGTTTAGCTAAGATGATGAAAAGCACTTTGAAATGGTATTCCTGCTCGTTGCCTACCGTATAAATTTGTTGTTCGATTTTCGGAAAATCTCTATATCGTAAAATGGCAGTTCCAATATCTTGAGTCATATAAACAGAAGTTCCGTCTTTTCTTAGTAATAATTTCTCATCCAATCCATCTTCTGTCAAGTCAATCCAAACAGAACCATCTTCCTTTTTATAAGCTAAGCCTTCTTCTACTGCGCGTAGCACTTCCTCTTTACCTAATGAGAAGGTCTGAGATTCATAATACAGCTTATCAAAATCCACTCCCATGGTTTTGTAGGTGTTTTCAAAGCCTTTATAAACCCATCCATTCATTTTTTCCCAAAGGGCGTAAGTTTCAGGCTCTTTTTGCTCCCATTTCAGCAACATATCCTGAGCTTCTTTGATGATAGGAGCTTCTTTCTCCGCTTCTTCTTTAGTCTTCCCAGCTTCAACTAGCTCAGCTATCTGAGCTTTATATTTTTGATCGAAAATCACATAATATTTTCCTACTAATTTATCGCCTTTCATTCCGCTTGATTCAGGCGTTTCTCCTTCACCAAATTTTTGCCATGCCACCATCGATTTACAGATGTGAATCCCTCTATCGTTTATGATTTGCACTTTGTGGACTTTGTTACCATTAGCTTTTAAGATTTGCGCAACGGAATAGCCCAGGAAATTATTTCTTAAATGGCCTAAGTGCAGGGGTTTGTTGGTATTGGGGGACGAATATTCCACCATTACTTCTCTACCAGTTTCCGACTTATATCCGTAATTCGGAGTGTTTAATATATCAGAAGCGAGTTGTAGCCACACCTTATCGGCAAATACAATATTCAAAAATCCTTTTACCACATTAAATCCACTGACTAATTCAGAATTTTCCTGCATGAATTCACCTATTGCATTAGCTGTTTGCTCTGGACTTAATTTTGAAAAACGTCCTAGTGGAAAGCAAACCAAAGTATGGCTTCCTTCAAATTCTTTTCGGGTAGGTTGAATTTGGATATGATTCTCATCCAAATCATGTTCAAATAAAGTTTTGAATGCCTTTAGAGATAATGTTTTAAGTTCTTCTGTTAAGTTTAACATGATAGAGAATTATTTAATAAATAGTGAATTGAATGATTAAGCTTTGGGTAAGAATACTTCCGACATCATACACCTGGCACTTCCACCACCTAAAGCTTCAATAGTGTTCAATGAACTGCTTATAATTTCACAATATTTTTCTATTCTTTTAATTTGTTCCTCACTTAAGGATTGATGGGCAGCTGCAGACATCACCAAATAGGGTTTTCCGTCTGACCCATTTACCTGCAACATATTACCTGCAAAATGGTGTTTTTGCTCTTCGCTGATTTCAATTACTTCTTTGCCGCTATTGTGTAAACTTTCAATCACAGCTTTTCTTTCATCTTTATCATCAATTGATTTTGCACAAAGAATAGCGAAATCATTGGCAATACACATCATCACATTGGTATGATAAATAGGCAATCTTTTGCCATCCACATTTTGATTGGCCGTGAATTTTACGGCTTTATAGCCAAATTTATTACAAAACTCATTCAATACCTGTTCGTCTGTTCTCAATGAAACAGCGATATATACCAACTTATTTGGACGGTCTAAAATCATACTTCCAGTACCTTCCAAAAAGCGATTTTCCTCCTCATGTTTTGAGAAGTCTATAATTTCATTGATTTTTAAACCTTCCTTAGTTTGGAGTTTTTCCAAAATATCGGGCCTTCTTTCCAATCTTCTATTGGGAGCATACATAGGATAAAGCCCCACTTTCCCATCTTCGTGGAAGGAAACCCAATTGTTTGGGAAAATAGAATCAGGTGTGCTTGGATCAGGTGTATCTTCCACCACAATCACATTAATTTTTTTGCTTCTGAGTTTTTCAACAAAATGGTCAAATTCTTCAGCAGCTTTTAACTGTATTTCGGATGCACTGAGTCCTTCAATTGCTTTTTGGTAATAGTTGTTTACAGCAGTTTGTTCATTGAATCTGAACTGAACTGGGCGAACCATCATTAATGTATCGGTGCTTTGCTTATTTTCCATCTGACTAAAAATTTTCAAAAAGAATAAAAATTATTTTATTTCGCTCTTTCAAGCGGTAAAGTTGAACATCTTAACAAACCTTCCATTTTAGAAATTTCAGCATAAGGCACTTTTTCAACTGTAAACCCTTTTGCTTCCAATATTTCGGCTAAGCGAGTGAAATTCTCCTCTAGTACCACCACTTTAGGACTGATGGAAAATACATTAGAGTTCATCTCATACATCTCATCTCTTGTGATGTGGATTAAATTTTCTTCACCAAAATATTTGACCAAATATTGATAATCTTCTTCCAATTTGAACCCTTCTTTATAAATAATGGCTTGATTTTCTCCTACAGGCTGAAAACAGCAATCCAAATGTAAGGCATTATCTTTGGCTACTTCATCCGATTTGTTGAGCTGAAAACCTTTTACAGTTTTGTCTGGAAATTCCTTTGTAAGAAATTCTACACCTGCTCCATTGGTTCTGGCCACTATATATTTTTCAAAGTCCTCTTTTTCTGAGTATCCCACAAAAATATGATCTTTCCATGGCATCACATCCCCTCCTTCTATTCTCACATTTACGGGCACCTCCACTATATTGGCAGGATTAATTTGATCAATGACATATTGTATGCCTTGAATTTCTTCGTCTCTGTCTTTTAGAATGCGTGGTTTGATGAATTTATCTTCAATCACAAACCCGATGTCTCTTGAAAAAATTTGATTATAATCTTCAATAATTTCAGGGCGGTAAACTTTCACTCCATGCTTTTCCAAAACCTTTGCAAATGCTTCCATTTCTTTTACCATATCGGCCTCTTTAGGGTAAGTACCTGCCGCTATATGTTCTTTCGACTTAGGGTCATAAGCATCAGCCAATTTGGGAACATCCCCAACTCCTTTAGCAGTTCCCAAAATAACAGCCCTCAATGGGGAAGTTTCATCATTTACAAATACATTGATCATAAAAAATATTGAATTATTTAATACAAAAAACAGAATGTTTCTGCGGTAAAATTTTAGTTTTGCAAAGATTGCAAATATAATTCAATATTGCATTTTAACACCCTACTAAACTTTGGATGAATGAAGAGTTATATAGATTTAATAGAACAAACCTTTTATTGGCCACAAAAAGAATTTAATGTTGAGAATAATGCCTTAAAGTTTCATGATGTTCCATTGATGGATATCATTGAAAAGTATGGCACACCTCTGAAATTGACCTATCTGCCAAAGATTAGTCAAAATATTAATCAGGCAAGAGATTTTTTTGCCAAGGCGTTCAAGAAATATAATTATAAAGGAAACTATACATACTGTTATTGTACCAAATCTTCTCATTTTTCTTTTGTAATGGAAGAAGCGCTGAAAGCAGGTGTTCATATGGAAACATCTTCTTCATTTGATATTCCTATTGTAAAGAAAATGCATGAAAAGGGATTTTTGACCAAACAACATTATGTAGTTTGCAATGGTTTTAAAAGACCGCTTTACAGACAATATATCAATGAATTAATAAATGATGGTTTTGAAAATGTTGTTCCTGTGCTTGATGATTTGAATGAATTGGATAGCTATGAAGCTGAGGCTCAAAAGCCGTATAAAGTAGGGATTAGAATAGCTTCAGATGAAGAACCTACCTTTGAATTTTATACTAGTCGTTTAGGAATTCGCTACAACGATGTAGTGGATTTATATCAAAATAAAATTGCTAAGAGTGAAAAAGCAAAGCTGAAAATGTTGCATTTCTTTATCAATACAGGCATTAAGGATACGGCTTATTACTGGAGTGAATTAGGTCGATTTATTGATAAGTATTGTGAACTGAAAAAAATAGCACCGGAACTGGACACTATTGATATTGGAGGTGGATTTCCAATTAAAACCTCTTTAGGGTTCGAATATGATTATCAGTATATGGTCGATCAGATAGTAGAAAATATTCAATGGATCTGTGAAAAGAATAATGTGGAAACTCCACATATTATGACTGAATTTGGAAGTTATACGGTAGGGGAGAGCGGAGCCACTATTTATTCAATTTTAGATCAAAAACTACAAAACGATAAAGAGCTTTGGTATATGATTGACGGCTCCTTCATAACGCATTTGCCGGATGTTTGGGGCTTGAATCAGAAATTTATTCTAATGGCCATTAATAATTGGGATGAGCCATTTCATAAAGTAAAAATGGGAGGCTTAACCTGCGATTCGATGGATTATTATAATTCTGAGGCGCATTCCTTCGAAGTCTTTTTACCTAAAGTCAAAAGAAATGAGAAACAGTATGTTGGTTTCTTTCATACAGGGGCTTATCAAGAATCATTGGGTGGATATGGAGGTATTCAACATTGTTTAATACCAGCCCCTAAGCATGTTTTGATTGATAAAGATGAGAAAGGAAATATCACAACCAAGCTATTTGCTGAAGAACAAACAAGCGAAAGTATGTTGAAAATTTTAGGTTATTAGTAATCTGAAAAGACCTGCCAGGTTTTCAATCGAGGTTAAAATGGTTGGTGTGCCAACAACCATGGTTTCTACCTCGGTCGGTGGCACACCGACGGGTAACCATGGTTAATAATTTATGTAAACTTGACAAATTTATCCTCTCAAGCCAAAGGAAGTGCAAAAGAAAAAGTGCTTCCTTCTCCTTCTTCTGATTCAATGTTTAATTCAGTTTTATGGATGGATAAAAACTCCCTAACCAGTTGTAATCCTAATCCAGTACCTTTTTCATTTCTAGTTCCCTTTGTAGAAACCTTCTTGTCTTTTAATTTAATTCTTTCCAATAAATCATTTGGAATTCCTACCCCGGTGTCAATTACTTTAATGATAGCCTGATGAACCTCAGTCTTCTCAATATCCACTTCTACTTTTCCATTTTCTGTAAATTTTATGGCATTATTGATAAGATTTCTCATGATAAATCTTATCATGGCTAAGTCTGCCTTTACCCTCAAGTTATCGCCAATTCCACATTTTAATTCAATACCTTTGTCTAATGCATTTCCTTCAAATAAACTGCAAATTTCCAATACCGTTTCTTTAACATTTACTTCTGTTAGGTTAACTTCATTAGTACTTCTTGACCACTCCAATAGATTTTCCACCAATTCATTTAAACTGTTCAGGTTATTTTTTACTAAGGGGAATAATTGAGCTAGTTCTTCAGGGTTGTTAGCATCAATATAATTAGAATTTAAATAAGCACGCATGCTGTTGATCGGACCCTTTAAATCGTGTGAGATGATACTGGTAATCTGACTGTTCAGTTGATTAAGAGATTCTAATTTTTCATTAATGGATTCTAGTTTTAATTTTTTATCTCTTAATTCAATTAATTTCGAAGCCTGCCCCCCTAAAATTTTCAATGCCTTTATTTGAGTTTCGCTCAGTTTTTTAGGTTTGGAATCGATTACACAGAGCGTACCAAGATTATAGCCGTTTTCAGATTTAATAGGCATTCCAGCATAAAATCTGATATTGGGGTCGTCTGTAACCAATGGGTTGTCATAAAATCTTTTGTCAGCTACTGCATTTTCAATGATGAAGACATCCTCACCATTTATGGCATGACCACAAAAAGAAACGTCTCTGGGAGTTGAGTCAGTTGACAAGCCTTTATTGGATTTGAACCATTGGCGATCAGCATCAATTAAGGTTACCAAAGAAATAGGAACTCCGCAGATGATGGAGGCAAGCTCCACCAACTCATCAAAATCTTTCTCTTGTTCGGAATCTAAGATATTTAAACTTCGGAGTTCCTTTAGTCTTTCATTTTCATTTTGTGGAATATCCGGCTTTTTCATTCTATAATTTATCAATAAACATTTGAATTTCAGGCTTTTTTATTAAAATACCATCATCTTCAAATTATTTAATTATAAATTATATTACGATAATTGGTCAACTTCGGATTCTCTATTGATTTTCTTTACTAAGCCTTGTAATACTTTTTCTGGGCCACTTTCAATAAAAATAGAAGCACCATCCTGCACCATTTGATGAACGGATTGTGTCCACTTTACAGGTGCGGTCAGTTGAGCAATTAAATTTTCTTTTATGGCTTCAATATCGATTGAGCCTTGCGCATTTACATTTTGGTAAACTGGGCATTTGGGCTGATTAAAGCTTGTTTCTTTAATGGCTTGTGCTAATTCTTCCCTGGCAGGTTCCATTAAAGGAGAGTGAAAAGCACCCCCTACTGGTAACGGCATTGCTCTTTTGGCTCCTGCTTCTTTCATTTTTTCACAGGCAATTTCAATTCCTTTGTTTGAGCCGGAGATTACCAATTGTCCCGGGCAGTTATAATTGGCAGGAACTACCACTTCATCTGTAATTTCGTTACATACTTTTTCCACCACTTCGTCTTCTAATCCTAAAACAGCGGCCATAGTAGATGGGTTAATCTCGCAAGCTTTTTGCATGGCCAAGGCTCTTTTATAGACTAATTTAAGGCCATCTTCAAATGATAGAGTGCCATTGGCTACTAAAGCTGAAAATTCGCCTAATGAGTGTCCTGCCACCATCTCAGGCTTAAAATCAGGATGAACCAAAGCATTGATTACAGAATGGAGGAATACAGCTGGTTGAGTCACCTTGGTTTCTTTTAATTCCTCAGCGGTACCTTCGAACATTGTTTTAGTGATTTCGAAACCTAATATTTCATTGGCTTGATTAAACAGCTTTTTAGCCTGGGGGTTATTTTCATATAATTCTTTTCCCATTCCTGGATATTGGGCACCTTGCCCTGGAAATACATAAGCTTTCATAGGATATTTTTTATGATTTAAATTCAGAACTTAAATTTTGTGGCAAGTTATAAACTTTTCCAAAGTTTGAACAAATAAATACTTAATGAAACGCTATAACTTTCATTAACTTATTCTACTTTGTTAAGTAGATAATGGAGAAGAAACCTGCTAAGTCTGTTTACTATTATAAATGCGAAAAACAGAGTTTATATGAAACTAATTTTCGGGAAATTGAAATCAAAATAAAGAGGAAATTTTGAAGATAGAAATTAAGAAGTTTAATCCATTTTCAAAAATCTATCTTTTATATCTATAGTCGGCATTCTGCATGTATCTCTTTTACCAAACCATTTGTAGCGGTTTTTAGCAATAAAGTCATAAACGAAATCTCTTAGGAATTTTGGGAAAATAATCAGTGAATAAAGAATTTTCCACATCCCATCCAATTTCTTTGCAACTCTTAGTGCGGCTGTGCTTTTGGAATAGATTTTATCAGAATCTAATAATATGATACTATCGGTATTCTCCAATGTCGATTGAGGAATGAATTCTTTTGCAATCTCAGATTGCAAAGGTGCAAATTTAAAATAGCCTTTCTTGTCATGGTCTATAATGAAATTTATTGCGCCATTGCATAAGTTACAAACTCCATCGAAGAATATGATAGGTTGTGTTGGTTTCAAACTATCTTATAATTTGTACATATCCCTTATACCTTTGCTGGCGATTTTCAGGCCTTAGCATATCAAAAGTCACTATAGCTTCAAAGAAATAAGTTGCCGAAGGAAGAGGTTCTCCGTTGAAATTGGTGCCGTCCCAATCGATATACAAGCTATTTTCGCCACCACTTTCATATGCGTAAACCTGCTTTCCATATCTATTGAATACCTTAAAAACTATTTTTTCAACAAAACGAGGGCATTTTTCCAACGGAATTGTGGCTGCTTGGGTAAAATCTTTATTGAAAAAAGGAGTAAAGGTATCATTCTTATTATCCCCGTTTGGAGTAAATACATTAGGAAATGCTATATTCGGACAATTTTCCTTACAGAAAATCTCGGAAAACTGACTTCTGTTTTCAGATTGATCAACCGCTCTTATTCTATAACAACCGGCAAATTCAGGAAGGTTGTCATGAATGAAAAAAGTATCCCGGGTAGTTCCGATCAATTCAAATTCATTTTCAAGATCACTTTGGAAGAAGATCTCATAATAGCTTATCTGACTATCACAACTATCGGTTAGGTTTGCTTCCCAGAATAATTCGTTTTGGTATTGATTAAACCCACAATCCTTATCGGCCAAGAATTCCAAGCATTTTTCAGGCGAATCTAGCTGGAAACCAACATCAAATGGTGGACATGGGTCTATTTGATCATCTGGTCGGGCACAAAGAATTTGAGAATCATTAAGTAGTGGTTCAAAGATATCTTCGTTTCCATATCCTCCCGATGTAGTAACAAAATAACAATATTCCTCCATATTGGATAAATTTTGATCGTTAAACTGACCACTGTCTAAATATTGGAATCCAAATTGAGTTACATCCACTGAATCAATTAATACCAATTGATAGGGATCTCCCCCGGCTTTATTTCTGTAGATATAATGATAAGGAAAATCTTGATTTGTATTGGACCAAGGTACATTTGCTTCCCAGTTTAATTCAACTGATTCAAATAATCCGACTGAAGAAAGTCTGACCGAAGAAGCCCTTGCTGAAATTTCAATTAAATTTTCCTCATTCACCTCATCATTCAACAAATAAAGTTCTAATTGATAGGTGTAAACTTCTGAGGCAGTGTTTAAAGCTGTATCAGTAAAAGTTGTGTCATCTTCAATGGTAGCTACAGGTTCAAAGCCATCACCATTACTCCTTAAAATTTGATATTTATATGGAGCAGGATATATATCTGTATCAATATCTAATGGAGGTAACCAACTAACAGTGATTTCACCATTCTCAGAATCTGTTTCATCAATGCTAACATTGGTAATAACTGGGCCAGTGGCTGCAACTTGTTGACACACTTCTTCGGAAGCATAGCTGACACCTCCTTTTGGCAATTCAAATATTGCTACCAATCTATAACAATAGGTAGCTCCAAAATCCAGCCCCTGGCCTGCATTATCATCTAAGAAAGTATTTTGGCCAACCGGTACCGCTCCAATTAATTCATATCCTCCATTTTCAGGAATACCTATTTCACAATTAAGAGGCTCGAATTCGAAGCTGTCCACCCTTCTGTAAACTTGAATTACTTCAGCGTCCCCACAATTATATTCATCCCAACTTACTTCAATCGATCTTTGCGGTTTACTTTCTGCCACAACATTTTTTGGAGATGGTGGAACAACCGTTACACTCCAAGTTTCAAAAGCAGTTAATCTGATGCCAGGGCCACTATCGGTGGCTTTAAATCTTACTAAATAGGGGTCTTCCCTGATGTGGGAACAATCAGTTTGCCATGAGAAATTTGAAGTAGTGGGGGATTCAAAGAATTCATCACTCTCAGGTGTTAAAACCGCTGGAGGCGATAAGACAAAGGGTCCACCAAAACCTTCAATTCTAACTAGAGATTCCGGGTTTGGATCTGTGGCAATTATTTCAGCTTCCAATAATGTTCCTGCTTCTATACAGGTATCAAGCGGTATTTGTAGCTCAGGTGGGTCATTTTCTGTTTCATCCACTATAATTTGCATATCGCGTGTAACACTTCCTAAAAATCGCCATTCGCCTGCTATTTTTCGCCACTCTTCCGCAATAAAGGCTACATTGAACTCACCTTTTAGTCCAGGTGTATCCCATATTAAATCTCCAAGAACTTCATCTAATGTGAGGGTTGGAGGACCACCTTGTAGGTTTTGTCCACCTGCCGCAATTTCAGGGGATCTAAAATTAGGTACATTTACACCTTGTCTGCTTTGAGGGGTAACCATTTTAAAAGCAATACTATCACCATTGATATCAAATGCTCCAGGGTTATGATAAAATAAAACCCCTACAGCGCCTTTATCTACCGGTGGAATTAGAAATACAGGAGTGTCATTACAACCGAAAAAAGGATCAATTCTTATGAGAGTTTCCACATAAAAAGAAACCGATCCGGAATTACTCATATTGATAATCCCTACATTTCGAAAGTCTTCTACATAGGAAACTACATAATCTCCATTTGAATTATAGTCATGCCTTATCTTAAACTCAACTAACTCTATTTCATCATCAATTATCTCTTTTCGGCTAAATCCATCTGGGTTTAACATAATAGATTCACCATCACCAAATTTGAATTCTCCATTACCAAATAGGATGTCCGAGCCAGTATCTCTGTAGGCAGTAAGAGTAAATTCATATTCCCTTCCGCTACATCCAATTCTTCTGGCTGTGATTTCACCAGCCCTTATGTGAGTGGCGAGTGTTTCACCTAATGTGCAGAAAATCAATATAATGAATAAGGTGATTTTTTTCACGAGTCTGTTATTGATAAGAGTATCTAAAACGTTAAATTAAAAAATATTGTTCTTAAAACATCAAAACATTCGGATTTAATAAAAAGTTAAACCGAACACCTAAAATAAGCAATATTATTTAGAATTGTTTAAAATAGAAAACACAATTGTTTTCTAAGTGTTCCAAATGTAACTTTGAGACGAACAATATATTATAAACCTATTAATTAAAATAAAATATATGAGTTGGCTTTCAGATACTTTAACAAGTACAATCGGTAGGAAATTGGTGATGTCACTTACCGGTCTTTTTTTAATCATTTTTTTGGTGGTCCATTTGGCAGGAAACTTTCAGTTGTTAGCTGATGATGGTGGTTTGGCATTTAATGCTTATGCTAAGTTTATGACTTCAAATCCGCTGATTAAGTTTACTTCTTATGGATTATATGCATTTATCTTGATCCATATTATCATGTCTATTGTTTTGGCTGCAAAGAACAGATCGGCCAGACCAGTAGGATATGCTCAAGTAAAAGGATCCGCAAATAGCTCATTTTCTTCCAGGAATATGGGGATTTTGGGATTCATTATTTTTGTCTTTTTAGTAATCCATTTAAGGAATTTTTGGTATGAAATGCATTGGGGTTCCATTCCAATGGATGAAGCTGGAAACAAAGACCTATATGCAGTTGTTAATGCAGCATTCAGTCAATGGTGGTATGTTGCAATTTATGTAGTATGTATGGTGGGATTAGCTTTTCACTTATCACATGGCTTTTCAAGTGCTTTCCAAACACTTGGAATCAACCATAAAAAATATACACCATTCATTAAAAAATTAGGAATCGTTTATGCAATCCTTATTCCGGCTGCATTTGCAAGTATTCCATTAATCATGTTTTTCAATAGTTAAGGATAATTACTGTACTATGAATTTAGAATCAAAAATACCTGAAGGTCCATTAGCAGAGAAATGGACGAATCATAAATTTAATGTGAAGCTGGTGAATCCGGCTAATAAGCGTAAATATGATGTAATTGTAGTAGGAACTGGTCTAGCTGGAGCATCCGCCTCTGCCTCATTAGCTGAACTTGGATATAATGTAAAAGCTTTTTGCTTTCAGGATAGCCCAAGAAGAGCTCACTCAATTGCTGCACAGGGTGGTATTAATGCCGCTAAAAACTATCAAAATGACGGTGATAGTGTTTTTCGTCTTTTTTACGATACTATTAAAGGTGGTGATTATCGCTCAAGAGAAGCTAATGTTTACAGATTAGCTGAAGTAAGTGTAAATATCATTGACCAATGTGTGGCGCAAGGTGTTCCTTTTGCTAGAGAATATGGTGGTCTATTGGCCAACCGTTCTTTTGGTGGTGCGCAAGTATCAAGGACATTTTACGCTCGAGGTCAAACAGGACAGCAATTATTATTAGGTGCTTATAGCGCTTTAAGCCGTCAAGTGGCTAATGGTAAAGTTGAGCTTTTCCCAAGAACGGAGATGTTAGATTTAGTAATGGTGGATGGAAAAGCCAGAGGTATTGTTACCCGTAATTTAGTAACTGGGAAAATTGAATCTCATAGTGCCCATGCAGTTGTATTGGCTTCTGGTGGATATGGTAATGTGTTTTATTTGTCAACAAACGCAATGGGTTCAAATGTAACTGCTGCATGGAGAGCTCACAAAAAAGGCGCTTTAATGGCAAATCCATGTTACACTCAAATTCACCCAACCTGTATTCCAGTAAGTGGTGACCATCAATCCAAATTGACTTTGATGTCTGAATCATTAAGAAATGATGGTCGTGTTTGGGTTCCTGCAACCAAAGAATTAGCAGAAAAAATCAGGAAAAAGGAGATTCACCCTAATGATTTGAGCGAAGATGAAAGAGACTACTACTTAGAAACCAAATATCCAGCTTTTGGTAATTTGGTTCCTCGTGATGTAGCCTCTAGAAATGCAAAATATGTTTGTGATGAAGGCAGAGGTGTAAATGAATCAGGTAAGGCAGTTTACCTTGACTTTAGAGATGCAATAAACAGAGATGGCGAAGACACCATTGCTGGAAAATATGGAAACTTGTTTGATATGTACAAACAGATCACGGGTAGCAATCCGTACAAAGAGCCAATGATGATTTACCCAGCAGTACATTATACGATGGGCGGCCTTTGGGTAGATTATAATTTGAAAACTAATATTGATGGTTTATATGCAACAGGTGAATCGAATTTCTCAGATCACGGAGCAAATCGATTAGGGGCCAGTGCATTGATGCAAGGATTAGCGGATGGTTACTTCGTTATTCCATATACAATTGGTAATTATTTAGCAGGTGAGAAATATGAGAAGATAGGAATTGACCATGAAGCTTTCAAAGAAGCTGAAAAAGCAGTGAAAGACAATATTGATAAATTACTTTCTATTAAAGGTACAAAATCAGTTGACTATTACCACAAGGAATTAGGTAAAATCATGTGGGATTATTGTGGGATGTCTAGAACAGCTGAAGGCTTGAAAAAAGCAAAAGAAATGGTACGAGAACTGAGAGCTGATTTCTGGAAAAATGTAAAAGTTTTAGGTACAAATGAAGAATTTAATAGTTCATTAGAAAAAGCATCGAGAGTTTCTGATTTCTTAGAGCAAGGTGAGTTGATGATAGATGATGCTTTGCATAGAGAAGAATCTTGTGGAGGTCACTTTAGAGAAGAGCATCAGACTCCGGAAGGTGAAGCAAAGCGAAATGATGAAGACTTTGCTTATGTGGCTGCTTGGGAATACACAGGTCCTGAACAACCTGAAACACTTCACAAAGAACAATTGATATTCGAAAATGTAAAACTGACACAAAGGAGCTATAAATAATCCTTAAGTCATCTAAAATATTTTAATTATGAAATTTAAATTAAAAATCTGGAGACAGAAGAACAATCAAGATAAAGGAGCATTTAAAACGTATGAATTGGATGGAGTATCCTCCGATATGTCATTTTTAGAAATGATTGATGTCTTAAATGAACAATTAACTGATAAAGACGAGGATCCTGTGCACTTTGACCACGATTGCCGAGAAGGCATTTGTGGGATGTGCAGTATGTATATAAACGGAGAACCACACGGTCCTTTAAGAGGAGTAACTACTTGCCAACTTCACATGAGAAGTTTCCAAGACGGTGAAACCATTACCATTGAACCATGGAGAGCAAAAGCATTTCCAATTGTTAAGGATTTAGCGGTTGATAGAAGTGCATTTGATAGAGTAATTCAGGCTGGTGGTTATGTCAGCGTGAATACAGGTGGAACCCCAGATGCCAACGAAATTCCTATTCCTAAATCAGTTGCAGA
The DNA here is from genome assembly GCF_051117495.1 of Marivirga sp. Taxonomy (NCBI): domain Bacteria; kingdom Pseudomonadati; phylum Bacteroidota; class Cytophagia; order Cytophagales; family Marivirgaceae; genus Marivirga; species Marivirga sp. The sequence continues at coordinate 183,902 of NZ_JBNPEF010000004.1, read as the reverse complement.
TGAAGCATTTGATGCAGCTACCTGTATTGGTTGTGGAGCTTGTGTGGCAGCATGTAAAAATGCATCAGCTATGCTTTTTGTAAGTGCCAAAGTTTCGCAATTATCAATGTTGCCTCAAGGAAAAGTAGAAAGTGCAGAAAGAGTACAAAAAATGGTGGCTCAAATGGATGAAGAAGGCTTTGGAGCTTGTACTAACACTGGAGCTTGTTCAGCTGAATGTCCAAAAGGTATTGATTTATCAAATATCGCAAGAATGAACAGAGAATATTTGGGAGCTAAAGTGGGTTCGCAAGATTAATTTTATCTTAATAAACTAATTAAAAGGGGCTTCGGTCCTTTTTTTGTTCTTCTTAGTTTGTGCTTTTATTCCAAAACTGGGGGTATTTCATAACTTTTGTAAGTTCTAAAATAAATCAGAAGCTCCTTTAGTCAAATCAGACCAGCCCTTAAACAACCCTAATAAACTCCATTAAAATAATCTTCAAATTTCAATCCAAATTTACCTCCAATATCACTTAAATCTTTTACCACAGCAGGAAGTAAAGGAATGCCATGGGCTTTTCTGTCTGCACTCATTTCCCTTTCCGGATCTCCGGGAATCAATACTTGATCGTTTTCTCCTGTGGTTTCTGATGCACGAAAAGTTTCAATCCAATTGTCCATGTGGTATTTGAAATCTTCTGCCGGGCGGAAGGCATCAATTCGCATAGCCCCCAAGAAATGACCCAAGCCTTCACCAACGGGATTTTCTTTCAGTGGCAAAAAGCTTACGAAAGGAGGAGCCCAAGGCCCGTAGTTGGCACCTGAAAGTACTGCGGAGAAGATATCGACTATAGAGCCCAGAATATATCCTTTATGGCCAGAGTGTTCTCTTGAACCTCCCAAAGGCAACATACTGCCGCCTTTTTTTAAGGCATCCACATCAGTCGTGCCTTTTCCATCTTTATCCTGCACCCAGCCCAAAGGAGCTTTTTCGTTTTTCCTTTTTAAGACCTCCAATTTTCCATTGGCTACTGTAGTGGTAGCAAAATCTGCTACATAAGGTGGTTGATTTTTGGTGGGGATGGCAATTGATATGGGATTGGTGCCCAATAATCTTTCTTTGGAAAAAGTAGGGGATACCAATGGACTGGCATTGGTCATGGACCAGCCTATCATATCTTTTTCCAATGCCATCATACTGTGGTGACCGGCAATACCATAATGATTGGAGTTTTTGACCGATACCCAGCCTGTACCTACTTTCTCGGCTTTTTCCATGGCTATTCTCATGGCAAAAGGGGCAACTACTAAGCCTAAACCCTTGTCGCCATCAATTACGGCCGTGCTGGGGGTTTCATGAATTATTTTAATATTGGGTTTAGCGTTAATTCTGCCTTCTTCCCACAATCTGATGTAGCCATGTAATCGCGCAACTCCATGTGAATCCACTCCTCTTAAATCGGCATTCACCAAGACTTCTGAAGCTTCTTCCGCTTCATTCTCAGGGCAGCCAATTTGAATAAAAACTTCCTTAACAAAATGCTGTAATGCTATATGATTATATTGACTCATCAAGATAATTTAATTTCATTTGCTAATATGGCATCGAGCAAACCTTCCTTAAGTGCGTAGGTCGATACTTTTATATCCATAAAATCATTGTTTTCAATCAAGAACTGAATTAGGCAGACCGCTACCACTATCATATCCACACGCATTTCAATCATACCGGGTATGGCCATTCTTTCTTCTCTGGTTTTATGGATGATTTCATTAAAAATCCTATCGAAATCCTCTAAGCTTAAAGAAAATGAAACCTCATCTGGTTTTTCAATTTCTTTTTCTTGGTAATTGATGTCTATTAAAGTGTCAAAAGTACCCGATGAACCAATTAGATGATGAGGTTGGTAAATATCCATTTTCACTTTAAGCTCTGCCAATTCTTTCCTTAAAAAATCATCCAATTTTTCGATGTCTTTTGGTAGGATGGGATCGTGCTTGTGGAATTTATCCAATAATCTTTGAGCTCCAATTTCAAAACTTTGCATCCAGAATACTTCGGTCTGATTGCAGATAATGAATTCTACGCTCCCACCGCCTATGTCCATAATCAAGGCGGGCTCAGGTCCAATATCCAATGCTTTTTTAACACCCATGTGGATGTATTTCGCTTCATCCATACCGGAGATCAATTGAATGGAAATACCCGTAGCATCAAAGATTCTGTCCATGACTTCTTTTCCATTTTCAGCATTTCGCATAGCGGAAGTGGCACTGGCAAAGATGTTTTCTACTTTCTCCTCATTGATTTTGTCTTTGAAATATAGCATGGTTTTAAGTGCTCTTTCTTGCGCACTTTTGCTAATAGTACCCTCACTAATTCCGCCTTCACCCAACTTTACGGCTATTTTCTCTTTATGAAGAATTTTCTCTTCACCATCTTTAACTTCTACAATGAGTAAGTGAAAAGTATTCGTGCCTAAATCTATAATGGCTATTTTATCCATAGTTTTATACCTGCCTAAAAAACAATGCGCAATATACTATTTAGCGGGCAATTGGCAATTAGAATTACATCTATTACTAAATTTATGGGATCATGACAGGATCCAGTTCTAGAAGAAGTGTTTCGTAATCATTATTTACTTTTTTGAAAATGTTGGCGACAGTTTGCCTGCTCGATCCTGTTAAATCTGCGATGTCTTTTTGTGAGAAAAGACTAAAGATATTGATTGATTTTCCATCAACATCTTTAATCTTCACATTGAATTCCCTGTATAGCCTTTTGATTCTTACGGAGGTGTCTTCTGATATTACGGTAAAAAAGCGTGTTTCTGCCCGCGACCATCTTCTCACAATGTATTTAGTGAACATTTCGGAAATTTGAATATCTGTAAAAATTAATTTTTTGATAAATATTAATTCATATTGACGAAGCTTAACACTGGTAAGCGTTTTGGCGAATTCTTGAAAATTACCGTCCAATAAACGGTAATTCCCAAAAAAATCGCCTGGTTTTAAAATGTCATAGCAATGTTCTGTCCCATCAATAGCATAATTCCCCACTTTTACTGCTCCAGACACAACTTCAAATATGATGTGGGGCTCTTCTGATGGTTTATAGATATATTCTCCTTTTTTGAATTCAGCGGTACTTATCTGCTTTTGGACACCGCTTTTATATTCATCATGCTGGTTCAAATAGTTAAATAATTCTAATGTTTTGGCCATCTTAAATATTTAATAGAATTTAAACAGTTATATTAATTCTTTATGATTCCTGGGTATAATATCCCTTTGGTATTCTGCAATTGAAGGCCTAAAATTTTGGCTATTACGGGAGCTACATCTGTCAGGTACATTTCTTTTAATACCGTTTTTTCATTTGCTTTTCCACCAAAGGCAATAAAACCCGTATAAATATTTTCGTATTCTGGAAAGAATCCGTGTGTTCCTCCACTACCTTTTCTCAACAATTCACCCTCTATTTTGGAAGTCATATTAATCCCCTCATTTGGTGCAATGGCAAGAACCGCCTGAGGGTCAGCCCCAATTTTTTTTAGTTCTTCTTTTTCTACAATTCTGAAAAGCTTCTGCTGACTTTCAGGCAATGCATTAAAAAGTGCTTTTACTTTTTCTATTGATTTTGTGTCCTTGGGATTTTTTAAATGTAAAAAAGCAGAAGCGCCTGAACTATGAAATTTTGCTTTCCATTCTGTTCCGTCTTCATTGATTAGTCCGTTTTCTCTTAATAAAACATTGGGAGCCATAATAGAATGAATATCCACAAAGCCGTGGTCACCAGTAATAATAAAGGTAGTATTTTCCAATTTCCCCAATCTTTCAACTGTTTCTAAAATTTGCCCAATGGCTGCATCCACAGCGCTTACTGCTCTTTTAGGCATGTAGCCTTCCCTTCCATCAGTATGTTGGAAGTGGTCAGCTGAAAGTAGGTGAACGGCCAACAAATCAGGATTGTATTTTTCATAAATATAGGAAGCGGCCGAAGCAAACTTTCCTTCTCTAGCGAAGTATCCTTGATTACCGAAATTATTGTTGGTTATTTTGCCTGTGGCGTGGATTTCAATTTCATCCATAAAGCCTTTTGGAGTGGCATTTTTTTTCATAGGAGCAAATCGATCTTCACCTTCTTTTATGGACCAAACTTCCGGGATGTTGTAATCTATTGGCGCTCCTACAGTTACCGGCCAAGAGATTGCGGCTGTGGTCAATCCGGCTTCTTTACTGAGAGAAAACAAAGTAGGCGTTTTGATATTTTCATATTCCCAATACCATTTACCAGTCGCTCCATCAGGTTCAAATGGAGTATTATAGTAAATCCCGTGTTCTGAAGGGGGCATTCCACTGATGATGGTAGTGTGAGAAGGATAAGTGACGGATGGAAAGACCCCCTTCACAGCTTTTGCATGAGTGCCATTTTTAGCCATGTATTGTATTACAGGAGCTGGCCAATTTTCATTTAAATAAAAATCAGGCCTTAAGCCATCAATCGAAATCAAAATCACTTGTTGTTTTTGTCCTAAAGCGGAAAAACTGATGAAAATTGATAGAAATAAAATGGTAATTTTATTGATGAAATCCATATCTTAGTTTGTTATGAGTTTGTGAATTTAGTTTTAAATAATACAAAAAAAGTTAAGAGAACATTATGCTTATGTTCCCCTAACTTTAAATTAAAAAAATGAAGAAAATTAAAAATTAGAAAGAATAACGCAAGCCTACTTGTACCCTCCACGGTGTTCCGTTAATCGGGAGCGCGCCCACATTACTCTCTACATTATATTGGTAATTACGACTGTCAGGATCGAATCCAGCAATTCTCAATAAGTTTCTATTCCTAAAATTGTTGTTGACACCCCATTCAGGATTAAGCATATTGGCTAAATTGAAAAGGTCTGCAGACAACTCAAAATTATGTTTCTTCACTATGGAAAAGTTTTTAATCATCCTTAAGTCAATGGTGTAAAAGAATGGATTAACACCACCATTTCGTTCTGCTATCTGCCCTAAATTATTGTTGATATAGTCTTTAACACTTTGGGAGGTTTCCGGATCATTTAAGATTCCATTGATGCCTTCACGGATATTAGCAGGAGTGTTTGGGTCATTTGGATCATAAACGAAAGCCAGATCATTTCTCAAATTGAAATCTCCGTTAAGACTTCCGTTTGTGGTTAGGAATGAATAACGTGTTCCACCAATTCCATTCAAGGTTGCACCAAATGTAAAACCAGCAAATGAGGGCGAGACACCATTAACCACTACTTTGTCCGAAAAATGATTATCAGAATATCCGTAGTTCAATTCCCTTGGGTCATCTTCCACAGGAAGGAAAGTAGAAGTATTGGCTACACAGCAATTGTAAGAGGAGTTATCTTTTGCCTGATTTCTGGTGTAGCTAACATTTAAGCTTCCATCTTTTCCTAATCTCAAACTAGCATCTATAACAGCAGCATATTGAGTTAATTCTCCATCAGATTGTAAAACTAATGCACGGCCAACTTCCTCAGATTTTCTTGAATCTAACCAGCTTGACTGGCCATTATCTGGATTGATAGCGGGTGCTGGGACAAAAACACCTCTGTCATTTTCTGTGCTCAATCTGAAATAAGGGTCATCAACTAAGTTAGCCTCTTGGTAAACATAATTGTTAAATGTTTTGCTGTATAACAAATTAACCCCAACTCTTAATCTATCCCCAAAAAAATTATTGTAATTCACATTAGCTTTCAAGGTATTAGGCACCTTAAAATTTTCACCTACTGCATTAATGGTGGCTATGCCAGCTGTAGCTCCTTCAGGTATTCCAGGAACAGATGATGGATCTTCTCTATATCTTTCAAAATTTGGATTTGGAATTAAATCCGGATCGGTAACATCAATGGAAGCTAACATCTGTCCACTGTTCTGAATATTATTAACCTGTGCATAGTAATGTGGCTGAGCTGAGAATAGACCTGCACCAAACTTGATGATGTCTTTATTTTCACCTTTTACGTTCCATAGGGCTTGGAACCTTGGCTGAAGATTGAACCAGTCAGATGGTTTACGATCAGTTCTAATCCCTAATTCCTGATCAACTGTAGGGTTGTATTGAGCAGGAGTGGAGAAAATAGTGGCATCATATCTTAAACCAAAAGTAGTATTGAAGTTTGGCAACATTTCAAAATCCACTTGTCCAAATAAAGAGACATCATAAACCGTTTGTTCCACTATGGGTAATCCTTGTGTAGGTACTTCCCTTGCATAACGAATAGGCGTCATATTTTCCAAATCCTGTAAACTGTTGAAGAAGAATCTTCCGTTTTGTTCATTGGAAAGAAGGGTTTCCAAATAAGTCACCATATTGTCTGTCCCGAAAGTGAAGTTGTATTTACCTTGGGTTAAATAAGTAGTATTGACTAAATGAAGTTGTCTTTCTAAATTAGTTTCAGGCGTGAATCTTTGTCCTCCAAACTGCAATGAGCGAGATTGAGTAGCATTTGGGTTGCTTTCTGTTGGGAAAGGACTCTGCACCTGAACAATTGCTCTTGGGATATTTTGACTTGGCAACTGTGGATTAGTTCCAAATTCCCTTTCGGCATGTTGAAATTGTGCTTTCAATTCGTTGGTCATGTTTGGACTTATAGCACTTCTTAGCGAAAGCAGAAGACTGTTTTCTCTTGAAGAAAACGAACCCCAAGTTTCAGCAAGATTGATATTAGAATTATCATTTATACTTAGTGGATTATTCCAATCTGTATAATTATTTCTTAAAGTCAATCTATTTTTTTCGTTCAATTGCCAATCCACTCTAGTGAATAAGGTATTGGCCACAGAGCTTCTTTGGAATTCTCCCACTTGTTGCTCATCGCTTACTCCGTACAAATCCCTTGCAATTTGGATAGCTTTGTCCAAAGTATCTTTTCTGATCCCCAATCTTCTTTCATCTGCTTCATTATTGATATCAGCAATGAAAACCGGTTGACCTGAATCTTGTCTGTCATATGCCATATAAAAATGAACTTTGTCTTTCACAATTGGACCACCCAAACTGAATCCCCATTGGTAGTTGGAAAATTCTTGGTCTCTTTCATTTCCTCTGATATCCAATTGACTTGCCAATTGGTCATTTCTGTGATACATAAAGGCGGATCCTTCGAATTCGTTGGTACCGGATTTAGTCACTGCATTCAATGCACCGCCTGCTTGACGACCTTGGGTTACATCATAAGAATTCGTTACTACCTCAAACTCTCTTATAGCCTCCATAGAAATGGTATAAGGACCTCTCCCTATTTCACCTGCAGTTAATTGATTTCTGGCATTTACACCATCAACCGTCACATTGGTTGAGGTTCTTCTTTGGCCTCCGAGGTTTATGCTTCCACCTCCTTGCAAGGGAGAAAGAGCCGTCAGATTTGTGAAATTTCTACCTTCATTGGGTAGGTTTTTCATTTTTTCGGAATTAATGGCAATGCCCGAGCCTGCTCTGTCGGCTCTTTTGGAAAAACTGTTAGCACTTACCACCACTTCTTTTAGCTCCTCTGTATCAGCTGTTAAGTTTACATCCAAATTTAATTTATCACCTTGGTTTAACTGAATGTCCTGAACTTGATAATTTTGGTAGCCTATAAAACTGATGGTCAAATTATAAGGCCCGCCCAATGGAAGTTGTTTAAGTAAAAATTTTCCGTCAAGGGAGGTGATAGTTCCGGTTTCGAAACCGGTTGATTCATTTTTCAAGATGACATTAGCTCCCGGAAGTCCTTTGCCATCGCTATCTTTTACAATTCCACTTATGGAGGCATCAGTAGATTGCGCATAAGTTACTGCTTGCATGCTAAAGGTTGCCAATAAAATTGCAAGGCAATTAAACATGATTTTTCTCGTAATTTTTAGTTTCATTGGTTATAATTTTAGTGATTTATTATATCCTAAAATTAGAGCGCTGAAAAAGACGGGGGGTGTTAAAATTTAACATCGGTAATGAACTTAAAGAAATCTTAAAATAGGGGTAATATTAAAAGCTGATTTTGAAAGTGCTTTATAAATATTTATAACTTTGTTCATTATTTTCTAACGCTTTTGCGTTTATCAAAAGGTGTATGCGTCAAATTCTCATTTTTTTATCCTTCATTATTGTAAGTTCTATATGGTCTTCTTGTGCCTATAGAGTATTAAATACTGATAAATTTTTAGAAAAAAACGAACTGGCCAAAGCTAAAAAGCGCATCGATAAAGCAGTGAAAAAAGAACCAAAAGACCCTGCTACTCAATTTATGTTGGCCAAATACTTCAGCCATCCGGTTTGGTCTTATGATGCAGTAGATTCAGCCCATCTTTATATTCAAATGGTCAGCGATACATTTCCAAAGCTGAATATGGAAACTGCGAAAAAACTGTCGAAAAAAGGTTTGGATAGTAGCGCTATTGCCAATCAGGGAATTGTAATTGACAGTTTGGCTTTTGAAAAAGCATTTTCAGAAAATACAGAGGAAGCCTACAACGAGTATTTGAATAATTATCAATATCTTATTTATGAGGAAAAAGCAACGGAATTAAGAAATCAGGTGGCTTATGATGATGCCATTGCCAAAAATACCACCCAAGCGGTAAGTGAATTTTTTAGAAAATATCCTAACGCTCTACAGGCCCAAAAAGCTAGAAATGTTTTTGAAACGCTTTATTATGAAAAGAAAACCCAAAATCAGACTGTTGAAGAATACAAGAAATACCTTGAAGAAAGGCCACAATCAGAATTTGCAGAGGAAGCTGCTCAAATTCTTTTAAATATCATTAGTTCCGGGGCAGAGAAAAACGATTTTCAAAATTTTATTAGTCAGTATGAGCAATTTGAGGCTTCTAAAATAGCTCAATCACTACTAGATGGATTGGACTACAAGGAAAATTCATCTGTACTATTAACTCATAAAAGAGATAGCCTTTTTTATTTTTATGATTTGACCCAGGAGCAATTGCTTTCATTCCAACTAAAGAACATCATACCTGATTCCTGTTTTTTTGTCAAGGATCCATATATTTTAGGCGTTGAGAATGGAGAGAAGCGAGCTTACCTCAAATCAGGAGATAAAATTTCTGATTATAATACCAATACAATTGGTTACATAGGTTCAGGATATTTCAAAATCAATGATTTTGGCCGAGAGCAAATACTGGAGCATTTTAGTTTGAATCCGGTACTACAACAAAGGGCTTTTGATTTTCGGCTAATTGACGAATTCCACTTAGCCAAGAAAGAGAGGGATGGTTGGTATCTGATTTCACTTTTAAACGAACCTGTTTTAAAACAGGCAATGGATAGCATCTGGAAAGAAGAGAACGTATTCTTTTTTAAGAAAGGAAATGATGTGGCAGTGGCTTCCAGCCAAAAATTTAGAAAGTCTGCAAAGGATGATTTGAAATCCTTGAGTTTTCTTTATGGTGATTACGAATGGATTAGCGATGAATATTTGAGGCTTTATTCCAATGATTATGAAACTATTTTGGACCGAAATGCTCAAGTGGTTTTCCCTTTAGAAAAAGCCCAATATGATTTTTTTGAGGATTTTTGGTTGAAAGCAGAAAATGAAAAATTCAGTTTATTGGATAGTAATAGAGTTGGCATTTTCGATGAGAAATTTGATAACTATAAATATAGATCAGGGGTTTTGGCACTTCAAAAAGATAGCCTTTGGACAGTTTATCAAAATGACATCCAAGGATTTCCGAAATTTGAATATGATTCTGTGAGGTTATTCAATAGCTGGTTGACTTTTGCTATAAAAGATTCTTCTCAGTATTTACTTTTCAAATCAGGTAATAAAATAAGATTAGAAGAAGGGGAGGTTTTCAAGATTCTCAAAAATTATAATGTGGCATTATCTAATGTGAGCGATCAAATTCGCTTCGTAGAAGTATCAAACGAAAAGGGATATTTTAAACTCTATAATGGTTTTGGAAAAAAAATTAAAGAAGGTGAAAAGCTGGATATCAATATTTTGACTCAAGAATTAATCCAAATTCATCAGAACAAAAAGAAGCAATTGATTGATTCTTCCGGAAATTTAATTGAGATAAAAGATGTGGAAGCCTTTGGTGCTTATCAAAATGGATTGATTCCTATTTTACAAAAGAAAAAATTTGGGGCGCTGATAGTGGATAGCCTAAAAATTATTCCAGCACATTCTCAAAGTAAGCTGGAAGTATTCTTAGAAGATTCTCTCTATATTTTCAAAGAAGATAATCTAATGGGAATAAGTGATATGTCTGCTCAAATAGTGTTAGAGGCCGATTTTAATACTGTTGAATTTTTTAATGATTCCACCGCCATAGTGGAGGAGGAAGGCGAGATGGGGATATTGAACATTTTTCAAAATGAGTATGTACATGAAGGGATAGAGTCATGGAAAAAAGAAAAGCTTGGTGAAGACATTTATTTTATCATCCGAAAAAGAGGTGGTTATGGAGTGCTCAATCAAAAAGGAGAAGAGGTTATTCCTTTTATTTTCAATGAACTGAAATCCTATGAAAGCAAAGGGAGATACTATTGGTTGGCTGAACGCAGACTTTCAGAAATTAATTATATAGTGATCGCCTATTTTGATGAAAAGGGAAGGGTACTTTTTAAAGAAGGTTTGAATTTTGATGATTTTTTAGAGACTACTTGTGACTAGCCCCCTTTCCTTGCCAAGCGGTTTGACGGTTGGAACCGTCTAATCGCTATTCTACAGACTTTCAAGCTAGCAGTTTCATTTATCGGTCAGACGGTGTGGAACCGTCAGGCCGAGGGATTCTGTTGTTTGAAGCTATTAACTTGAAAAGTGCAGTGATAATGCTAAAGATTATAATATGATTTAGGATCCGACATAATTCTTGATAGAGGATAATTTAATTCTCCTGCCCAGCGGTTTGACGGTTAGAACCGTCTAATCGCTATTATATACACTTTCAAGCTAGCAGTTTCATGGAACCGTCAGACCGAGGAGTTTTTTTTCTTTACATAAGCTTAATCTAAAATTCCTATCATTAGTCGGTTCAAATTTTTAATTTGCAGAAAATTATAATTCTATATCAATGAAGAAATATATAAGCGGAGCATTGGCTCTATTGATCCTATTATCATGCCAACCGGTACAAAAGCATGAACAAAAGGTGAAAAAGCCCAAGTTGGTAGTGGGCATTGTTATTGATCAATTACGCCATGACTATTTTGAACGCTATTCCGATAACTTTGGAGAAGATGGTTTTAAAAGGTTAATTTCTGAAGGCTTTTATAACCATAACACACATTACAATTACATTCCGACCTTTACTGGGCCAGGCCACGCATCGGTTTACACTGGCACAACCCCTGCAACGCATGGAATTATTGCCAATAATTGGTACGATAAGAACATTAAGACATCTGTCTATTGTGCGGAAGATACCTCTGTTTATACCATAGGTTCTACTTCGGATGCTGGTTTGATGTCTCCCCACCGTATGTTGAGCACAACAATTACGGATGAATTGGGTTTAGCTACCAATTTCAAATCAAAAGTAGTAGGGATTTCCATAAAGGACAGAGGATCGATTTTGCCGGCAGGTCATAACCCGACCGGTTCTTTCTGGTATGATAAAAGCAATGGGCATTTTGTGAGTAGTAGTTATTATGGAAATGAAGAATTGCCTACATGGTTGCAAGAATTCAACAATCGTAATTTGGCAGATGAGTACCTAAACCAAACTTGGGATTTATCCATGTCATTGGAAGAATACACCCAATCGACTGCGGACGACATGCCTTATGAGATGAAAGTGAGAGGAAAGGAAAAATCTGTTTTCCCTTATGATTTAAAAAAGTTGAGAGCAGAAAACGGCAATTTTGGATTGTTACCGAATACTGCTTTTGGAAATACCATTTTAGCAGATTTAGCCACTGCCACTATGGATGGTGAGCAAATGGGGCAAGATAATATAACTGATTTTCTGGCCTTAAGTTTTTCTTCCACCGATTATATTGGCCATGGATTTGGGCCTCGCTCAGTGGAGGTTCAGGATACCTATATCAAATTGGATCAAGAGATTGCCAGATTATTTGAACACTTAGATCAAAAAGTGGGTAAAGGCAATTACCTGATTTTTGTGACTTCTGATCACGGCTGTGCGGAAGTTCCCGAATATTTACAAGCCAATAAAATCCCAGCTGACCATTATGATGGCAAAGCTTATGTGCAAAATATCAGCAATGCCTTAAGTGAAAAATTTGGTCAAGGAGAATGGATAGAGGATTTTTCCAATGAGCAGTTTTTCCTAAACCATGATTTGATAACAGAAAAGGACGTTGACTTGGATGTCATCAGAAAATTCATCGTCAATGAATCCTTAAATTTGGAGGGCGTGGCCGAGGCTTATTCCGCCACAGATATGCAATCAACTGAATTTACAGAACATAAAGCTTCGGCTTTGCAGATGGGCTATAATTTCAAGCGCTCTGGAGATGTGTTGTTGATTTTGGAGCCGGGTTGGTTTTACCAAACTCGTTCTGCTACTACCCATGGAACAGGTTATGCCTATGATACCCATGTGCCATTGATTTGGTATGGTTCCGGAATCAAAAGCGGGCGGTCTTATAAAAGACAAAATATTGATGATATAGCAGTTACCTTGGCCCATATTTTAGGTACTAACTTGCCGAATGGTGCTACTGGAGAGCCTATTCAAGAGGTTTTAGATTAAGAATATCCGTAGCGTTATACGTTTAATAAACGTTTAATTCTACGGTTATAGCCTTTCAAACTCGCCTTAAATCGATTTGAAAGGCTTTTTTATTAACTATTAATTCAGTAGATTGCAAAGGATATAATAGATATATAGTCACCGGGGGGTGACTATATTCAATTGTTGAACTAAACCGTTTCTTACTGGAAACGGTAAAATGAGGTATGATTAAATTGTAATGGTAAACAAAAAAGTTACCATTATGAAAACTCAAACAAAAAGCAATGCCTTAGAGCATCTAAAAAGAGAGCTGGAATTCCGCAATTACAGTTTTCGTACAGTAAACACCTATTGTTCACTGATGTCCCACATGGTTAAGGTGAGCAGTTTGCCGCTCGAGACCCTCAGCCTTTCGCAGTTTAAAGATTATCTTCACAAGGTAGTGATAGAAAAAGGTCTATCAGCCTCTACTGTGAACCAGTACATCAGTGCATTTAAAATAGTGCAGACCGATGTTATGGGAAGGGAGTGGGAAGATTTTAAGATTAGACGTCCTAGAAAATCTAAAAGGCTTCCGATCGTCCTCTCCATTGAGGAAATGGAAAGGCTGATCAACGTGAACCGCAACTTAAAACATAAGGCTATCATTATGTTGGCCTATTCATCAGGCTTGCGGAGAAATGAGCTTTTAAACTTGCTGCCTAATCATATCGACTCTCAAAGAATGCAAGTGCGAGTCATGCAGGGTAAAGGCAAGAAAGACCGTTACACATTGCTCTCACGCAAGACACTTGAGGTACTGCGTATTTATTATAAATTTGCGCGTCCCGAGAAGTACCTGTTTGAACCCCAAAACAGCAAGGGGAAGCCTCTGTCAGAAACCACTCTGGCTAAAATCGTAAAGAACAAGCTCGAACTTGCCAGTATTAAAAAAGCGGTGTCCTTCCATACCCTACGCCACACTTTTGCCACGCACCTGTTGGAGCAAGGCGTGAACTTACGGCTGATACAGCAATTTATGGGGCATACCTCGCTAAAGACCACTACGGCCTATCTGCATCTTACTAAGCTAGACCCAGCTAGTGTTTGTTCCCCTCTAGACAATATGAAAGTTTAAAAATGGTGCGATGGAAAACAAAAGACAGAAAACAGAACTGGCTGATATCTTCATTGAACATGAAGGGGATTATTTGAATACCACAAAACTTTGCCCCGTACAAAAGAAAGCCTATCAGGCCATCACCCAATGCAGGAGTGCATCTATGGGAGGGCATATTAACAGCTGTGATAATTGTGGGTACAATCAGCAGGCCTACAACTCGTGCAGAAACCGGCATTGTCCAAAATGCCAGTTTATAAGAAAGGCCAAATGGGTCGATAAACTGGCTTCAAACCTGCCTGCCACCAAATATTTTCATTTGGTCTTTACCGTGCCCCACTGCTTGAACAAGCTGTTTTATATTAATCAAAAACCGGCTTATGGCGCACTTTTTAAAGCAGCTGGCCAATCCTTGATGCAGTGCGCCAAAAACCCTAAGTATCTGGGGGCAAAGGCAGGTGCGGTAGCGATATTGCATACCTGGGGACAAAACCTGGATTACCACCCGCATATCCATATGATAGTGCCTGCGGGAGGATTGACCGAAGACGGAATGGAATGGATTCCTTCCAACCCCAACTATTTCTTGCCCGTGAAGGTGCTAAGTGCTGTGTTTAGGGGTCTTTTACTCAAGCTGCTGGAAGCATCCTTCAAGAATGACCGGTTCAAAATACCTGCAGGCACCCACTTTGAACAACTAAAACAGCAATGCTACAAGACCAAATGGGTGGTTTACAGCGAAAAGCCTTTTAAATGCTCGGAAAATCTCATCAATTACTTGGGCAATTATACCCACAGGGTGGCCATAAGTAACCAACGGATCATCAGCCATCAAAACGGAAAGGTGAACTTTTATTATAAAGACTACCGTTGTGGTGGCTAGAGAAAAGTGATGAGCCTGGAGGCGGGCGAATTTATAAGAAGGTTCATGCAGCATGTCCTACCTGAGGGGTTTTGCAAAATCAGGTATTTTGGCTTTATGTCCTTGTCCAACCTTAAACAGGCTAGGGATGACTGTAATCATATCATTAATAAAAGGTGAGGCTTCGGTAGCTAGAGCGCACATACAATGCCCATAGTCCCATCGGCTCAGTCCAACAACGTTTTATTCATCATTCTTACTGCCTTTAAATCACATTAACAGAAATGGGGATTTTACCTTTTTTTATTTACTTTTAGAGAACGATGAATAAAACGCTATAATGTTATGTATAATTAATATGACTAGATTCACCTCATTCCTTTTGCTAATTTTTCTTGTAACTGCTTGCTCAGACAATCGAGACAAGATTTACGAAGTCCAAAATCAATTTTTATTAGAGGAGATAGAAGAGTCAAACAATAAACTTAAGTTCCGTGTAGAGGAAACGGGAAATTCGCCTGTTGGAAAAGACCTACATAAAGTATGTAAAAAACTCACTAAAACCAATATTGAGCTAACAAATAAAATCTCTAAAGGAGAGCAAATTGAAAGGAAAGACATTCAAGACCTAATAGAAATTGCGGGGAATACAAGAGACAAAATAGATATAGATTCAACTTTTCTATTTGAAGGCTTTAGCCAATATGAACAAACTAATAGCATTGCATTTACGAACATACTTTTACAATTTAATCTATCAACAGTTAATAACATAAGAGAACATTTCAATAGTTTTTTTCCTTATGTTGACCTTCTGAATCCACGTGTAATAAGCGATAAATTTGAAATCAAAAAGGGCGAAATATTCAGAGGAACAGCAATTTCAGAAGCACAAATGGTCGCTGTTAGTTTTAAATATGAAATTGACGACTCTCAGACTGATGAAGGTTTTATAGAGATACCAGCCAATGCAAGTAGTAACTATAATGGAATAGTCAAAATTAAGGGATTAGAAACTGGACAGCATAAGATTAGAGTTAGAACAACTCAGATGGTCAATGGAGAAGAAAAATCATTTGAGGATTATTTTATACTAACTGTTAAATAGAAAAATATACATAACATCGCATAAAACCAATTTGCTAATCACACTGTAGCAAAACACCTGCAAAATAGCCCACAATTTATGCTGGCATTTTGTGGCTAGTATTTAGTCATGGCTTCCACTTTTTGGCTGATATCAAAAGTGAAGGTTGTTTGAGTGAGCATAAATTGCTACTTTCAGTTTTTCATAGCCTAGTGTAGCAAACAGGTTTTATGCAGGCGTTAGCGAGAATTAAGACTGCATGAAAATAATAATAACTGGAATTCTAACTTTGTGGTTAACTGTTTTATCAAATGTGGGAGGAGACTGTCTTCAATCAGATTTAGAAAAGTTTAATGGATTCTATTCATCAATCGAGATGGACGGGGGAACACTTTCTGAAAATAATATTCCAATTGAAATACTAAAATTCAAAAACCAAAAGATAGAATCAATTTCATTAGACTACTTAAACAAAGTTAAGGACGGATATTTAATTACTTTTAAAGTTCAATATATTGATGCTGGAACATTGGTGATAGCAATTCTCAATTCTGAATATTGCATTACAGATTTCCAGATTTACCCAAATTATATTCGAGGACAGGGCAACAAGCAAGATACTATTAGCAGAGCATGGTACAACTCTAACTCAGTGACAATTGAGATAATGAACTTGAACACTGAACAAGAACCCAACTTTAAAGCAGATGGACTGTGGAAGGAAAAGCTTACAATTACAGAGGACTTAACTTTTGAACTCATAGAAAACATTTCTCGCTAACATGATATAAAACCCATTTGCTCACCACCTTGTAGCAAATTGACTACTAATTAGCCCGTAATTTATGCTTGCTTTTCATAGCTGGCAACCAAAGATATTGCCTTTGGTCAAGTAGGGTGTCTAATTATTCTAAGCTTTTGCAATTAATGAGGTGTATCAGTTTGCGATGAAAGCATAAATTACTACTTTCAGTATTTCATAGACTAGTGTAACAATCGGGTTTTGTACGGTCGTTATGTACCATAAAGCATAGATTAAGAATTATTCGAAATTTCATGTATCTTTGAATTATGGTTGATTTGGTTCAAAATAAACTTGATGAGATTGTGGAGGCATGTAAAAAACATCATGTGATTGCTATTGCTTTGTTTGGATCAGCTGCAAAAGATGCTATGAAGGAAGACAGCGATATCGATTTTCTCGTTGAATTTTCTAATGAAATTGACGTTTTGGACTATGCTGATAACTATTTCTCTTTATTACATAACCTTCAAGAAATTTTAGATAGAAAAGTCGATCTCGTATCTACCAAATCACTGAAGAACCCAATTCTCAAAGAAGAGGTAAATCGGTCAAAAGTAGATTTGTATGCAGCCTAAACTACTCAAATACATTTTAGATATTGAGAGTGTTATCGAGGAGATCGAATCTATTAAGCAGAAAACTCAAAATGACTTCAACAATTTTTCTAATGACATTATTTTGCAACGGGCTATAGAGAGGGATTTAGAAATCATTGGCGAAGCCATTAGGAAAATCATTGACATTAACCCAGACGTTCAAATTACAGCCTCTAAAAACATCATTGGATTGAGAAACATTATTTCACACGCTTACGATTCGGTTGAACCAGAGATGTTATGGGGAATAATTCAAAGGAATGTTCCCGTTTTAGCTGACGAAATGCGAACATTAAAAGGTGCATAACATTTGCTAAAAATGCATTTGCTTACTGCTTCTAGCAAAGTGAAGAAGTAAACTGATAAAAAGCCAAACTGATGATTTTATTTAGATTTAAGATAAGCATTCAGCATGTTTCTCTTCATTTTTCTTACAATAATTGTGGATATGGTTTAGCTTCGTTACTTTAGTATATCATCAGCGAAGTATTGCCAACGCATTCTAGCTTCGCGTTAACACTAATTCGCTATGAATCAGAAGAAAAAATCAGGAAAAGCAGAGGTACAAAAATTTTTGGATGAAATAAAGATAATCGATCCTGAAAAATCTGATATCTTCATTGAGTTACGTCAAATCATTTTTGAATTTTTTCCAAAAACTGAGGAAAGAATAATGTATGGTGGGATCGTATTCTTTTTAAATGAAGAAATGTATAGTGGGTTATTCTTAAATAAGAATCACATTACACTTGAGTTTGGCAATGGGTTTCTAATGAAAGACCCTCATGGTATTCTTGAAGGAAGTGGAAAATACAGAAGGCATTTGAAAATCATGGAAATGGAGGATATTGCAAATAAAGAGGTGCGTTTTTTTGTGCAACAAGCAGTATAAATGATGTTTTAATGACTTGAAGATGCTTTATTTAGCTTGAAACAAAAACTGTCTTGAAAACCCTGTTCCGTCCTTTTTGATCTTTTTTGAAAAAATCAATTCCTTTTAAACCAATTATAATTCATGAGTAAAAAAATTCTTCTAATAAATGGACACCCCGATGAGGCTAGCTTTAATTATGGATTATCAGAAGCCTATAAAAAGGGTGTTGAAAAATCAGGCGCAGAGTTAAGGGAAATCAAAATCAGGGAATTGGATTTTAATCCGAATCTACAATTTGGCTACAGAAAGCGTACAGAGCTTGAGCCGGATTTATTAGATGCTCAAGAGAGCTTAAAGTGGGCGGATCATATAGTTTGGATTTATCCTGTTTGGTGGGGGTCGGTTCCTGCCATTATGAAGGGTTTTCTTGATCGGGTTTTGTTGCCAGGATTTGCCTTCCAAAAGAGAGAGGGCTCTGTATGGTGGGATAAATTTTTAACTGGTAAAACTTCCAGATTGATTTGTACTATGGATCAACCGCCTTGGTATTATGCACTGATCTACAGTTCACCGAGCCATAAAGCCATGAAAAAGTTGACGATGCAGTTTGTAGGAGTGAAGTCTGTGAAAATAACTTCCATTGGCCCAATCAATCTATTAAAAGACAAATTCAGAGCAAAATGGTTAATGAAAGTAGCGCGATTGGGGGAGAAGAATATTTAATTAAGAATTACTTTTTTGATGAATCCGTCACCAAAATATAGCCGAAATCTAAAAATGAAAATTTGAAAGAGGTAAGCGTTGAATTAAGACTTTTACGATTTATATCTTAATTTTCAGATATGGTGCTAGCGCTATGGATGAAAAACGGGTATTTAGATAAGCTTAATCACTATAAATTGAAGCTGGCTTCTGCACAGCTATGGCTTTTATTGATATTTAGCTCTTTTTTATCAACCATTGCTATTGCCCAAACCGATTCTTTAGCTCATCAGAAACCGATTTTCTCAATAGGTGTAGGTTTACAACATGGTTTTATTTTCCCCCATTCTGTAGATGTGCAAAATACCAGTGGTGCCAGACCAACTGGAATTGAAACTATACTTAGCTGGCAAAGCAACGATTCTGCTAATTTTTCACTATGTCATTGTTATCCTAGGCAAGGATTGATGATGTCATATTATGATTACGATGTGGATTTATTAGGTAAGAGTGCTACGGCCGCATATTTTTTGGAACCTACTTACCGGATAAGTAAAAGCGTGCTTTTCTCTTTGAAAGGAGCCGCAGGACTTTCTTATTTAAGCAATCCATACGATAGTATCTCTAATCCCGGGAACCAATCTTACAGCACCCATCTAAGCGTCTATTTATTGGTGGGCGTTGGGGTATGGGTAAAGTTATCGAAAAATTGGTGGCTAAACCCTTCTATAAACTATCAGCATATCTCCAATGGAGGTATGCGACAGCCCAATAAGGGCATTAATTGGCCTACTGCTGGAATCTCATTGATTTATCAACCTAATCCGAGATCCTTTTACACTGGAGTACGCACCACAGAAAAATTTTGGAGGAATTATTCCACCAGATATGATTTCACTTTATTGGGTACCATGAATCGTGGCTACAATGAGGTCGGTAATCGCAAAAGATTTTTTGGGGGTGGCTTTGCATTTCAGGCAGGTAAGCAGGTGGGAAAACTGAGTATGCTTACTGTGGGCACTGAAGTTTATTTTGATGGAAAGTTACGAGACAAACTTGATAGGGATGGAGTGAATGCAAGTGCATTGAAATCTGGCTTATTATTTGGGCATGAGTTTTTACTGGGCAAGTTTCAATTTAGCCAGCGATTGGGCGTGTACATCTTTGATCAAACACCTTATTATGATCGAATATTTCATCGTTGGGGTATTAAGTATCAGATAAATCGCCAATTCAGTACGGGAATTAATCTGCTGGCTCACCGGCATGTGGCAGCATTTTTTGACTTCAGGCTGACCTATACTTTTCAGAAGCGATATGAACAATAATGATTTTGGTTTTATAAGAGATTTAATTCAGAAGCTTAGAATCAGCATTTTTTACTAATTTTAATGGACACTGCAAAACAAGAACTTAAAATAAATTATCATGAGAACTATTTTACTTTTACTTTTAGTCTTTACTTTCCATGCTGCATTGTCCCAGAATTGGGAAGAAATTGAAATAGATGATAAAGTAAGCATTAAGATTCCTGGAGAACATAATAAAACTGCTTCCGGTAATAATATAAAGATTTCGGCCATAACAGCTAAAGGGGATATATCGATAGATCGCTATGATTTACCTGATAGTCTCTATCATAAAGAATATAATTTGGATCCTTTAGAGCCCTATGCAAAAGGATATATAACGGGTATGCAGTTTGGCAAGAAAGTAGAACTTTTATCTAATAATGAGGTATTTATTAAGGATTTAAGGGCAAGGGAAGTTCTATTATCAAATAAGGATGATAGAGTAGTTCAGATTTATTTTTTTATAATTGATCGAAAGATGTACACGATTAAATTCACAGAAAACAAATCCCCGTCTGATACTGACCGAGAAAAAATATTTTCTTCTATTCAAATTATGTAACCTAGTTT
This sequence comes from Marivirga sp., assembly GCF_051117495.1. Taxonomy (NCBI): domain Bacteria; kingdom Pseudomonadati; phylum Bacteroidota; class Cytophagia; order Cytophagales; family Marivirgaceae; genus Marivirga; species Marivirga sp. Next base: position 163,271 of record NZ_JBNPEF010000004.1, on the reverse strand, counting down.
AATTAGAAATGACAATTCACTAGAATGGAAAAAGTGAACCTTAATCAAAAATTCTCATTGTTTTCAGAACATTGGTCACCCAAAATTGTGGGGGAGTTGAATGGACAACATGTTAAGCTTGCCAAACTCAAAGGCGAATTTGTTTGGCATAAACATGAGCTAGAAGATGAGATGTTTTTTGTCGTTAAAGGAATTCTGAAAATGGAATACCGAGATAGAACAATCGAAGTGAAAGAAAATGAATTTGTGATAGTCCCGAAAGGGGTGGAACACAAGCCTGTTGCTGAAGAGGAGGTTTGGGTGATGCTTTTTGAACCTGCTTCTACTTTAAATACGGGTGATGTTGAAAATGAAATGACCAAACCAGATTTGGATTGGATCTAGAAATTAATGATGTATCAGAAATTCTATTTTGTCCAACTGTTTTTATTCTTCTTTTACGCAACGCACAGCATAACCTGCACTTCTTAAAAAATTGGCCGCAATAATAGTGTTTGAATCAAAGTTGAGCTGATAATAGAATGAAAAATCTGCTCCATTGGCAGTATTGGCCCACCAAAAGCCATTGAAATTTAAATTGATAAAAGTTCCGTCAGTGTATTGTCTTCTGCCAGATGGTAAAGCAGTAAATCCACTGCTATTGTTTCCGGAGCTTCCTGGGTTCCAATGGGTATTGCCAGCTTCTTTTAATTTTGAGCCGGCTACATTTACACCACCTAGTTCAGAAATCAATGCATCCCAATCTGCTTGAGTAGCAACTCTCCAGCCTTCTGGAGCCAAATTGCGAGGATCTGAAACTGCGTACCAATTATATAAAAGCCCAAAAGTAGCCAGTTCGTCTAAATCCTCTGTATTGTTGTAGGCTGAATATGCTTCTGTCTGAAGGTTTACCCATTGGGAATTGCTGGTTATATTGCTTATTGGATCTCCATTTCGATAATGAGTGGTTCGGAGGTTTTCTGCCATCCAGGTTTGTTCTCCTATTTTAATGGTTTTGTATGCATTGCCATCAATATCCGCCATTATTCCGTAAGAAAAATTTTCGTTAAATACAGCATCTGAAATGCCTTTGTTGACGACATTAATTGAAACAGTAAGGCTAACATCATTAAAAGCAGATGGATATTTAGGGCTAAAGGCAACATTGAGTTCTTGATTATCACCTTCTTCAAGAACAGTTCCAATATCAGGTGTATAAATGAAAGTCCCATCTACATCAGCACTTGCGTTAAGCTGGGTTTCACTTAAGGGAATTCCCACGCCAATATCATCAGGATTTTCCCAAGTTAACTCAGGATTGATTTTTTCAAAATCGGTTTGACATGCTGTTAAGGAAATTAAGAGAATGCTAAATATTTGAAACGAAGTCTTGATTAGGCTATCCATAGGATTTTATACTTATTGGGTCAAAGTAAAGCTACTCTTTTATATTGATATTAAATGGAAAATATTGATAAAGAAAAGACGAATTATAATACTATTCGTCTTTTCTTTTTTAATTAGCCCTGCTTTATCATTTCAAAAACTAAGCTCAAAATTGTCAGGTTTTCATTCTATTTTAAAATTGATAAACTAGGTTTCGCCATTTACTTCAAAAATTTCCTTTGAAGCTTATGATGCTGATCATTTATCTGAATAAAATATAGTCCTTTATTTAAATTGGAAATATTGATTGGGTTTTTAATATCTCTAGTTTCAATTAAAATTCTACCATTTACATCCATAATTCTAATTTCAACATCATTTTTAAATCCATCTGCATTGATCCATATTTGGTCCTTTGCAGGATTGGGGTAAACTGTGAATGATAATCCATTTGAAGTTATCTCTTCATTTGACAAAATCATATCATTTGACCGCAAGCTACTTCCACAATCAAATGAACCTGAATTAAGGCTAGGATCATAAGTAAGATTACCTTCCACATTATCAACACAAAAATTTACTGTTACACCACCTCGGGCTGAAGAAGAGGTTTGAAAACTTACAGTTCCGTCCGAGCCGGTGGTGCCACTTACAGACTCACTGAATGTTCCTGAAAATGTACCGCTAACTACAGCGCCAGATACGGGATTATCTAAATTATCAGAAATACTAACGGTAGCAGTTCCATATTTTTGTCCCGCACCAGCGTTTGCTGTACCGGTAACTATATTGCTCACATAAATAGCTGTGGCTTCTCCGCTGTCAGAAGTTCCGGTGATGGAAATTTGGGAAGAGGTAGTAGTTGCTCCTTCATTATCTGAAGCGCTAGCTGTCAATATTTGTGTTCCTTCTACAACCGTCCAATTTATCGCATAAGGTTCTGCATCGTCTATACCAATAGATGTACCATCTACAAAAAATTCCACTTGAGAGATACTTCCATCGCTATCTGTTGCATCAGCTTCTATTGTGATAGCTGTACCTGCATCAAAGCTAGATCCATCAGCTGGATTTGTAATACTTACACTTGGTGCATTATTTCCCCCATCATTATTATCTCCTGAATCAGCATTGTAACTATCCAGATTGTCGAAGTAATAGGTGTCGCCAGTAAAAGTGTTGGAGTTAAATAAAATCGCCATTTTATCAATGGTTGAACTGGCAGCTCCATCCGGTTGATCCAAAAGAGAGAATTCAATTCTTTGCCAATTGTTGTTTTCCGTTATAGTTCCTACATATCGACTGTGGCGTCCTTCCGGATAATTGGTGGCAGTAGCAGTAGAGGTTTCCAATTGTAAAATAATTTCTGTTCCAATTGGAGCATCAGTATAAACATCCATGTAGAATTTTTTATCCGAAGCAACTCCTGCATATTGGTCTGCATTGGAAATAGCGGATGTTTCGTAAAATAAGACATCATACTGCGTTTCCGAATCTCTTATATACTGACCGCTTAGCGTGCTTCCATTTACAGTATTGGGATCAGGGTTTTGGACTTCCGTTAAAGTACCATCACTTGAGAAATAGGTTGCTAAGCCTGTCTCATCGAAATTCTCGAAAGAAAAACCTTTACTGTAGGCTGGCTCCACTATTACATCAATGGCAATGGATTCATTACCGTTCCCTACATCAAAAGTGCCTGTTACATTTCCACTATTACTTCCAAAATCAACAGTCAGTTGACTTGTGCCTTGTCCGGACACTATGTTGGCATCTGAGGGGACTGTCCATTGCACATTGGCGCCAGAGCTTAATTTGTCAATATTGTATTGCACATTGGTTTCTTGATTGGATACCACACGCTTTCCTCGGATGGTTGGTTTGTTTCCATCATATACCCTTACATAATCCACCTGCATTGTAGAAGGAAAAATACTGTCATCCACTTCACCACCTAGAGTGCCGCCCACAGCAGTATTCAGGATAAAATGAAAATTTCCATCATCAAAAGGCCAGTTATATGGAGCTACATCCTCGGCAGTTTTTACTGAATACAAGATGTCATCTACATACCATCTAATTTCACCTGGCTCCCATTCTATAGTGAACTCATGAAAATCATCTGTAAATAAACTCCCATCATATAAATAAAAGCTATTGCCTTGGAATTGATTGTCTGGATAAGGGTCGCCATAATGAATGGTTCCAAATACATGGTCTGGTTGAGCGGAAATAAATTCCATAATGTCAATTTCACCATCCATTGGCCACCCGCCATTAGGTTCATCAGTTGATAACATCCAAAATGCAGGCCACAAACCTGCTCCAGCGGGCAATTTAATTCTTGCTTCAAATCTTCCATACTGAAAATCTGCAAGGTTTTTCGTTCTGATTCTAGCCGAAGTATAGCCATTGGATTTTACCCTTTCCTTTTTTGCAATGATATTGAGCATTCCATTATTGACTTCTGCATTCTCGGCCTTGTAATACTGAAGTTCTCCATTTCCCCATCCACAAATTCCCTCAGCACAGCCATCTCCGATTTGGGGCTCCCACTTATTAAGATCAAGTGAACTCCCATCAAATTCATCTGACCACACCAAAGTGGGATTTTGTGATTGTAATTGATGACTGCATATTAAAATGCAGCAACTTAATGTGATTAATTGTAATAAACGTTCCATAGTCATAGTATTGTTTTTAAAATTTACTTTTCAACTTATCTACCTTAAGTTCAATTTTCAATTTTTCAACTACATCAATACTACATCATTAAAGTATTTAAATCACATCATAAACTATACTGATTGAGATATATAATAGGCTATCTCTTAAATAGCTTATGTTTTCTGTTTTTATAAATCTTTGTAAAATACTATTTCTGTTTAAGGGTAACGGTAAGGGGGTGCGTTGATATAATTCTGTCTTATAACAGAATTTTTTAACTTAATAATTATGGGATAAGCCAATTTTTTATCAAAAAAGCCTTTGAAATTTCTATCAAAGGCTTTTCAATCTATGTTTAGGAAGTATTGCTAATCCTACCTTGTTAAGTTAATTAAAAAGATAAAATCTGCCAGGTTTCTATGAGTTTTGGTAGTTAAAATGATTGTATTTTCATCATTCATTTCATATAAAGCCTGACAGGTTTGGGTAAAAGTACTAAAATTACAAAATAGGGATGATTACTAATTTTTAATTACTCATTAAACGCTCTTCCACTTATTTAAAATCTCTTTGGCATCAGGCCAGGTCAATCTTGGGCCGAGTTGTGTAACAATTTTAGAACTTGCTAAGGATGCCAATTTACCTGCATCAGCATAACTATGTCCATTTGTAATGGCATATAAAAAAGCACCGGCAAACATATCGCCTGCACCATTGGTATCCACCGCTTTCACTTGATAGGGCTCTATATCAATAAAAGTATCTCCGTCATAAATGATAGCTCCATTTTTACCTTGAGTAATGGCAAATCTTTTGGCTACTTTCTTCAATTCTTCTCGAATGCTATCAGGGTCATTTTCACCAGTGAATAATGCGGCTTCCTCTTCATTGCAGAATAATAAATCAACACTAGCGCCTACTACAGACTCCATCTGTTCTTTGAAATATTTAACCATGGCAGGATCAGAAAATGTTAGGGCAGTTTTTACGCCATTATCTTCTGCTATTTTTTTGGCTTTCTTCATGGCAGCCAATCCGCTTTCTGAAGTCACTAAGTAGCCTTCCAAATAGAGATATTTTGAATCTTTCAACGCATATTCATGAATTTCCTTTTCAGAAAAATCAGCAGTAATACCCAAGAAAGTATTCATAGTTCGCTCTGCATCAGGTGTGGTCATCACCAATACTTTTCCAGTTGTGCCAACAGGTGCGCTTTCAGGAGTCAAAACAGTATCAATACCATTCGCCTTTAAATCATTTAAAAAGAAAACGCCTTCTAAATCATTGGCTACTTTGCAAGAATAAAATCCTTTGGCGCCAAATTGACTGGCAGCAACCAAGGTGTTGGCAGCTGAACCCCCTCCTTGCATATGTTCTTCTGTGATTTTCATGGAGTTGAGTAATTCTGCTTGACGCTCTTCTTCCACTAAGGTCATCACTCCTTTTTCTACTTTATTTTCAAGTACGAATTCTTCTGAAACTTCTGTGATAATATCCACTAAGGCATTTCCTATTCCGTAGATATCATATTTTTTGTTGGACATAAAATTTTTAATTAGTAATTAATAATTAAGGATTAGTAAATTTGAGATTCCTCTCATTCAATATTAATATAAAGCCTTCAGGTTTTTACACTTTCCCCAGTTTTGGTGTTTGTTTTCACCAAAACTCATTGATGCTGTTTTTTTACAACTATAACTACAATTCTTTTAGGTGAAAACACCTAAAAGTGGGGTTCGGATAAAAAAACTCTCCATTATAAAAATAAAACCTGACAGGTTTTTTATCTTTATTCTTACAGCAAAATTAAGGATTATTGCGGAATTTGTCGGCTAATTCAGGATAATCTGTAATAATGCCATCAACCCCTATTTTCAGTAATCTGGTCGCATCTTTTTCTTCATTTACCGTCCAAGGAATGACCTTCACGCCTTTTTGATGAAGTGCAGTTACCATATTTTTATCAACCAGTTGATGATAAGGACTGTAAATTGCAGGCGTAAATCCCAATTCTTCAAATTGCTTTTCCCAAGCCCCACTTTCGTAAACCAGTGCGGCCAATGGAACTTTTGGAAAGGTTTTGTGGAAGTGTTTCAATATATCAAAATCAAATGATTGGATGTTCCATTTCTCTTGAGGATATTCCATAAATAGTACTTTAAATACTAATCGACTGAATTTCTTAATATTGGGGTGATAGACATTCTGCATGCCTTCTTCATACTTAATTTCCACATTCATAAAAGGAAGTTCTTTTCCTTCTTTTTCACAATATTCAATTGTTTTTTTAATGATATCATAGAGTAAGGGCTTTGGAGAGCTAACTTGTTTTTGATTTGGGAAATCAGGGTTTTTCACACTTCCGCAATCACATTTTTGCAGTTCCTCGTAAGTCATTTTGTATATATTCCATCCTTTTTCTGCTCTTTCAGTGATGGGTTGACCTGCAGTGTCTAAACAGATTTTGTGGTTTAAATAGGGTTCGTGAGAAACTACTACTTTTTCGTCTTTGGTGATGACCACATCCATTTCCAAAGTGGTCATATTTTGGTCAATCGCATATTGGAATGCTGCCCAGGTATTTTCAGGATATATACCTCTGGCTCCTCGATGGCCTTGCCAGTCAATGTTTTCATAATTTTTGGGTCTTTCAGTACAACTCATAAACATCAAAATAGACGATAGGAATATCAATAGGTATCTCATTGTATAAAATTAGTTTAAAGCTAATTTCTACAATTTCTTTTAATATTGAGTTATGAGAACGTTAATTTTATACTTTAATGACCTTCTAAAGGTCAAAAACTACCAAACCTGGATTTTCATCATAGGTTATGGCATAAATTCTGTCTTCATCAACAGTAAAATGCTTTATAGAATAGTTAAGATTGTACCTTATTAAAGGATTGCCATCTAAATCAAAAATAAATATTTGCTCCACAAATTTATCCTCCTTATTGATGTCAATAGTTTCAAAGGAGTGTCCTGAGAATCCAGCGTATATTTTATTGTTAAAAATAGTCGCATCGATATATTTATAGATTACATCATCAAAATCTAATGCACACATTGCATAGCCAGCACCATAGTCCACCGTGAATTTGGGTACATGGTGTACGGGTCCTCTCACCGATATGGTTTTTCCTGTTGTTTTATCTAATATTTCAATAATGTCTGCATCTAAACAGGCAAAGGCGAAATGCGTTTTTGCATCGTTTACGACTAACTTCCCTTGTAGTAAAGAAGAAATTACATTCGAGGGTACATCCTTCATATTAAGCATGTCTTGCCAATTACCGAAGATGTTCAGGATTTGTCCATCAAATCTAAACTCAACAAACTTTTCATCTCCATTATTGCGAGTTGATAAAAATGAATTTTTTGCACTTGGAACCAGAGTACTTGCCAGATACATTTCATCATTTTTGGGTTTTATTACTTCTATTGAATTAGCAAATGTATCTATAGCATTGTATTTCGCTAAGGTTTTACCAGATAAGGAATATCCCCAAAATTGGTTTTTCCTAACAGTTTTAAATAAAGAGGATGCACTTTTTAATTCGTTTGGAGCTATCCCTGATTTACCTGTTTTTCTTATATGCTTATAATTAGACTTATTAATTATGTGAAAAAGCGTATCATCTTCGGTTTCTGATATCACTAAATAATCTTCTAATGCTAATACCAAATCTGGATAAAGCAATTGCGGTATATTTAATTTCTTACCACTTAGTGTTTTCTCATTTTGGAAATCATCTATTCCAAATTTTTTTATGGTGTAAAGTTCAGATTCTTTCTCTGATAAAATAGTCTTGTCTTGACAAGTAGCAAACAAGAAAAGAAATAAAACCGCAAGAACTGATTTCAAATTGGAATTTCTCACAAGCGTTATTAAAATTAAAAAGACGTTATAAAAATACTAACTTAATTTTGAGAAGGGAAAAAGAATAGATCAATTTCATGCATTAATTCTTTTACTTAAAAATATTTTCTCTTTTTCAAACCGGTGTTCTCAGGTTTTCTATTTAATATAAAAATGATGTTCTCTACTTTGTGATGGTAATAATATCATTATCAAGGGCCACATCAAACTGAGTTAAAGGACGAGTAGCTGGGCCTGTTACTACCTCACCATCCGTTGTAAATACTGATCCATGACAAGAACATCGGAAGTTTCCATTATTTAATGACCAATTTCTATCGCAATTGCTATGGGTACAAACTGAAGTTAATGCCTTTATTTCGCCATCATTGACCACTAAAGTTTGTGCTTGGGTTATGAGCAACCAGCCTCCTGATGAATTAAGTTCTTCAATTAAATTTAAATCAATTGTAATCGTATCCCCATCAATATTAATGCCCTCGGAGTTTGCATCAACATTGATAGGGTCTTCTGTATCATCACTGCAAGAAGTGAAAAATGAAGTACCAAATAATCCCATTATCGCAAAACCACCTGCTTTTTTGAGAAACTCCCTTCTTTCAATAGTAAGTTGGCCTTTTTTATTTGAAGTACTGTTTAGGTGCTTTTCCATAAATTTTTATTTGAAAAACTTACAGTTACACATAATGTTCTCGAAACATCAAAAAATTAACTTAATATTGCAGACGTCAATTACAATTGATGTTCCAAAGAATCAGAAAATATATCCTATTTATTCAGTATGCCATTAAAGGCACTAATGAAGATCTGACCAATATAAAAATTAGTCGGGCCATCATTCTTTTGTCCATTCCCATGGTTTTGGAGATGGTAATGGAATCTTTATTTGCAGTAGTAGATGTGTTTTTTGTGGCGCAAGTCAGCACAAATGCTGTGGCTACGGTAGGTTTAACGGAGTCTGTAATCACAATAGTTTACTCCTTGGGCATAGGTCTCAGTATGGCAGCCACGGCTATGGTCGCCAGAAGAATAGGGGAGAAAAAGAAAAAAGAAGCTTCTCATACTGCTGTCCAATCGATTATTTTAACCTTAGCAGTTTCATTGGCTTTAAGTGTTGCCGGTTTTATTTATGGTGAAGATGTTCTACGCCTAATGGGCGGTGAAGAGGACTTAATCAAAGAAGGTAGATGGTACACTAAGATACTATTTGCCAGTAATGGTACCATTATGTTACTTTTCTTAATTAATGGTATTTTTCGCGGGGCAGGAAATGCGGCTATCGCCAAGCGTGCATTATGGTTAAGCAATATTCTCAACATGATATTGGACCCGATCTTTATTTTTGGTTGGGGGCCAATCCCAGCTATGGGCGTAACGGGTGCAGCAGTGGCAACAGCTATTGGCAGAAGCATAGGAGTTTTATACCAATTATATCATTTATTGAAAGGCACAGGAGTAATCAGTGTTTCATTTCAGCATATAAAGCCTGATTTTTCAGTAATAGGAAGAATTATAAAAATTGCCTCTGGTGGAGTAGGACAATTTTTAATTGAATCAGCAAGCTGGATATTTCTAGTTAGGATTATTTCCAATTTTGGTAGTGAAGTTTTAGCGGGATACACTATAGCGCTGAGAATCATCATTTTCACCATTCTGCCATCCTTTGGAATTAGCAATGCAGGAGCAACACTAGTAGGACAAAATTTGGGAGCAAAATTACCAGAAAGGGCCGAAAAATCAGTTTGGTTGGCAGCACGCTATAATGTGATTTTTCTTTTTACAGTCTCATTGATTTTCTATGTTTTTTCAAATGAAATAGTGGGGATTTTCACAGATGTGGAGGCTGTAAAAAAAGAAGCCATTAAGGCTGTGCGCTATATTTGTTTCGGCTACATTTTCTTTGCCTATGGAATGGTGTTGAGCCATGCTTTCAATGGTGCTGGAGACACCAAAACCCCTACCATTATCAATTTTGTTTGCTTTTGGCTTTTCCAAATTCCATTGGCTTATTTTATGGCCAATAATTTGGGCTTAGGCTCAGATGGGGTTTACCTAGGGATAGTTTTTGCCTTTTCACTTTTAGCTGTGATTTCAATTATCTGGTTTAAAAGAGGGAAGTGGAAATTGACTGAGGTTTAAAGCTTTGTAAATGAATTTAGTTTACTGGATAAATGTTATTTTTCAAAGAAGGAAAAAAACGTGAACTTTAAGGAAAAAGTACTATGAAATGATGTAAATTTTAGAATCCTCAACATATCAACAGAGGATAAGTAAAATTTATTGAATTCCATGTGATAATAAAAAATAAACATATACACATGAAATGAGCATAAATATTCGAGAGCGAATTTATAACAATCGCCAGATGAATATTTATAGCGAATTCCATGTGGCATTATAAAACAATTATATACACATGAATTATCAAGATAAGATTACGTCTAACCCCAAAGTTATGCTAGGGAAGCCAGTTGTGAAAGGAACTCGCATTACTGTAGAATTAATCTTGAAAAAGATTGCAGGTGGATATTCCTTTGATGAAATTATTGAAATGTATCCTCATATTAGCAAGGATGATATTTTAGCTTGTGTGAGATTCAATTAAAATAGGGAAATTAATTTGTACTGAAACTTTTGTGGTAATCAACTTTTAACTAAACCTACAATATTTGCTCGAAGAGTGCGGGCAGGAGGACAAAACAGCGGGCCAGCGTTGGGCGAAGCGATGAAGCTTTGTTTTGTCTTGAATTTTTGATTCTTTTTGTTCAAGCAAAAAGAATAAGCAGAAAACTTCCCAGTTAATTATACTACAGAATAATTGTGTTTATTTAGAAATAAATAATGTATTTTACATTTAGTAAGACTGAATTTTACTCAAAATGCCCCCAATCTTCGAAAATCTAAGAGTAATCGAATTAGCAAACGTCCTCGCAGGCCCTTCTGTAGGTCAATTTTTTGCAGAGTTAGGCGCTGAAGTAATCAAAATAGAAAACCCCAAGACCAAAGGTGATGTTACTCGTTCATGGAAACTTAAAAGTGAAGATTCTAACAGCTCAATTTCTGCCTATTTCTCAGCTGCCAATAGCGGTAAAAAATCAATTGCTTTAGATATTGGAGAACAAGGAGATTTATCCGTTTTATATAAATTAATTGCCAAATCCGATATCGTGATCGCCAGCTATAAAGCAGGTGATGCCGAGAAACTGAAAGTTGATTATCAGTCCCTTAAGTCCATTAATTCTAAGATCATTTATGGTCAAATCACAGGCTATGGTGATGAAGATGAAAGGGTTGGTTATGACGCCATCATTCAAGCGGAAAGTGGATTCATGAATATGAATGGGGAGCCAGGTGGAAATTCACTGAAAATGCCAGTTGCTTTGGTGGATGTTCTGGCAGCACATCATCTGAAAGAAGCTGTTTTATTGGCTTATATCCATTTGCTCAAAACTAATGAAGGATCAAAAGTATCGGTTTCTTTATTTGAAGCCGCTATTTCCTCGCTGGCTAATCAAGCCACCAATTACTTGATAGCTAGACATAATCCGCAAAAAATGGGAGCAGAGCATCCTAATATTTCACCCTATGGATCAGTTTTGAAAACTGCTGATCAAAAAGAAATCCTTTTAGCAGTAGGAACAAATTCGCAATTTCAAAAGCTATGTGAAGTTTTGGAAATGCCTGAAACTTCTGAAGATGATAGGTTTAAAACCAATACTTTACGAGTGGAGAATAGAAAAACTTTAAATCAAATATTATTGGAAAAAGCAAGATTGTTTCAATACGAAATACTTACTAAAAAATTGAAAACAGCTCAAATTCCAGCAGGAAAATTGCAGTCTGTTTCCGAAGCTTTGCAAGGAAACGATGCTGAAAAAATGGTTTTGAAGTCAGCCGAAATGAACTTCGGATTAAGAAATTTTGCAAGCCATTTATCCTTTATGGGAAAATTCTCCCACCTTGCCCCACCACCTGAATATGATCAAGATAGAGCTGAAATATTGGCTTTAATTTAATTGATGAGCCTTTTAGTATTGCATATGCGACCAAAAGCTAACTCTAAAATATTACACTGTAGATTATAAATTTATTTTCTTTTTTATTCTGATTATCAGGTACTTGTAAATCTGTGTATTGTTTTGTCGTATAGCCCTAAACAGTTGGTTATGAGCGTTTTGAGCATTTTTTATGTTTTTAATTCATAAGAATTTTAAAATGCCAGAATCACCTTTTGCATTAAATATGATCCTGTTTTCCTTGTCTTTTTGATGCCCAAAATGTAATCTTTTGAAGAAAAGTGTAAAAAAGTGGGGGAAAGTGGTATGAAATGTCGCATATTGTTTTAGCTTTGCATATAAGAAATTGTGTAAACTGTAAGCATGGCATTCTTCACCGGTGAATATGACTGTAAGCTAGACGCCAAAGGGCGTATGGTCTTGCCTGCCAAGATCAAAAATGCTCTACCCGAGGGTAGCGGTGATGAAATTGTAGTGCGCAGAGGTTTCGAGCCTTGTTTGGTGCTATACCCGATGCTCGAATACAAAAAGATTTTTTCAAAGATTGCCGGCTTGAACGAATTTAATGCAGAATACAGAAATCTACAGCGCAATTTCTTCAGGGGCAATGCAATCGTGGAACTCGACAGTGCCGGAAGAATTTTGATTCCTAAAAATATGATGGCCTTTGCCGGATTGGAAAGGGAGTCGATAGTTGTGGGGATGGGGAATCGAGTTGAAATATGGGATGCATCAAAATATGATGATTACCTCATTAAAGACCAGAAAGAATTTTCTGATTTAGCTGAGAAACACCTTTTTGAATCTTAATCCCTATGAGCGAATATCACGAACCGGTTATGTTACAGCAATGTCTGGATGGATTGGCTATTAAGCCCAATGGCATCTATGTCGATTTAACTTTTGGGGGAGGAGGACACTCAAAGGCTATTTTGGAAAAACTTACAGACGGAAAATTATTGGGCTTTGACCAGGACCAAGATGCGGAAGCAAATGCTGAAGAAATTGAGCATCCGGGTTTTGAGTTTGTTCAGGCGAATTTCCGTTTCGTTAAAAAATATTTGAAATTATACCGCATCAAGCAAGTTGATGGGGTTTTAGCTGATTTAGGGGTTTCTTCTCATCAGTTCAATAAAGCAGAGCGAGGTTTCTCTACTCGTTTTGATGCGGAATTGGATATGAGAATGGATCAACACGCTCCAGTTAGTGCTAAGGAAGTAGTAAACGAATATAGTGAATCAGATTTACACAAAATTTTCGGGCTTTATGGTGAAGTTCGAAATGCCAAGACTTTAGCCTCGGCTATAGTTTCTGCTCGAGCAAATGCTCCTATCAATACAATTGGCGAATTGAAAGAGATATTACAAAAATTCGCCAAGCGTGGAAGAGAAAATAAATATTATGCTCAAGTTTTTCAGGCTCTTAGAATTGAAGTGAATGAAGAACTGAAAGCTTTGGAAGAGGCTTTATTGCAAATGGAAGAAGTAATCAAGCCGGGTGGTCGATTGGTAGTCATGAGCTATCACAGTCTGGAAGATAGATTAGTGAAAAATTTTATCAATAAAGGGAAATTAGATGGTGTAGAAGAAAAGGATTTCTACGGAAACGTATTGAAACCTTTTAAAGCCATCAATAGAAAGCCTATTACTGCAGAAGAAGATGAATTGACAAGTAATAATAGAGCCAGAAGTGCAAAATTAAGAATAGCTGAAAGGTTATGAGTGAGAATACATTTAAAAAGAAGGATAAAAACCAAGCGAAAGATTCAGCTTCGGGTAGCATATTTTCCAAGCTGGACAAAAAGCTGGGAGGGAACAATGGCGAAGGGGGATTGCCCGTGCATTATCTGCCTTATGTTTTATTCTTAGTGGCGATTGGTATTTTCTACATTGGTAACAGTCATTATGCGGATAAGACTACTCGAAAAATCGACAAGCTTCATCAAGAAGTGGAGGATTTAAGAGCGGATTATACCACTTTAAAATCAGAATATATGTTTGCTTCCAAGCAATCGGAAGTGGCGAAAAAAGTAAAAAAATTAGGATTAAAGGAATCGGAAAAACCACCATTTAAAATAGTTGTAGAAAAAGGTGAATATTAAGAAGTCCATATTGCTCAGAGTTCGATTGGCATTTTTGGCTATTGTCATTTTTGCGGGAGCCATTATGTACCAGATTTTCCATATCCAATGGATGGAGGGAGATAAATGGCAAAAAATGGCTGAGGAAATCAATATGAGCTATCAGGAAGTGAAAGCTACCCGTGGGAATATTTATTCTGACAATGGAAGCTTGTTGGCTACTTCTTTGCCTTTTTATAAAGTGGCTTTTGATCCGACTATTGCAGATGAACAACTGTTTAGGGAAAATATCGATTCCCTGAGTTTGATGTTGTCAAAAAGCTTTGGCCGTAACTCCACTTATTATAAACAGAAAATCACTTCAGCCAGACAAAAAGGAAAACAATATATTTTTCTTTCCAGTGATTTAATCGGTTACCAAAAGAAAAAGGAAATGGAAACATGGCCTATTTTCCGTGAAGGAAGATTAGGTGGTGGAGTGATTTTCACTAAAACGGACAAGAGATTTAGGCCATTCTCTAATTTGGCGTTTAGAACTATCGGATTTTTGAATGAGAATGATTACGGTGCTGGACTTGAATACAGCTTTAATAAATATTTAGCAGGAACTAATGGTAAAGCATTATTTCAAAAGATTTCTGGAAGTAGCTGGAGGCCTGTAAATGATGGCTCTGAAATTAGACCTAAGGACGGATTTGATATCCAAACCACAATCGATATTAATTTACAGGATGTTTCAGAGTCTGCTCTACTACGTCACCTAATCAAGCATGATGCTGATATGGGCTGCGTGGTCGTTATGGAAGTCAAAACTGGTGAAATTAAGGCTATCTCCAATTTGAAGAAACTTTCAAATGGAAAATATGGCGAAGTTTATAACTATGCAGTGGGAAGTCATGGATTAAGAGAACCGGGTTCTACCTTCAAATTGGCTTCATATATGGCGCTTTTGGAAGAGAGAAATATTCAGCTTTCTGATTCCATTGATACGGGAGATGGTGAATTTAAATTCTATAAAGATAAGGTAAGAGATCATAAGCCGGGTGGATATGGAACCATCTCGATTCAAGATGCCTTTGAGAAATCCTCTAACATTGCCATCGCCAAATTAATAGATGAAACTTTCCGAGAGAATCCACAACGCTTTTTGGATTACCTAAAAACAATGGGAGTAACCCAGCCTTTGGGCTTTCAGATGATAGGGGAGGGCAAACCAAATATTCCACCTATCAAACAATGGAGTGGTATTACTTTGCCTTGGATGGCCTATGGCTATGGATTGGAGTTGACTCCTTTACATACTTTGACGCTTTTTAATGCAGTGGCAAATGAGGGTAAAATGATTCGCCCACTTTTGGTGAAGTCAATCAAAAAGACAGATAAAGAAATTAATACCTTCAAAACAAGTGTAATAAGTAATCAAATTTGCTCTAAAGAAACCTTAGACAAATTAAAAATCATGCTGGAAGGTGTTGTGGAAAATGGTACAGCATCTAATATTAATAATGCAGAGTATAAAATTGCTGGTAAAACCGGTACTGCGCAAAGTTTGAAAGATGGCCGTTATGTTCGACAATATTACACCTCTTTTGCAGGTTATTTTCCAGCCGACAATCCAAAGTATTCGGCTATAGTAGTAATGGATAATCCGAAAGGATATCAGCAATATGGGTCGGATGTGGCGGCACCTGTATTTAAAGAAATAGCGGATAAAATCTTTGCATTGGATTTGAATATGCATGATGAGTATGAGTTGGCTGAAAAACCTGAAACAGGCATTTTTCCTGTGGTACAAGCGGGAAATAAACAAGATTTATCAGCCATGCTGAATTATTTAGGGGTTTCAAACCATACAGATGGACAAGAAATAGAGTGGGTGAGGGCTTCCATTCACAATAATTCAATTAAGTGGCAACCGAATAATCAGCATCAGCAAGGTCTGGTTCCAGATGTAAGAGGGATGACATTAAGAGATGCCTTGTATCTATTAGAAAATACAGGCTTGAAAGTGGAAGTAAAAGGTAAGTCAGGAAGAGTTTCCCAACAATCGCAATATCCTGGTTCAAGGGCACTGAAAGGAAGTACAATTAAATTAGAAGTAGGTTAGTGGCAAATTTAAAAGACATATTATATAAAGTTAAATTAATCAGCATTTCAGGTGCCACTGACATTGCTATTGATGCACTTCAGTTCGATTCCAGGATTGTGGGAGCCGGAGATGTATTTATTGCCATCAAAGGAACGCAAGTGGATGGTCATGAATTCATGTCCAAGGCTGTTGAGCAAGGAGCAGTCGCAGTGGTATGTGAAGATATACCTACCGAAATTCATCCGGAAGTAACCTATGTGCAAACGGATAATTCAGCTAAAGCCTTGGGCATTATGGCGGATAATTATTTTGGCCATCCTTCCGAAAAACTGAAATTGGTTGCAGTCACCGGCACAAATGGTAAAACCACAACCGTGAGTTTATTGCATCAGCTTTTTATGAACTTAGGCTATCATACTGGTATGATTTCCACTGTTCAAAATCAGATTAATAATGCAGTAATTCCAGCTACTCATACTACTCCAGATGCTTTACAGTTGAACTCATTATTGAAGAAAATGGTAGAATCGGGCTGTAATGTGGTTTTCATGGAAGCAAGCAGTCATGCTATTGAGCAAGAAAGAATGGCGGGTTTGAAATTAGCAGGGGCTGTTTTTACCAATATTTCACATGAGCATTTAGACTATCATAAAACATTTGATAATTACATAAAAGCCAAAAAGAAATTATTTGATGATTTGCCTTCCGATGCATTTGCTTTGGTGAATGTGGATGATAAAAGAGGAATGGTGATGTTACAAAACTGCAAAGCCTCCAAACATACTTATTCCTTGAAAATGATGGCGACTTATAAAGCCAAAGTCCTAAGTAATTCGCTTCAAGGCTTGGAACTCAATATTGAACAAAAGGATGTTTGGTTCAGGCAAATTGGGTATTTCAATGCCTATAATCTTCTGGCAGCCTATGCCACAGCTCATCTTTTGGATGAGGAAAGTGAAGAGGTTTTAATGAACTTATCCCAAATCGAATTGAAGAACGGACGATTTGAGCAAGTACCGAATAATGCAGGAATTACTGCTGTAGTGGATTATGCGCATACTCCGGATGCATTAGAAAATGTGTTGCAAACCATTGATAATATTCGAACTGGAAACGAGCAGGTGCTGACAGTTGTCGGCTGTGGAGGAAATAGGGATACTGCAAAAAGGCCTCTTATGGCCGAAATTGCTTGTAGATTTAGTGACAGAGTGATTTTGACTTCTGATAATCCGAGATATGAAGAACCTGAAGCCATTATTGCGGATATGCAAAAAGGGGTGCCGGTTTCTCAAGTAAGAAAGGTGACGAATCTACCTGACCGAAAAGAAGCGATAAAATTGGCTTGCAGTTTTGCACAAAAAGGAGATATCATATTAGTGGCTGGTAAAGGTCATGAGACTTATCAAGAAGTGAAAGGCGAAAGAAGCCACTTTGATGATAAGGAAATAGTACATGAAATGTTGAGTTTAATACATAATAAATAAAAATAGAGAAAGGTGTTATATTATTTATTCGACTTCTTAAATAAAAAAATGGACTTGCTTGGGGCAGGGGTGTTTCAGTATATCTCTTTCAGAGCAGGAATGGCCACGCTTTTCTCATTGCTAATTACCATCACTTTTGGTAAGCAACTGATTAATAAATTACGAAGGAAACAGGTGGGAGAAACTGTTCGTGATTTAGGATTGGATGGTCAAATTGAGAAGTCTGGAACCCCTACCATGGGTGGTATTATGATTATTTTGGCGATAGTAATTCCAGTGTTGCTTTTCTCTAAAATTGATAATATTTATATCATCTTATTACTAGTTTCCACGGTTTGGATGGGTTTAATTGGTTTTGTGGATGATTATATTAAAGTATTCAAAAAGAATAAAGAAGGACTTCAAGGGAAGTTTAAAGTTTTTGGGCAAATAGGTTTAGGTCTTATAGTTGGGCTTACTTTATTCTATCATCCTGATGTTACGATTAGGGAGTTTGCTTCACCAGTTAGTGTTTCAGAGGGTGTTGAAATGGTTTCCGAGAAATCCTTTGAAGATGTTAAATCAATGGTGACTACCATTCCATTTTTTAAGGATAACGAATTTGATTATAGCAGTATTCTACCTTTTCTACCTGATGGATATACAGTTATCATTTATGTATTGTGGGTGATTTTTATAGTGACGGCTGTTAGCAATGGAGCTAATATCACGGATGGAATAGACGGCCTTGCTGCTGGAACTTCCGCCATCATTGGATTGGCATTAGCCATTTTTGCTTATGTATCCGGTAATGCCATTTTCTCACAATATCTCAATATTATGTTTATCCCAAATAGCGGGGAGATTGTAATATTCTGTGCCGCATTCGTGGGTGCCTGCGTTGGATTCTTATGGTATAACACCCATCCGGCTCAGGTTTTTATGGGAGATACCGGAAGTCTTTCAATAGGAGGGATTATTGCAGTATTGGCATTAGTGGTCAGAAAAGAATTATTGATTCCTGTTTTATGTGGGATTTTCCTGATTGAGAATCTATCCGTGATTATTCAGGTGAGCTATTTTAAATATACTAAAAAGAAGTATGGGGAAGGCAAAAGGGTGTTTTTAATGTCTCCCTTGCATCATCACTATCAAAAGAAAGGAATTCATGAATCTAAAATTGTAAACCGCTTCTGGATTATGGGCATTTTATTGGCCATTATTTCAGTAGCAACATTGAAACTTAGATAAAAGAGAATCAAGAGTCAAGAATCAAGATTAGGTCAGTACCGAAGGTCAGACCGGAGTTAGATAGAATTGAAATAGATAGAATTGAAATAGATAGAATTGAAATAGATAGATAAAAGAGTAGAAATAGAGAAATACTTAAATTAAACAGTGAATAAAAGAATCATCATATTGGGAGCAGGAGAAAGCGGAACCGGTGCTGCTTTGCTAGCAAAAGCAAAGGGATATGATGTTTTTGTGTCTGATTTTGGAAGTATAATAAATGAAAATAAAGAAAAATTAAATCAAGCCGAGATTCCTTTTGAGGAAGGAAAACACACAGAAGATTTAATATTAAATGCTGATAAAATAATCAAGAGTCCTGGCATTGCACCAAAGGTGGATATTGTGCAAAAAGCCATTGCTAAAAATATCCCTGTTATTGATGAATTGGAATTTGCTTTTGGATATACTAAAGGAAAAATCATTGCCATAACTGGAACTAATGGCAAATCCACTACTACCATGATGACTTACCATCTTTTTAAAGAAGCAGGTTTATCGGTGGGACTGGGTGGTAATATTGGTAAAAGCATGGCTGGACAGTTAGTGGATCAAGATTTCGACTGGTGGGTGCTGGAGTGTAGTAGTTTCCAAATTGACGGTTTTATTGATTTCAAACCCCATATTGGTGTGCTCTTGAATATTACGCCAGACCATCTGGACAGGTACGATTATAAAGTTGAAAATTATGTGGCATCAAAGTTCTCTTTATTCAAAAATCAGAATAAAGAAGATTTTGCTATTTTATATACAGAAGATGATTTGATTAGTCAGTATCTTGAAAAGCATCAGATTTCTTCAAAGACATTAGCCATAAAATTTGAGGATTTACCTTATGAAGGAGCTTATGCAAATCCATCGGGTATCATTATCAATTTAAATGAGCAACGACATACTTTTTCTCAAGAATTACTGACCATAAAAGGAAAACATAACCAGACAAACGCCATGGCCTCTATTTTAACATCCAAAATCGCAAGAATTAAGAATGAAAAAATCGCGGAAAGTCTTCCGAAATTCAAAAGCATTCAACACCGACTGGAATCAGTAGGTAATATTCACGGGATTGAATTCATAAATGATTCTAAAGCCACAAATGTGGATGCGGTCTATTATGCATTGGATGCATTTACAAGACCTATTATTTGGATAGTTGGGGGAGTGGATAAAGGGAATGATTACAGTCAATTGGATGTGGTCAGTACCAATGTAAAAGCCATTATTTGTTTGGGAAAAGATAATGAGAAAATTAAGGAGCATTTTAAAAGCAGATGCGCAGTAATCGAGGAAACACAATCAATGCAAGAAGCAGTAGAAATGGGCTATAAATTATCTAAAGATAGAGAAGTAGTCTTGCTTTCCCCTGCTTGTGCCAGCTTCGATTTATTTAAAAATTATGAAGACCGAGGGAATCAATTTCGCTTGGCATTCCAATTATTGGAAAGAGAAATAGAATTGAAAAAATTATCGCAGTCATGCTAAGTATTCAAAACATAAAAGCTTGGACTGACAAGCACCTAAAAGGAGACCCCGTGATTTGGTCGGTGGTTTTTGCTTTGGGTATGCTCAGTATTTTAGTGGTTTATAGTGCAACGGGAACTATTGCTTATTTCAAATACGGAGGCAATACTGAATACTATTTATTACGCCACAGCTTTTTAGTTTTACTAAGTTTCTTTGCTATGTGGGTGGCTCACAAAGTGGATTACAGATATTTTTCCAAATTATCGCGTTTGGCACTTTGGCTTTCAGTTCCACTCTTGATTTATGCATGGCAATTTGGGGTGAACCTAAACAGCGCTTCAAGATGGATTACTATTCCGTTTATCAATCAGTCATTTCAGCCATCGGATTTAGCAAAATTGGCCTTGATTATCAATTTGGCTGGTATGTTGTCCAAAAGACAGCAGAATATCCATGATTTTAAAAAGTCATTGATTCCAATGCTTTTATGGTGTGGCCTAATTTGTGGATTAATTGCGATGACGAATTTATCTACCGCTATACTTTTATTCTTAACCTGCATGTTGCTTTTATTCATTGGAAGAATTCCAGTAAAATATTTAGCGATGTTAGCTTTTGTAGGTGTTTTCGCGGTCAGCATAGCTATGGTAGTGGGGCAAAGGGGCGAAACTGCCATTAGTAGGATTGAAAATTTTATCAGTAAAGAAAATATTCCTTTTCAAGCGCAACAGTCTTATATAGCAGTCGCCACAGGCGGAGTGACCGGAAAAGGACCTGGAAATAGCAGTCAGCGAAATTTTTTACCAGAAGCATTTTCAGATTTTATCTTCGCCATTGTGGTGGAGGAATATGGAATGATAGGTGCGGGAATAGTGATTTTGCTATATCTCACTTTGTTGTATAGAGGAATGAAAGCAGCGGCCGCTAGTGGCAGAGCCTATGGAGGACTGCTCTCGGCAGGACTGAGTTTTGCCATAGTCGTTCAGGCCATGGTCAATATGGCAGTTGCCGTTGGGCTTGGACCGATTACAGGTTTGCCACTTCCACTGTTAAGTATGGGGGGAACCTCTTTATTATTTACGGGAATAGCTATGGGCATAATTTTGAGTGTCAGCAGAGGAGAAATAGAAGAAACACCAGACGCATTAAGTAAAAAGCAATTTTCTAATTTACCTAAAAAAGAAGCAGCCTAAATGGATATGCAAAAACCATATCGATTTATTTTAAGTGGAGGAGGCACTGGAGGTCATATTTTCCCTGCTTTGGCTATTGCGGATGAAATTAAAAAGCAAATGGTCAATGCAGAGATACTTTTTGTGGGTGCAGAAGGTAAAATGGAAATGCAAAAAGTACCAGAAGCAGGCTATAAGATTTTTGGATTACCAATAGCGGGCATTCAAAGAAGTTTGACATTGAAGAACTTGAGCTTCCCTTTTAAGCTTTTGAATAGCTTAAAGCAAGCTAAAAAGATAGTGAAGAATTTTAAGCCGGATGCGGTCATTGGCGTGGGCGGTTATGCAAGTGGACCCACATTAAGAGCGGCCTCCAATTTGGGAATTCCTTGTCTCTTGCAAGAACAGAATTCTTATGCTGGTTTAACAAACAAATGGCTTAAAAAGAAAGTAAAGCAGATTTGCGTTGCTTATGAAGGAATGGATAAATATTTTCCTTCTTCAAAATTGAATTTAACCGGGAACCCGGTTAGGAAAAACTTATTGGATTTGCCAGCTAGATCAACAGCACTAAAAAGCTTTGATTTAGATGCAGATAAAAAGATCATCTTGGTTCTAGGTGGAAGTTTAGGAGCCAGAACCATAAATGAGAGCATAGCGCAGAATTTGGATTTGTTAGCAAAGGAAGATTTTCAGATGCTTTGGCAAACTGGAAGGCTTTACCATAATGAAATGCAGACTCGAGCTGAAAATGCTAATAAAAAGCAATTGAAAGTATTGGAGTTCATCAAAAATATGGATGAAGCTTATGCTGCTGCCGATATTATCATTACAAGAGCTGGAGCATTATCTGTTTCGGAATTACAAGTGGTGGGTAAACCGGTGATTTTTGTGCCTTCACCCAATGTTGCAGAAGATCATCAAACCAAGAATGCACAGGCATTGGTCAAAGAAAATGCAGCATTAATGGTAACAGATGCTCAGGCAGTAAAAGATTTGTTGCCTCAGGCTTTTGAATTATTAAAAGATATGGATAAGCAAAAGGAGCTATCTGAAAACATAAAAAAAATGGCTAAACCTAAAGCCACAGAAGAAATAGTATCGATTATTTTTAAAATGATTGAATGAAGATAAAAAATATACATAGCGCATATTTCATAGGAATTGGAGGCATCGGCATGAGTGCTTTGGCTCGTTGGTTTCACCATAATGGTGTGCAGGTTTATGGCTATGACAAAACATCAACCGACCTGACCACAAAGCTTGAAAATGAAGGGATTTCAATTCATTTTGAGGATGAAATTGAGAAAATGCCTGAGTTTGTATTTGAAAATAATAAAGGTGTTTTGGTGGTTTATACCCCTGCAATCCCTAAAGATCATAAAGGTTTTAATTATCTGAAAGAAAAAGAAATTAAGCTATATAAAAGATCTGAGGTCTTGGGTAAACTTACTGAGGGTATGTTTACTGTGGCTGTGGCAGGAACTCATGGTAAAACTACTACAAGTTCCATGGTAGCACATCTATTGAAAAGTGGAAAAAAAGATATAGCAGGGTTCTTAGGTGGAATTACCACCAATTATAGTACCAATATGGTCATGAATCAAGGTAACTATAAAAAAGCCATCATTGTGGTGGAAGCAGATGAATTTGACCGTTCATTTTTAACTTTAAAACCCAATATTGCGGTGATAACCTCAACCGATGCAGACCATCTGGATATTTATGGAAAACTGGATGAATTAAAAAAATCATTTTCTCTTTTTCTGGAAAATGTAAATCCTGCTGGTCAAATCTATATTAAAGATGGATTATGGGAAGAACTCACTTCAAAAAAGATTAAAGCAAAGCCCAGTTCTTATGGTTTGAATGCTGGTGATATTAGAGCATTAAATGTACAAGTGAAAGAGGCTAAGTTTGTTTTTGATGTTACGCTAGATAATAAAGTTATAAAGGGTTTTCAATTGTCTGTTCCTGGTTTCCATAATGTAGAAAATGCCGTAGTGGCCATTGCCATTGCAAATCAACTAGGATTAAGTGAGAAAGAGATTTTAGAAGGAATCAAAACATATAGAGGCGTAAAAAGGAGATTTGAATATGTAATTCAAAGACCTGACTTCGTATTTATAGATGATTACGCACACCATCCTAGTGAAATAAAAGCAATGTTGACTTCTGTGAGGGCATTATATCCTGGAAAGAAAGTAAGCGTATTGTTTCAGCCTCATTTATATTCTAGAACTAGGGATTTTGCAGTGGAATTTTCTCAAAGTTTAAGCTTGGCTGATGAAGTAATGTTGTTGGATATCTATCCTGCTAGGGAGTTACCGATTGAGGGGGTTAGCAGTGATGTTTTATTAGATTCCATCCAAGCAGATGAAAAATATAAAGTTGAAAAGGAGTCTATTATAGAATATTTGAGTAATCGACCTTTGGAAGTGTTCATTACAATGGGAGCCGGAGATATAGACCGATTAGTGGAACCTTTAAAAAATATGTTTAACAAGCAAAATGCAGCTTAAAAAGAGTTTAAATATCGTCTTAAAATTTATTTTACCATTATTGGTATTTGTGGTAAGTATCGGCTTTGTGAGTAAAAAGCAGGATGAGGTGCTTTGCAAGAAAATCATTATCAATATAAAAAACCAACAAGGAAATTTCTTCATTAATGAGGCTGATATCAATAGCTTATTGACTAATAATGGCAATGAAATGGTCATGAATCTTCCTTATGAAAATTTCAAATTAAAAGATTTGGAAGAAAGAGTGAATGCTCATAAGTTCATCCAAACAGCAGAAGTATATAGGGATTTAGCCGGCAATATGATGGTAGATGCCGTGCAGGCTAGGCCAATAGCAAGAATTTTTAATCCGAATGGAGCTGATCATTATATTAGTGACCAAGGCAAAATTTTACCAGTATCGGAACGCTTTACTGCCAGAGTGATGGTTTTATCCGGTGATTTCTTCAAGCCTTATTTGGAAGAAGATATGATGAAGGACGATGCAGGAAAAGACTTATTTCATTTTATAAAGTTTATAGAGCAAGATAAATTTTGGAGTGCGCAATTTGCGCAGTTGGAAGTAGATGATAGAGGAATAATTAATATATACCCTCAAGTAACCAAACAGTTGATCGAATTTGGGACGGTATATAATTATTCTGATAAATTGTCGAAACTTAAAATATTTTACGATAAGATACTGCCTGACAGAGGGTGGAATCGATACGATCGTGTAAATTTACAGTTTAAAGAACAAATCATTTGTGAATAGAATAACCTTAGTTGATACATGGACATGCAAAATGATAAAATAGTAGTCGGATTAGACATAGGAACCACCAAAATATGTGTGATAGTGGGCCATAAAAATGACTATGGTAAGCTTGATGTTTTGGGTATGGGTAAAGCCGTATCTGATGGCGTAGTGAAAGGCAAAGTCATCAATATTGAAAAAACCATTTTGGCTATCAAAAAGGCGGTTGAGGAAGCCGAAGATAATTCCGGTATCGACATAAAAGTGGTGAATGTCGGCATTGCGGGTCACCATATCAGAAGTTCTATCCAAAGAGGAAGTATTACTCGTGAAGATAGAGATGAAGAAATTACGGTGGAGGATGTAAATCGCTTAACCAACGATATGCACCGAATGGTAATTCCTGCAGGTAATCAAATCATTCATGTAATGCCACAAGTTTATACGGTGGATTATGATGATGGGATTAAGGATCCTGTGGGAATGACGGGTATTCGATTGGAAGCAGATTTTCATGTCATCACTGCTGATATTAATTCTATCAACAATATTCAAAAATGTGTAAAAAGAGCAGGCTTGGATATTGAAAATATGATATTGGAACCACTGGCTTCCAGTTTGGCAGTATTATCAGATGATGAAAAAGAAGCCGGTGTTTGCTTGGTGGATATTGGGGGTGGTACTACCGATATTGCTATATTCCACGAAAATATTATACGTCATACTGGAGTAATTCCTTTTGGCGGAAATATCATTACTTCTGATATTAAGGAAGGCTGTATGGTCATGCAACAGCAAGCAGAATTATTGAAAACAAAATTCGGTAGGGCGATTTCCACTGAAGCCAGTGAGAATGAGATTGTTTCTATTCCGGGTTTAAGAAATAGAGCACCTAAAGAAATTTCCATTAAAAACTTGGCCCATATTGTGGAGGCCAGAATGGAAGAAATCATTGATTTGGTGCATGCTGAAATATTAGCATCTGGTTATGAGGGTCGTTTGGCAGGAGGAATTGTGATCACCGGTGGTGGTTCTCAAATGCACAGCGCCAGACAGCTAGTTGAATATTTAACCGGAATGGATGCCAGAATAGGATATCCAAACGAACATTTAGGAAGAACAAAAATAGAGGCTGTGAAAAGCCCGATGTATGCCACATCTGTAGGATTAGTATTGGCAGGTTATCGCTCAATTGACGAGCGAGAAAACAGGTACTTGGAAGCTAAGTTGAATAATCAAAATATGTTTATCAACCATAAGCAGAAGGGTGCGAAAAGAGAAGGAGACTTCTTTTCAAAGATTATCAATAAAACCAAGAGTTTTTTGATAGATGATTTTGATGACAAAGATGATTATTAAATAGAGCCTAAACGGCAATTGCATAAGATTGTGTAATTATAATTTAATATCACTATAATACTGAAAGAACTTAAAACACGGATATTATGACGGAAGGAGCTTATAAATTCGAAATTCCAAAACACCATAAATCTATCATCAAGGTGATAGGTGTTGGTGGGGGTGGCAGTAATGCTGTTAATCACATGTTTAACCAAGGCATCAGGGATGTTGAGTTTGTGGTCTGTAATACAGATTCTCAAGCGCTTAAATCAAGTCCTGTGCCTAATAAGCTGCAAATCGGAACCAATCTAACGAGCGGATTAGGTGCAGGTGCTAATCCTGAAAAAGGAAAAGATGCTGCACTGGAAAGCAAAGAAGAAATCCGTGATTTGTTGGGTAATGATACCAAGATGGTGTTTGTAACAGCAGGTATGGGAGGAGGAACCGGTACTGGTGCCGCTCCGGTAATTGCCCGTATTGCCAAAGAAATGGATATCCTCACTGTTGGGATTGTGACTTCCCCTTTCAGTTTTGAAGGAAAGAAAAAAGTTCGACAGGCAGAGGAAGGTATTCGTCAACTTAAGGAGAATTGTGATACTGTTTTGGTAATCCTCAATGATAAGTTGCGGGAAATCCATGGTAACCTGACCATAGGAAATGCATTTGCAAAAGCGGATAATGTATTGACAACCGGTGCCAAGGGTATAGCAGAAATCATCACGGTTCCGGGACAGGTTAACGTGGATTTTGAAGATGTGAAAACGGTGATGAAAAATGCCGGTGCCGCAGTTATGGGTTCTGCCAAAACCGATGGGGATGGAAGGGCTTTAAGAGCGGCCGAAGAAGCATTGTCTTCTCCGCTATTGAACAATACTGATATTTTAGGAGCGCAAAAAATATTATTGTCCATTATTTCAGGTGAAAAAGCTGAATTACAGATGGATGAGTTAACTGAAATTACAGATTACATACAGGAGAGAGCAGGTGATGAGGCTGAAGTGATTTTCGGTCATGGTATGGATGAATCATTAGGTGAGAGCTTATCCGTAACGGTAATTGCTACTGGATTTGACCAAAGTGGTTATAAAGAAAATGCGATTCCACACAAGGAAGCCAGAAAGGTTTATGATTTGGATTCTAATAAACAAATTACACTTTTTGGCAATGAGAAGGAAGAAGAACAGCCTAAGCCTGCGCCTAAAAATGAACCAAGTACGTTCACTTTTGAAAAGCGAAATACACAAGAATCACGACCGCAAGCAGATGAGGAAAGAGGCTATTCATTTGGTTTTCCTTCTAAGAAGAATGAGGAACCTCAATATGAAGAAGAGGAAAATAATTATGCCGATGACTTCACGGAAAGTTTATCCAATGATTATGAGATTGTAGATAAATCGGAAAGTCAAGATGATATTGAAAAGAAAGAAGCTCAACGGCAGGAAATGTTGAGACAACGGTCAAAAGAAAGAATTGAAAAATTGAAGAATTTAAATGGCGGCCATACCAATACTCCAGAAGCTTATAAGCAAATGGAGGTGCCAGCTTATAAACGTAAGCAGGTAAAATTAAGAGATGTGCCGCATTCTTCAGAGCAAAATGTCTCAAGGTTTAATTTGAACGATGATAATCAGATATTGGGCAATAATAAGTTCTTGCACGATAACGTAGATTAAAGTTTTAAACCTCCAAGTCATAATAAACAGGTGTAAAGGCAGCTTCGAAAGGGGCTGCTTTTTTTAGTTATAGGCAGAAGTAAAATTCATTAAGCAATTCTTTTAGGAGTAAATCAAATTTACCTAAAAAACTACACCTTAATTTTGTGAAAACGAAAATGTTTGCAGTAAATTCGTCCATCAATTTTAGAAATAAGAAAACATGGATTTAAAAGATATAGCATCAGTAACTGGGAAAGGCGGTTTGTTTAAGGTTGTAAAACCATCTAGAACAGGCGTAATTTTGGAGTCATTGGATGAAAAGAAGCAAAAGCTGGTAGCTCATGCTCATGATAGAGTCTCCATTCTGGATGAAATATCCATTTATACTACCGATGCCGAAGGAAATGTTCCTTTGCAAAAGATTTTCAATACCATGCATGAGGAGTTTGGAGATGATTTAGGAATTGATGCAAAATCCTCAAAAGAAGAGATCATGGCTTTTTTAAAGCACATCTTGCCTAATTATGATGAAAATCAGGTTTATCCTTCTGATGTGAAAAAATTGGTGAGCTGGTACAATACTTTATTGAAAGAGGCTCCTGATGTTTTGACGGCTAAAAGCGAAGAAAAGAAAGAGGAGGACAAGGAGTAATTTTATTTGCTAGAAACATCATTTTAAACCTTCCAAGTTTTCAAAACTTAGAAGGTTTATTATAGTTTAAGCGAAAATCTCCTCATTCAACTTCCTAACCTCTTTCCAATCTAAAGTTTCTCCTTTTGAAAGCGTTTTATAATGCGCTCTAAAATAATTAATGCAAATATTCTGAAATTCTTCTGGAGCTATACTTGAAGAATAGATAGGTCGAAAACAAGGGCTTAAGTACCGCTCTTTTTTATTAAGTTTTGCTCCTTTCAAACGAAGGATTGGAGCGGTATCAGTAAAATGCTCGGCTTCCCATTTTTTACCGCTTTTCTCGATTTCATTTAATTGATCGCATAGTTTTTCCATACTGATTCTTGGAAAATGCTTTCTTGTGGTATTGATCCAAGTAGTGTATTTAAATTCCATTTCATATCGATTTTCCGGATATATACTCATCACGATATCTGCAGATTGGCTTTTGCTGTATAGTGCATAGTAATGTAATGGTTCTTGGGCTTCTACTATGTGCATTCTGATATCATTGATGGTTTCTTGCCCATCAATTTTTTCAAGATGCTTCAATACTAATTTGAATTCCTCTGTTTCAGGGACATCCTCAATAGGTAAATCCACTACATTGCTGAAAGCATCCAAAAAGTGAATGTATTTCGGTACACAAGCCTCCATTTCTTTTTCCGCTATTTCAGGAGCACCAAAAGGTGGATAAAATAGCTCAGCTTCTTCCTCATTCAACCAACAAACTATTTTTAATGCTTTTTCCCAGTCCGAATATTTGAAATTAATCTCTCTGAAATCCCCAATTTGAGCCATTTCAGTCAATAAATTATAATGTTCTAATGCTTTTTTTGGATTGAAAATAGCCCAATTACCCAAAAATCCATCTATATCATAATGATTGTTGGTCACATATTTTTTATTCAACTCCGGAAGTTGATTCTGAATTGCCTTTAATACAATTTCTGTGCTGGTATCTGCATGACAATTGTTGGGAACTGGAGCTCCTCTCCAATGCGATAAATCAAACCCCTGAGGATGGTGGGCATCTACTACCAAAACTTCATGAGGATATTTTTTGATGTCATAAAAAGGAATGAATGTTTTATTGATCATAAATAGAATTTCCAGAGTGAAAAAAAAATTATAAAAGACCTGTCAGATTTTTAATTTATGTTTTTATGGTTGGTGCTCCACCAACCATGGATTCTACCCCGGTCGGTGACACACCTACTGGAAACCATAATTAATAATTTAAGTAAACCTGACAGGTCTTAATGAAGTAATTTAACTTTTTAACTTCAATACTTTCTAAAATTTCAAATTCAAGCCTAACAAGTAGTTAGTGCCTGCCTGAGGATATAAATAATTTTCTCTTACCTCATAAGTTCCAGCATTGTAGCCAAAGGTATAACCATTAGATGAGTACAGCTCATTAAAAACATTATTGACCATTAATTTAATTTCAGCTGTTTTCAAGAACGGTAAACTAAATTGATAGCTTCCTACAAAATCACTTACAAAATATGGGTCTATTGCTCTATTATCATTGGAAGTATTATCCAGATATTGTTTACCCACATATTTATTTAAAAGAGAAAATTGTAATCCTGTAATAGGTTGATATTTAATTTCTCCTGCTGCTATAATGTTGGGCGAGAATGATATATCAGTATTGCTATATTCATTTTCAATAACATTAAACTCATCAAAGGCTTCTCCATAATCATAAATTACCTCCGTGAAATTGGCTATTTTATTTTGGCTAAAAGTAGCATTTCCACCAATTGACCATTTCGAATTCAATTGGTAAGCTCCAATTAATTCAATTCCAGTTCTATAACTTTTATCTACATTGGTTCTGATACTTGAACCCACATCATTGAGCTCCCCTGTCAACACCAATTGATTATTATAATCCATATAATAAACTATGGCTTCAGCGCTGTAATTTCTAGCTTGCTTTTTATATCCGATCTCATAATCAATTAAATTTTCATGTTTTGGTGTTTGACCTTGTGGAGCATCCACAAAATCATTTCTAACCGGCTCTCTGTTGGCTACTGCAACGGAAGCATAGATTTGACTGTTATCTGCCAATAAGTAGGTTAACCCTCCTTTAGGGTTGAAAAAGGTATAGTCTCCACCAGTATTGATTTGGGTCAGATCAGCATCAATACCCTTTGTTTGATAATTGATGTTTCTTACTTGCATATCTGCAAAAAGATTAAGCTTTTCATTCAATTGATAATCCGCTTTTAAGTAAGTATTAAAATCGTACTTTCTTCCGTAATTATCGTAATATCGATCTCTTATTTCAGAGTCTCCAGCAAATTGTGCCCATATGATTTCTCCAAAATGGTCTCCATCATATTCATTATAGGCTCCACCTAGTGTAACATCCCATTTGTCTTTCTGATAATTCAAGCTATAAGTGAAACCATAAAAATGATTGTCTAACCATCTTCTTCTAATCAAATCAGTAGAAGTAATTGTACTATCTCCAATGACTACATTATCTAATTGATAATCAGCAAAATCATCCTCATTTCTATATTGCTCATAATAGCCTCTTCCATAAGTATAGTGGAGAGCGGCATTAGCTTGCAAATTTTCAGTGAATTGATGAGAAAGATGTAATTGATAATGATCTTGCTGATAATTATCAGTCTCATTATCATATAAATAGTAGTTAAATGTTCTGCCTGAATTCAAAAGATTTTCAGCTTGCTCATCGGTATAGCCATTATTGATGATGACTTCCTGCATTCCTTCCACATCATTTTCCAATCTCGCCTCTGGGGTTCCCCACCAGCTTTGATAAGTTTTTTCTTTTCCGCCAAAAGCCAAGGCTTTCACGATAGTTTTGTCACCATAATAAGCTCCTGATAGAAAATAAGATTGCATATCAGAGCTCGCCCTGTCGATATAACCATCTGAATGAATTGAGGATAATCTACCTTCAAATGACCAACCACTATTCGTAATTCCTGAATTGAAAATCACATTATGTCTTCTGGTATTGAAAGAGCCATAGGAGTTATTGACTTCCCCGAATGCATCTTGCGAAGGTGTGGAAGTTTGCATATTAACCGAAGCTCCAAATGCGGCCGCCCCATTTGTGGAAGTTCCAACACCTCTTTGGATTTGGATATTATCCACAGAACTTGCTAAATCGGGCATATTAACCCAAAAAGTACCGTGTGATTCTGAATCATTGATTGGAATCCCATTTACAGTTACATTGATTCTTGTTCCATCGCTACCTCTAATTCGCATTCCAGTATAACCAACTCCAGCGCCTGCATCGGAGGTGGTTACCATAGAAGGCGTGTAATTTAGTAGCATAGGCATATCTTGTGCTAAGTTTTGCCTGTTAAGTTCGGCTTTTTTAATGTTTGTAAAGGTAGTGGGTGTTTTTTCATCTGCCCTAGTAGCAGAAACCATTACTTCATCGGTTAATTGCACATCTTTTTCAAGCTCAAAATTAAGCGTAATATCACTGCTTTGCACCGTCACTTTCTTGGACGCCTGTTTATAGCCTATATAGGAAACCTTAATCTCATATTCTCCTGCTTTGACTTTATTGATACGATAATTTCCATCAATATCAGTAGCGCTTCCTTTTTGAATGGATTCTATGACCACACTGGCACCTACTAAGGGTGAATTGTCTTCCTGAGAAATCACTTTCCCGGTAATGCTGCTTTGTGCCATTAATTGCATACTCATGACCACAGCTAAAGCAGTTAATAACCACTTTTTTGTAAATTGTAACATTGTTTAAATTGTTTGTTAGTGAAACTTGTGGAGGCGGGGTAAGTACCTCCTTCATTTTCCTTAACCAAAATCCCTGCGACCGCATTATCGGCATCAGGTTCATTGGGTATGATCTCAGCCCGTTGTATTAAGGCACCCCAGCGTTGAAACGCTTTGTCTTCATAATGGATTATGCAGAACTTTTGTTCCTGAATCCTATTTTAAATTTATATTTATTTCTTGATTTATATTCAAAATTCCTACGCTCGCATTACCGAGATCAGGTTCAGGGTATATTCTCAGCCCGTTATATTAAGGCACCCCTAATTGATGTTGCAAGTATAGGGGTGATAAATGGGGATTGCAAATTCTATATCACTATTTTAAGTATTTTATTGATTTACAATGTTTCTGCAAACATTTGTATTAAAGAAGTTTGCTGCTGATTATGAATACATTAGTTTTGGAGTTTGGAAAAATCTGTTCCTGATAAAATATTTCTCAATTACTTTAAATTCTTTATGGAAAAATTTTACACTCCCCTCAAATCCCTATTATCTTTATTTTTGATTTTATTTACATTTAATGTTAATGCCGCAGACTACTATTGGATAGGAGGTAGTGGTGATGTCAATGATTTAAATCATTGGGCAACAACTAGTGGCGGATCAACGCTGCATTCAAATCTGCCCAGTGAAAATGATGATCTATTTTTTGATGCTAATTCATTTTCGGCTAATGACCAGCAAGTAAATTTTAATCAAAATATTTCCTTTCATGATCTTACAGCAGATAATTTAGGCTTTGCTATTGACTTTGTTGGTACGGGTAACTGGAATATTTACGGCTCATTATACATATCAAATCAAGTAGGTCTTGCACTGAATGCCGCCATATATTTCAACTTTGATGAAGCGGAGTCTGTGTTTGTAGCTCAGAATAACTTCAATAGTAATCCTGATGCAGTAAGCATTACCCTTGATGGAAGCGCTGAATTGAATATGAATTCAGGACTTGGTGCCAATGTGTTTTATCATAATTCTGGTACAGTAAACTACGGAGCCAATACTTTCAATTTCACGTATTTTTATGCGCTTTATTCTTCTACAAGAACCTTAAATATTTCAGATGCCACAATTAATGTGGAAAGATGGGACGTAAATGATAATGCTGACATTTCTGTAATTAGTACCAACTCCACCATTAACGTCAATGATGAGTTTCACGGAGGGTCAAAACAGTATGATAATTTAATTGCTTCTGAACCTGAATTTTTTGACGATGTCTATGTTACTGGTGATAATACCTTTTCCACTATACAGATAAATGCAGGTGTAGAGCTTAAACTAGATGCTGGAAGCACTCAAACGGTAACCTCTTCGATTGATGCAAATGGTACAGAAACTGACTTGGCTTATTTTATTTCTTCAACCGAAGGAACCACAGCCTTTTTAACTGGTTCAGGAATAAATATAAATGGGACCTATGTGAATATTTCAGATGTAGATTATACAGGTTCGGCCACTTTTAGTTTAGAAAACTCCTTAATTTTAGACGATTCCCAAGGTTGGGAAACAAATTCAGTCCCTACACCAACAGGGAGCGGTCAGTTTTATTATTCAAAAGTATTTAGTGACAGTGTTTATTTAGGCTTGACTGCAGGTGATGGAATGGAAAGAATTGTATTCATGCGAGCGGGAGATTTCCCAGACGTAACAGTCGCAGATGATACCGAATATACTGCTAATACCACTTTCGGAGCTGGAGACTTAGTAGGTACAGACACTTATGTGGTTTATCAGGGGAAAGAGAATCAGGTAAAAATAGAAGGGCTTCAACCTAATACCGAATATTATATAACTCGTATGGAAGTAAATTCTACTTCTGATAATTCCAGTATAAAATACCAAAGTACTTCAACGAGCTTTTCAAAGATTGCCACCACATTGGAGAGTGGGAATATATACATGGAAAATGGAAGTGTAGAGGTTAATTCGGGAGATAGTTTTTACGATGATGGTGGGGCTGGTTATTATTTCCCAAACAGATCTCAGGTTTTAACATTAAATTCTGCAGAAGCTGGTAAATCAGTAAAATTGACATTCAATGAATTGGAAGTACGGTCCTACGAAAAACTACGGATATTTGACGGAACAGATACCACTGCTACTCTATTGGAATCTTTTTCAGGTTCTAGCCATACATTACCATTCAGTGTTACCTCATCAGGAGAGTCTTTAACTGTGAAATTCGAAAGTGAGGATTTTGAGACTTCTGATTTTAGTTCAGATGGTTGGCAGGCCGATGTAGAAATTTTGTTAACAGAACCAAGTCTCATTCCTAGTAATTTATCTACAACAGATGTGCAAGATAATCAAATCAGCTTCACTTTTGAGCCTGGAAATGGCTCAGGGAGATTGATTTTGGCATTTGAAGAACAAACGAATTTCTTTTACAACATTGAAGATGATATAGAATATACTGCTAATAATAATTTTGGTAGTGGAGAGGAGGTTTATCCTGGGGTTTTTGTAATCGGTAATGGCGATATAGATCAACTAACTTTGACCGGTTTAACAGCAAATAGTACATACGAAATCAGGATCATTGAATATAATCAAGCAGCGGGAAGCATTAATTATTCTTCGGGCCATTATATTAGTCAAATTTCAAATACATACCAACCGCCCAGTGATCACTTTTCAAACTATCGAATATATCCAGATAGGTTACCTGTAATTCAGAGAAATGTAAATGATTTGACCCTCTCTGGGGTTAATTTGTATTTACCTTCTGTAGAAGAGAAAGATATTTTAAATGTTTTATTGCTTGCGAGTGAAAACCCTATCAATGAAGATGAGTTAAGCACTGTTTTGGTAGATGACTTCAGTATAAACGCTGATGAAGATTTTAAACTAGGAGATGAGGTTTTACCTGGAGTCTTTGCTTTATCCAAGAGTAAATTTGATGCAGCAATTCAAGTTAATAATCTTGATTCTGATACAAAATATCATTTTGCTGCCGTTTTGTATCGTGAAAATGTAAGCGGAGTTAGATATGGTTTAAATACTTTTACAGAGATCGTAAATACTTCAACTCTTCAACAAGAGAGTATTAGACTTGGTGATGGTCAGAATACTATTTCTTCTCAGAAGACTTTATATGATCAAAGTGGTTTTTCTGGTAATTTGGAAAACAGTTTTTCATTGGTTGAAACTTATATTCCAGCAGAAAGTGAGTCTAGTCTTAAATTAATTATGGAATATAATTATTTACTTAATGTAGATAAGCTTATCATTTATGATGGAACAGATACGAATGCTCCAGTTTTAAGAGACTATACAAATAACAGAACCGGGTTATTTTATAATCAGGAAATTTTGGAAGCTACAAATGAGACTGGTGCAATTACCATTGAATTCGTAAAAAGTGAGGAAGGTCAATCGAATGTCCAAGACAAAATAGGCTTTAGAGCTAGTATTTTTCAGTTTGGTGAAGGAGTAAAGCCATCAGTGACAGGTAGAAATATTCAAATAAGTAATATTTCATATCAATCTGCTGATGTGAATTGGGACAGGGGAGACGGTGAAAAAGTATTGGTTATTTTTTCTAGTGATGATCGAAATCTACTGTCTCCAATTGATGGTCTGAATTATTTAGCTGATCGGGAATTGAAAAAGGAGGTAACTAGGGATAATTATGCTGTCTATAATGGAACTGAAAATAATTTTTCGGTCTCTGAATTAGAACCAGGTACTACCTACCATGTTCGAATTTTTGAATACAATGGATCTTCAAGCGATCTGGTGTATGGTGACGGTATTTCTACTATATTTAAGACAAAAACCATTAAGCCGAATTTGGATGCTTCAAATGTACAATTTGAAATAACAGGTGAAGATGAAATCACATTAAATTGGACTAGCGGCAATGGAAAAAGAAGACTTGTACTCATAAACACTGGTAATTATGCCAATAATCTTGATAATGACCTTTTGAAAAGCTACGAATTCCCACTTGTTGAGGGAGGAACTTACAGCGATTTACCAAGATATCGTTTCTCAAATTCACCATTCTCTTATTTAGGTTATAATGGCGATGGAAATTCTGTAACGATTTCAGGTTTATCAAAAGACCAAATATATTATTTTAATGTTGTCGAGTATAACGAGTTAGATGGCCTTTATGATTATTTGATCCCCAAAAAGGACTATGAATTTGCGGTTACACCTAGTACTCCAACTTATTCGTTCAATTCATTTGAGGTATTTGATATTTCAGCTACGGAGGTTAAACTGGATGCTGAGGGTCAATATGGCCTTGTAGTAATTTCAGATTCAGACAATGCAGATGTGCCTTTCGAGGAAGGGAAGATCCCTGATGATTTAGAAGATATCCGTTTTGGAAGAGAGTTTCAAGGAGTGATAGATGGGAAAATAGTGTTAATTAGACCTCTTGATAGCATTACGGTAAATGTTTTGAAGCCAAACACAGATTATCTAATAGCTGTATATCCTGTAAATTTAAATGAAAAAACAGTGAACTACAGTGAATTGGATAAGGTTACAGATAGTTTTCAGACAGGGCCTGTAAAAGATTTTTATTATATTAATAAAACAGGTTTTTGGGAAGATGAGGAAAATTGGGTAACAAGTTCAGGGGGTACTGAATTACATCATGCAATTCCGGATGCAAGCTCAAATGTTATCATAGATGAGAACTCTTTTATTTATGGAGACGAAGAATATACTTATATTTACTTTAGAAATAGTGAAGCTTCTGTCTATAATCTAGATTTGGGTGGTGTAAATGAAAACTTAACATTAATAAATGAAAACTATACTACACTAAAGTTAAACATTGGTAGTAGCATATATAGTAATGAATATTCAAAAATAATAGCAGGTAGTTATAACTTCATTCAACTTGCTGATACCAATTATGTGAAAATACCAGTGAATAGAACTGTTGGTAATATTAAATTTAGAGCAAATAGTGGTAATAAAACTATAATACAAGGCATTCCAAAGACTTCTGCTTTTGATGTATCTAATTCACATGTTATTTTCGCTTTGAAAGATGATGAATTAGCAGTTAATCAAATTTTCATAAATAATACTAAAGTTGATAGCCTCCCTACTTTTTATGACGTGAGAACTATTAATAGTGATTTACATTTTGATAAAATCATCACCAATGAGGCCAGCGATATATTTTGGATTTCTTCATCGCTTCATGTAGATTCATTAATATTGAAGGGGAACTCTATGAAATTTTCAAACTCTGATACATTAAATGTTTCTCACTTTCAATATCCTACAACTTCATTTACTATTAATTCTGAGACATCAAAATCATATATTAAAACGGATAAGGACAGTTTAATTCTTGAAAACGCTATTATAAGTAATAACCATACAATTGGAAATGCCTTTTATTTGGCTAATAATTCTATTAAATTAGATAATGTAAAGGGATGGAATTTTTCTTTGGATTCAGTCCCTGAATTTGAAGGAAATGGTGATCTTTTTGGTAGAAAAGTACTTAAAGAGTCATTGTTATTAATCAGTAAAAACAAACCTAGATTTCAGAATTACTATGTTACCATTCAAACTTCTGGGGATTCAACTATTACACCAGCTGTCAAAAATATTCCTACTGTTTCAAATACCTTTTATGAAAATTTAAAGAAGGAACAAGGTGTATTTGTTGGAAGCACTGAAAGATTTGACGTAAAAGGACTTCAGCCATCTACTGATTATGAATTAAAAATTTATGATTATTATGAAAGAGAAGATAGTTTGTTTTACTCAATCCCGAAAATTTTCGAATTTTCTACTTTAGATGAAGGTGATATCTTGATGAATTCGGTGAATAGAGAAGAAAAAGTTACAAAAAATGTATTATATACTGAAAATGGTTCTGGGTCTTCTTATCCGTGGAACGAAAACAGTATCACTCTTCTTCCTACTGCCCCTTCTAAAAAAGCGAATATTACTGTCAGACCAGGATCACGCTTAAACTCGCCATTAGATATAAATGTATATGATGGTTCTGATAATACTGCTCCTCTTATTTTTTCAGAAAATCTAAGGGATTATGAATTGCTTGAGTCAATAACTATCAACTCTATTACTGCTTCGAATGATGAAGGAGCTTTAACAGTAGAATTGAAAAAGCCTGATGGAAGTTTTGGAGGGTATATTTATGATAGATCTACAGAATTTTTAGTATATGAATCAGAGGGTGTACTTGCCAATGAACCTACCCAGCAAGCCAAGAATATTGTGATTTCTAATACAACTAAAACTACAGCAGACATTTCTTGGACAAGGGGGGATGGTTCAAATACTTTGGTTTTTATGTCTAAAGAAGGATACTCTTATGACAATACAACATTTGTAGATGGACTTAAATTAAATGAAAGTGAGAAGTTTGGGGAAGGTGATATTTTAGGAACAAGAACACCTAACAAATATATTATGTATGCAGGTCAAGATTCTAGTTTTACTGTTGAAGGTTTGGACCCGGAATCAAGATATTATGTTCATGTATTGACATTTAACTTTTCAGATTCGGAAGACCCTAATTATTTGTGGTCGGATATTAGTAGAAATTATTTTACAACTTTGCCCGGATCACCTGTATCTGTCCCAATTAATTTCAGTATTGTTTCTAAACAAGCAACCACCGTTAAATTCACTGTTGAAGATTCTACTGGCACTGGTGCTTTAATCTTAATTAATGAAGGGAAGAATGTTGATCTAAGTTTAGTAAATGATAGTATAAAAAACTTAGATCGACCAAACCATGAAATTTTGTTTGATCAATTAGATTCTTTACAGGATGGTAGTAGAATTTATTTTGCAAACCAATATCATGAAATGGTTTATGAGTTGAATCAATTAAAAGAATCTACTAAATATTACTACGCTATATATAATTTCAGGGAAAACAATACTGGTAGAACTGTTAACGAAAATGCTTTAACCGGTAGCTTTTCTACAAGAGATGGAAGCTTTAAAATTGATAATTTTGCTTTACCAGATCAAAATTTGGAAGGCGATCAATTATGCCAAGGAGCAGTATTTAAAATAGACTATAGTTATTTAGGTGTAAATCAAGGTGAAAACTTTCCTATCCCGGTTTATTCAAACAACCCAGATATGAGAGATAGCTTGGCGTTGGATGTTATATCTTCGGAGAATGGTTATTTGATAGTACAACTTCCTGATGAATTGGATTCAGGAAAGTATTATTTTTCCTTAATTCCTGAATTAGGGTCAGATTTCAACACTTATGTGGATTCTCTTAATATAGTTTCTGTTTCTGAAATGGAAATATCAAGAAATGAAAATCAATTAGTTGCTAACTCTTCTGAAAACTTGAGTTGGTTCAGGAATGATGCAATTATTGAACAACAATTTGATTCTGTCTTGGATATTAGCCAGGAAGGTAAATACTACGC
Organism: Marivirga sp.; assembly: GCF_051117495.1. NCBI lineage: Bacteria > Pseudomonadati > Bacteroidota > Cytophagia > Cytophagales > Marivirgaceae > Marivirga > Marivirga sp. Next base: position 123,643 of record NZ_JBNPEF010000004.1, on the reverse strand, counting down.
TACAAAGTTTTCAGCGAACTGCGAATACACTTCCAATGAAATCTATGTAAAAGCAGAAATTGCGTTAAACCAAGATACCATTCAATCTTGTACCAATCAATTGTTGGATATAAGCTTTGAAAATGCATTTGGCAAGCCTAGCAGTTCATTTAATTATTATGCTTTGCTTATGGATGGTTCTGGTAATGAACAATCGCTTGAATTGGATACCATAAATTTAGATAATAATTTCTTCAGTTTTGCTTTGCCTGATAATCTACTTTCAGATTATTATTCAATTGTATTAAAGACTGACGGAGATAGTATAGAATCCGATACAGCTATCGTCTATATTGAAAACTTGGAACCTGCTGTGGTTACGCTTACCGAAAATGGTCTAAGTTCTAATTATGAGAATGGAAACCAATGGTTATTTAATGGTGAGCCTATAAATGGAGCCACTTCACAAACAATATCGATTGATAGGACAGGTGTTTATTCTGTTGAGGTATCCACTGAGTTTTGCACCATTCAATCAGAGGGAATTACGCTGACTTCAAATAAGAAAGGCTTGATGGCAGTTGGATTTAGGGCTTATCCAAATCCAATCCGCAATGATCTGAACCTGAAATATACAGGAGACGAATATTTAGGCTTGAGTAGTGTAGTGGTAACTGATTTGAGAGGAAAAACGGTTTATAACGGCTTACATGACTTCCAAAGAGAAAGTAAACTTCAAATACCATTAAATGAAATTAGTTCAGGGGTGTATTTTATTACCGTTGAAACCAAGCATTTTAGAGCTCAACAGAAATTAATTAAAAGGTAAGATGATCTCTGCTTGGTCATATTAAGAATTATGCTAAACCTGTCAGGTTTTAAGAAATTATAGAACTAAAATAGAATTGTTCTTGACAATTAATACCTAGTAGAAACCTGACAGGTTTTTATCCTATTTTAAACTTGATAAAGTGGGATTACTTTATTTAATGAGGAGGGAAGAAGAAAAGCCCTCCTTATTTTATTTTCTCAACAGCCTCAATTGCCTTTTCCAATCTGTTTTTTGTTCCAGAAATTACAGCATAATCCAAATCCGAATCTACCAATTCCTTGTGGTAGCGCTCAAACAAATCCTTTCTCATATTGGGGTTTTCCCTAAGTGGGTCTGCTTCCCATGGTAAATCTGGGGTACATAGCAAGTAGAAATCATAAGGATGGGATCTAAGCTGATTTAAAACCCAAGAATGGCATTCCCCATACTTAACTTCATACCATACCTTCATCATAATTAAATCAGTATCACAAAACAATAGTTTTTTAGCTATACTACTCATTTTATCTTCCAAAATCACCATACCTTTGCTAATGGCCAATAGATCGGATTGATTATAATCAGGCCCATTTTCTTCTAAATATTTTCTTCCATATTCAGGTACGAATGGTTCGTTAAAATGTGCAGCCAATGATTTAGATAAAGTGCTTTTCCCAGTACTTTCAGGCCCTATGATGGCAATTTTCTTCATGCGTATTTGGTATAGTATAGTTTACGCCAATTGTAATATCCTACAGCAGCTATGATTACATAAGCAGCCATTAATAGCGAGGTTAGGAATAATTCCCTTTGAAAATAAATATAAACGGCCACTGCATCAATCACAATCCAATACAGCCAGTTTTCTAGTACTTTTCTAGTCACTAATAAAGTGGTCAATACACTAAATACTGTAGTGAATGAGTCTAAATAGGGGAGTTGAGCATCTGTGTTTTCTACTAAAAAGTAACCAAGTCCAAAAGTGAATAGGATGCCTGAAATGATAAATAAGCCATGCTCTTTCAGTTTCATTTTCGAGATAGGTAATTCTTTTTCTTTTCTATTGGGATTTCGCCAGTGCCACCAACCGTATATGGTAGTACCTAAATAGTAGAAATTCAGTCCCATTTCCGCATAAAGCTGGACTTGATAGCAGATGACTAAATAAATGCTGACACTCACCAAACTAGCATACCAGCACCAGATCATTTCTTTAGCGGCAAAATAGATGTATAATATTCCAAAAAATACACCAAGTCCTTCCAGCCAACCCATATTGAGAAGGCCTACATACAATTCATTTAAAATATCCATTTGCTATATCTTATTTCCTACGCCTGCATTATCAGGATCAGGTCCAGGGTATGTTCTCAGCCCGTTATTTTGAGGCACCCCATAATTGATGGAACAAGTTAGGAGATTCAGACAAAAAGAAAAAGGGTTTATCCAAACACTTTTATTAAAATGATTTCTGAGTAAAATATGTGTCTATTTAAATTTATTAGATTTGAAATGGATAGGACAGTAGCGGACAATTTAATGAACAGGAAAGCATGTATAATTTAAAATATAGATACTCTTATCTTATTATGAAAGATGAAATTATTTCACCTCCTCTTGAGCTATAGGGATTTTAACTTCGAATGTAGTGCCTATTTTTATTTCGCTATTTACGGTAACCTCTCCTTTAAGCCTTTCAATAGCTCTTTTCATGATGAATAGGCCTAAGCCGGTTCCACTTCCGTTCTCACTTGCCCTGTAGAACATATCAAATATTTTTACTTGATGTTCTTCTTCTATTCCTTCACCATTATCGCTTACTTTTATATGGATTTTCTCTTTTTTCTTGAAAATCTTTATCTCTACTACAGGGTTTTCTTTTTCTTCATCTACATATTTTATGCTGTTTTCAATTAAGTTCTGAAGAATGGTGTTGACAATATACCACTCGGACTTGAAGTAAAGATTACTTTCAATATCAATTGTGAAGTTTATTTTATTATAATTAGGTAAATAGGCATAGGCTGAAATACAATTATCTACGATTTCGTAAAAATTGATAGGTGTTAATTTAATATCTCTGTAATTCAATTCAGTGATATTGATTAATTCCATTACGATCATGTTCAATCGCCTGATTTGATGATCATACATTTTAAAAAAATGCCTTGCTTCAGGATCTTTAATATCTTTATCCACCAAATCACTCAAACCAAGCAGTGAGGCAATAGGGCCCTTCAAATCATGTGAAACCCTATAGAAAAATGAATCTAGTTCGGTATTTTTCTTTTCTATGATGGACGCTTTTTCTTGTTCCATTTCAGCATCCTTTTCTATATCCTCCATTTGTGAAATCACCTCATAACCATCCACAAGATTTTGGATATACTTACTGTTCTCTTCCTCCCTTAATTTCACATATTCTTCCAAATGATACAATGCTTTGGAGGTATTCACTGGTTTAAAACATTGAAAGAGCAATTGATGACATTTAAATAAACTTTGATTGAAATTACCCTTTTCTGCAATTTGAGCAGCCTCCTCTAAAATATCTATGGCTTCTTTTATTTTTCCTTCCTGAAAATAAACCCTGCCTAGTTTCTCCATACTCTCCACCATTCCAACCTGTAGGTTGTATTTGGTGAAAAGAGATAAAGCTTTTTCAAAATTTTCTTCGGCTTTTTTAAATTTACCAGCTTTGACTTTAATTTTCCCTGCCAAATAATATGCTCTTGCCAACTTTTCTTTCTGGTGAAGTTCTTCTTTAAGGCTAATACATTTTTCTATCAAATGAGAAGCTTTAGGTATTTTCTCAGATTTCAGATTAATACCTGCAAGGCTCAAATATATATCACTTATTAAATTATTGTTTTTATGCTCTTCTGCTTCTGCAAAAGCTTCCTCATAAGCTAAATATGCATTTTTAAAATCATGAAATTCTTCATAGAGATTTCCCAATAGGCACAATGATTTGGCATGGAATCGATAATCCTTAATTTTTGCGTAATAATGTACTGCATCTGATAAATGTGGCAAAGCTTCACTGTATTTCCCTTGCTCTTTATAAATAGTTCCTAAATTATAACAGGAATCCCCTTTTCCTCTGTCATAATTTATTTTATTGGCTATGGATTGTGCCCTTTCAGCTAAGGATTTAGCAGTAGCAAATTCCTTATTTTTCCTTTGGAGAATAGATAACTGATTGAGTGCATCAGCATGCACTGCATTTTTATTTTTTATTTTTTGAGATTTGAAAAGAGCCTTTTCTGTTAAACTTATAGCATTTGGTAAGCTTTCACTTGAAATGGCATGTGCCTCAGCAAGTAATTCCTCAATCTCCCCTATAAGGTTGTCAGTTATCTTCAACTATATTCAAATTCAATGGTTCATTGGTAAATATAATATTATATATTAAAATCATCATCATTTTCAGATGAATCTTCAAAATTTAACATACTGCTTAACAGGTCTTTAAAACTATGGCCTTTGGCCAATGCATGTTTGCTAAGCAAACTATATTCTGCCATTCCATGTAAGGCAAATTCCATCATAAAGTAAGTTTCTTTTTCACTTAATTTTTTGTGGTGGCTCTTCACTAAATCTCTTAAACCTGGGATGCTATCCAATTTTTTATGATAATCCTTCTCTTGGTCATCATGAAAAAGGTCTATTTTTTTTCCGTCATTAAACCACTTGCTAATAGGTCTATATGGATTTTTCTTTTCCCTATCTTTTCGTAACTCTTCAGGATTAGGGAAATAATGATCAAATTGTGATCTTATGGCTTTTCCAACTAAAGTCTGTGCTACTATACCAGGCCCTTCTTGCTCCCCCTCATATACCAACTCTACTTTCCCTGTTATGGCAGGTACAACCCCAGTGAAATCAGACATCCGCACATAAACTTTTTTCTCATTATTAATCAATGACCTTCGCTCCGCAGCACTAATCAAGCTTTCATAAGCTGAGATAGTTAATCTTGCTGAAACTCCGCTTTTTTCATCTATATATTCACTGTTTCTTGCCTCTACAGCAATTTGCTCAATGAGATTTTTAGATAAATCGTTCAGTTCAACAGCCTCGTTTTGTTCATTCTTTATAGCGGCTTCTTGTGTTGTAATCTTTCTGCCAATTTCAATGGATTCAGGATAATGGGTTATTATCTGTGCATCAATTCTATCTTTTAAAGGAGTTATGATACTTCCTCTATTAGTATAATCTTCTGGATTGGCCGTAAAAACAAATTGAAGATCAAGCGGCAGTCTTAATTTAAATCCTCTAATTTGAATGTCGCCTTCTTGTAAAATATTAAATAGTGCAACCTGAATTCTAGCTTGTAAGTCAGGTAGCTCGTTTATCACAAAAATACCTCTGTGCGACCTAGGAATCAATCCATAATGAATGACCCTTTCATCAGAATAAGGAAGTTTGAGTGTTGCGGCCTTAATTGGATCAACATCTCCTATCAAATCAGCTACCGATACATCTGGAGTGGCTAACTTCTCAGTATAGCGTTCATCTCTGTGCATCCACACCACCGGAGCATCATTGCCTTTTTCTTTCAAAATGTCTTGAGCCTGCCTGGAAAGTGGTTGCATTGGGTCATCGTTCAGTTCGGATCCTCTTAAAACCGGAATGTATTCATCCAGTAGCAAAGTCATCATTCTGGCAATACGTGTTTTGGCTTGCCCTCTAAGTCCTAACAAATTAATGTTATGGCGGGAAAGGATAGCTCTTTGTATATCAGGGATAACGGTATCTTCATAACCCCAAATGCCTTCGAAAACATTTTCTCCAGCTCTCATTTTTTTGATGAGATTTTGTCTAAGTTCTTCCTTAACGGGTTTTGGTTGATAACCACTTTCCATTAATTCCTTAAGTGTAGTAATTTTTAATTTATCTTGAGTAGTGAGTTTTTCGTAGCTCATAAGGTTATTTCAGTATCTTTTTTTTCTATTTCTTTTATAATCTTCAAAAACTAAATTGCCGAGACCCTGTAAACTGCTGTAATAAGCATTTCCATTGTTCACGGTTGTGAATTCCTTTACAAATTCTTGTAAATAAGGATCAGAGGCAATCATAAATGTGGTAATCGGAATACCCAATCTTCTGCACTGAGCTCCTAAATTGAGTGTTTTGTTTAATATTTTCGGATCAAGCCCAAAACTGTTTTTATAATATTTGATGCCTTGCTTCATGCAGGTTGGTTTCCCATCTGTAATCATGAAAATCTGTTTGTTTTTATTTTTTCTTCTCCTCAATAAATCCATTGCTAGCTCCAATCCCGCTATGGTATTGGTGTGATATGGCCCTACTTGAAGGTATGGCAAATCCTTAATTTGAATTTGCCATGCATCATTGCCAAAAACAATAATGTCCAGTGTGTCTTTTTTATATTTTTTGGTGATGAGTTCAGCTAAGGCCATGGCCACTTTTTTGGCTGGTGTTATTCTGTCTTCACCGTATAAGATCATGGAGTGGGAAATATCAATCATCAAGACTGTAGAAGTTTGCGTTTTGTATTCGCTTTCTACTACTTCCAAATCATCTTCCGTTAGCATGAAATCTCCTAGACCATGGTTGATTTGAGCATTACGTAAAGAATCAGTCATGGAGATTTGGTGGAGTAAATCACCAAATTCATAATTTCTTTTATCGGTGCCGGGTTCTTCACCCAATCCTGTAAAATTCGTTTTGTGTTCTCCCTTTCCTGATTTTTTGAGTTTACCGAAGATTTCTTCTAGCGCACTTTTTCTAATATTTTGTTCAGTTTTGGCAGTAATTTCAAATGAGCCGTCCGGGGTTTTGTCTGAAATAAATCCCTTATTTTTTAAATCTTCTATAAAATCGCCCATTCCATAATTTCCGTCCGTGATGTTGTATTGCTTATCAATATTGGTTAACCAATTGAGTGCTTCGCTAACATCTCCTCCTGTTATAATCAATAGTTCATTGAATACATTGAACAATTGGTCAAAGGTGGTATCGGATAAATCTTTGTGGGCTAAATATTTTGTAAACCTGTATCCTAACATATCATTTCTTAACTAATTTAAGAAGATGAATGTTACTATTATTTGATTAAATTTATGGTTTTCAGAAGAAAAGGCTTGGATGTAAAATGAAAAATCACAATATGTGGTGTGAGAATTCCTGGTTCACATGCTGAGACAAACTAATTTCTTGGATGTGGTTTTCTAATAAATTATGATTTACCATATTGATTATGCCTTTTAGTGAACAAATACTGGTAATGCTTACCGTTTTCACTATACCTCGATCCATTATCATATCGTTTTGCAAGTCCCCATTTCCGGCATTACTGTGAAATTCCCTGATCGCCTCAATGGAAAAATCTTTATTTTCTCTCAACCATTTCTGAAACCATTTATTTCTATTCTCTATAGCCTCTTTAGTGTAAAGCTGAGCCGATGCCCATAAATGAGGGCTTTTAGGATCTTTTTCTTCTAAAAAAGTATTTTCACCATCCCATTTGAATTCAAGTATCCTTAATTGCGGATCATGAAAAAGGACAACCATTGTAAATGGCTCTATATCAGTAAAATCGTAATTTTTAAAGAATTCATCAGGTTTTATACATTCAATTGCTTCCATCACCACCAAACCTCTGCTCATTCTGTAAGGAGGCTTGAACTCATGCGGTTTATTGGCGCCATTGAGCAAACACACGCTTATTCCGTTGTCAGAAGTAGCAACCCAAGTACCACCAGCTTTTGGGTCTTTAGGGAATACAATATTCTTTCCTTCCACATGATGGTATGATGGAAAAAGTGAAAGACCTCTGTCCGGACTTTCATCTCGGTTGGTGGTCAAAATATATTGATCTTCAGAAAGCGGTAAATATGTTAGCGTACACATAATTTTGTAAAACTTCCGAATGATAGTAAATATTAAAATCTTTAAAAAGGCATTTCTTCAATTAGTATAAAAAAAATGTATTGGGTCAGGGTAAATGAATGAATAATCTAAAATATGTTCAATTTTGCTACTTTTAATAATTCTATTGGTAAGAACTTGAGTTGCGTTTTCAAAAATAGGGTAAGGGAAGTTAAAATCTTTGGCATTCTGGTGGAAGACTTCTTTTTTGCTAGGATGATTGGGGGCAACTCCGTTTAGAATGAATCCCCATTTATTTTGCTTTAATATTGCCGTTAATAAACCAACTGCATCATCTCTGTGAATGTAATTTACCTTTTGTTGATGTTGAGCCAATTTTTTGTTTGCATAATATTTCCCTGGAATCCTGTCATAGCCCAAAAGCCCGCCAAAACGAACAATAGTCAATTTTTCTTTAAAGTTTTTAAATAATAAGTCTTCAGCCTGAATAAGTGCTTTAGCCCTGTCTGATTGATAATCCAGTTGATGATCTTCATCTATCGGTTGATCAACTTTTGGATAAACAGAAGTAGCGCTTACATAAATTACCTTTTGATTTTCAGGGATATAATTTATGATTGATTTTATGCATTCAATATGGTGATTCACTCCTTCTTTAGATGTTCTAGGAGGGATGTTGATAATTAAATATTCCGAATCAAGAAAATCAGTTTTGAAATCATTATTAGGAAGTTGAATATGATATGGTTCTATTCCGGCTTTCTGTATGTCTTCTAATTTTGAAAGGGTGGTTGAACTTCCTTTTACTTTAAAACCTTCTGCAATCAATTTTCCTGCAAGAGGAAATCCTAACCAACCACAACCTAAAATACTTACTGATGCCATTATTTATTCTTTTTTGGGACGGTATTAAATACATAATCCCAAATCGGAGAAGATACTCCAAAATATTTGTCAGGATGCTTGTAATGATGAATACTATGGTATATCCACAGCCATTTCAGGAAATTTTTTGGGGGTTGATAGGCGTGAATGGCATAATGAATAAATGCATAAACAAGGTATCCTATTAGAAATCCTGGTACGAATGCAAATGCATAATTTTGCATGATTAACCAAAACGCAGCAAATATAATGCTGCTTATTAAAATTGCACCTGCTGGTGGCATCACTATTCTGTCTTTATCTTTTGGGTATTCATGATGAATTCCATGAAAAGTGTAGGTAATCCATCTTTTCCATTTTTTATCATCATCCATGTGAAAAACAAATCGATGAATAAAATATTCGCCCAAGGTCCAGCTAAAGAATCCGGATATAAATAAAATACTGAAAATACTAATTTTGATATCGAATTTGCCCATAGCTAAGTAAGCAAGATAGATCGAAATTACAGCTAAAATACATAATGGCAGAGAAAAATGACTTCTTGTCAATTTTTCAAGTAGAGGATTTTCAAATAAATTTTTTGTTCCTGTACTCTTGATTTTTTTGTTGTGTGTTAATTCCATAACTAATAAAAGTGACATTTTAAAAAGTTGCTCTTCGATTAACTATGTGATTTCAACGACTAAGTATGTAGATTGTTCTGTAGAAAAGCTTATGATGACCTTTCAGCCACCTCTTTCTTTAATATTTTGTAATAAAAGTTTTCATATAGCGGCAATATATTAGTGATATCGAACTTTTTTGCTCGATCTAGGGCGTTCTTTTTGAATTTATCTAAATTTTCATCAGCCAATATATGGAGGGATTTTTCTGTCATATCTTTTACATCTCCAACATTACAAGTGAACCCGGTAACGCCATCTATATTTAATTCTGGAATACCGCCAGCATTGGAGGAAATCACAGGCACTTCACATGACATAGCCTCTAGTGCAGCCAAACCGAAGCTTTCTTTCTCGGACGGCATCAGAAACAAATCGCTTACGGATAATACTTCCTCTACAGCCTCTAATTTCCCCAAAAAGCGTATGTCCTCACAGGTACCTAATTCCCTGCATAATTTTTCCATTTTTATTCTTTCAGGACCATCGCCCACAAGTAGCAACTTGGCAGGAATTATTTTTCTGACATTATTAAAAACATAAATTACATCTTCCACTCTTTTCACTTTGCGAAAATTGGAGGTATGTACCATCAATTTTTCACCATTTGGGCAAATGGCAGTTTTGAAATGGTCTTTTTTCTGCCTTTTAAATCTTCCTAAATCAATGAAATTGGGAATAACTTCTATATGTTGGTATATATCAAAATGATCTAAAGTGTCTTTTTTCAAATCTTCCGATACGGCCGTGACCCCATCAGATTTATTGATGCTGAAAGTTACGACTGGTTCATAGGAAGGATCTTTTCCTACCAAAGTAATATCAGTTCCATGTAGTGTGGTCACCACAGGAATATTAATGTTTTTTTCCTTTAATATTTGCTTTGCCATATAAGCGGCAGAAGCATGAGGAATAGCATAATGTACATGCAATAAATCCAATTTCTCGTGCTGGGCTACATCCACCATTTTACTGGCTAGTGCCAATTCATACGGAGGATATTGGAACAGCGGATATGTTCGGATATCCACCTCATGGTAGAATAAATTTTCATTAAAAAAATCTAAACGGGTAGGCTGTGAATAGGTGATAAAATGAACATTATGTCCATTTTTAGCAAGTGCTTTCCCTAGTTCTGTTGCTACAACTCCACTTCCACCAAAAGTAGGATAACAAACTATTCCTATATTCATTTAATTGATATTAAATTTTATGTAATTGTAAACTGAAATCTAAAAACGTAAGCCTATGTGAATATGTTTAAAATACTTTTTGACCAACTGATTTAATTTACATAATCCTTTTGTTGAGATTCATATTCAAAAATAGATTGATAGATTATATCCATAATTCTGGTTCTAATATTGGAAGTGATTAATTTCCTGTTATTGGCATCAGGATAAACCCTATTGGACAAAAATATGTAAACTAATCCAAATTCAGGGTCCGCCCAAGCTGCGGTGCCCGTAAATCCAGTATGCCCAAAGGTTAGGGGAGAGGCATAATGAGAAGTTGGGGAAGGCCCTTCTTCCTCTACCGGTTTATCCCAGCCTAAACCTCTTCTGTTTTCATCGAATTGCTTTCTGGTAAAATATGGTACAGTTCCTTTACTGAAATATCTAACACCACCATAGGTACCATCCCATAGATTCATTTGCATTAAAATGGCCAAATCTTTTGCGTTGCTGAAAAGTCCTGCATGTCCTGCCACTCCGCCCACCATAGCTGCACCTTGGTCATGAACCCAGCCTTTTATCAAATCATTCCTGAAAACTAAATCATTTTCAGTAGGAGCGATTTGTGTTTCCGGAAATCGGCAAAGTGGGAGAAAACCCATGGTGCTCATGCCCATTGGCTTATAAAAATTCTCGCTCAAAAATTCTTCATAACTCATATTCATCATGCGTTCGCTTATTTTCTGCATGATATAATAGCCCATGTCTGAATATCTATAATCATAATTCTTTTGCCATCTTGGTTTTTCAAGTAACTCAGAATCAATCACCCATTGCCAGATGGAATCGCCCAAGACTTGGTGACCATAGAGCCCAGAGGCTAATTGATTGGGATAAAGTGAGGCTTCGTGATTTTGGTATAAAGGTGTTTTAAGTCCAAACATATCATGCGTTTGCCTCCAGAAAGGAACATAAGGAATTAAGCCTGCCTGATGGGTTAAAATGTTACGCAAGGTCATATTCTGTTTATTGCTTTTTTTGAGTTCGGGCAAATAATTGACTATTTTTTTATCCAAATCAATAATGCCCCTATCATACAAAAACATAATACTTTGAAGCGTGGCTGCTACTTTGGTAATGGAGGCTAAATCATAGATAGTTTCATCATCTACTTTCGAATATTTATGATAGGTTTGATAACCAAAGTTTTTTTCATATACAATCTGTCCATCCTTTGCCACTAATATTTGACATCCTGGTGTGGCTTCTGTTTCAATAGCTTCTTGAGCTATGGCATCAATTTCAGCCAATATTTTCGGATCCATTCCTACATCGAAAGGATTGCTGTAGCCAAACCTATTAAGTGGTTTAGTATTGATTCCGGTTCCAGCGGTCATATTAGGAGCAACAGAAACAGGTAGTTTTCCTTTAATGGGTTTTGCCCCAAAAAGCATCTGAGGAGCCAGCTTTTGAGTGATATTATTATCTTCGTACATCATCAAGACATGTGGAAATGAATGCAAATATTTTAAACTGTAAGCATTTCCGAAAACAGTTAAAACTACATGGGTTTGCTCTGATAGATTTTGAAGGAAAAGTATATCCTCGGATTTTAATCCAAATCTTTTTGAGGCAGTATTATTCATTCCATGCAAACCGACTACCACTGTTTCATATTGGCTTAACTGATCCATCAACTGACTGTAATCACCCAGATCAAGGTTGTCTTTTGCTAAATTGTAGTGCGTGAAATCCGCATATTTATTTAAGAATTGCTGGAAGACACTGTTTTTATCACCTCTCAAAGACAGTGAAGCGAAATTGGTAGTGTCTAAAATATGAATAGGAAGAAAATTTTTCTCATTTTTCACTAATGTGGCCGCCTCTGCATAAAGTTTTTCGTTATGATTTTTCGCATCGGATGTATGCAGTTTGTCATATATATTTTCATTCGACAATTTTTTGAATCCATTATGTAAACCCAATTTATACTTAGCATGAAGGATTTTCTTGACGCTTTCCTCCAATCTTTCTTCAGACAAATCTTTTTGCTTTAATGCATTTTTAATCATTTTGACTGCATTTGGGACATTCATTGGGAAGAGCAAAACGTCATTTCCAGCTTTGAAGGCTAATAAATCAGTTTCTCCAGGGGCATAAAAATCACTCACGCCTTTCATATTTAAGGCATCGGTAAAAATGAGTCCTTCAAAGCCCAGTTTCTCTTTCAAAAGATCGGTCACTACATTCTTGGATAGGGTAGTGGCTTTGTTGGGAGTATTATCATAAGCAGGAATGTGCAAATGGGCTACCATCATACTATTGACTTGGTTTTCAATTAATTTTTTGAAAGGATAAAGCTCTATTTCATTAAGTCTGGCCGTATCGTGCTTGATTACCGGCAAAGTGAGGTGCGAGTCCGTATCCGTATCTCCATGTCCAGGGAAATGTTTTGCATTAGCTAAAAGCCCATTATCTTGCATACCCTTCATGTAGGCGACTCCTTTCTGTGCTACATTTTCTTTATCTTCCCCAAAAGAACGATAACCTATGACAGGATTTTTTATATTATTATTGACATCCACAACTGGTGCGAAATTTACATGAACCCCAATTAATTTAGCCTGACGAGCAATTTCAGCACCCATATCATAAATTAGATCATTATTCTGAATAGCTCCCAAGGTCATTTGTTTAGGGAAATTCATGGTGCTGTCCAACCGCATGCCCAAACCCCATTCAGCATCCATTCCAATCCATAATGGTATTTTTGATTTTGCTTGTAGCCTATTGGTAATGTTTACTTCCCTTCCAGGACCACCTTGAAAAAATATTAAACCTCCTATGTGATGATTTTCAATTAGAATCTCGAGATTTTTGATATGTTGCTCATCCTTATTGGAATATGCTGCCACCATAAAAAGTTGACCGATTTTTTCATCCAAACTCATTTTTTCATAAGTATTATCCACCCAATTTGGAAATGGTTTTTCTTGAGCTAAAAGGGAGCTTGATATAATTAATTGAGTAATAAATGATAGGATAAAAACTTTTTTAAACATGTGGCAGTTTTGAATTTATGATAAAAGCTAAATTAACATTAAGTTTGTTTCTTGGAAAGATGAATTCCACCAGATTGTTAATTATTTGCTAATTTGTTGAAATTAATTGAAATCATATTAACAGTTTGCAATTTAAACTTACATAACGATAGCTTCGTTCTTTTATTCATCAATTTTAAATAACTGATTATGAAGTGAGCTTAAATATTCGAGGGTGAAATTATATGAACCACCAGATGGATATTTAATGCGAATTCCATCCCGATAAATACGGGACAAGTTGTGACATTTAAAAATAAAACAATATACACATGAAATTTCCGTCCATATTTAGACTTCCAAAGTATCAAAGGTTTGAAATACAACCCCGATATTATGATCCTATTAAAGAAGACCTGGAAAAAAGAACTCATAGAATAAGGCAAGAACTAAAAAATGAAAGAAATGGCGTTAAAGCTGAAAGCATCCGAGAAGCATATAAAGCTAAAAGGGTCTCCAATCGATCTGCAGATTTATTCCAATTTTTAATGATCATCATGGTTGGTTTATCAATTGGAGGATACTTGATGTACGGTGCCAATGTCTATTTCGCTTTATTGCTACTGGTTCCTTTATATATTTTTTTAAGGAAAAGGAAATGACTTGTTCATGCAATTAATTCAAGTTCAAATAATTAATATTCATTTGTCCTACTATTCAATTAAATGATGGAGATGAAACCTGACAGTTAAGGGTAAATGATGGTCGGTGTGACACCAACCATGGTTTCCACTCCGGTCGGTGGCACACCGACCGGAATTTGAGATGGATAAATAAATAAACCTGATGGCTTGGTAGAAAATTTAAACCTGAAAAGTAGGGTAAGTTTAAATCTTGAATCTATAGATTATAATAAATGTCCGATATAATACAGTTGTTGCCTGATGCAATCGCTAACCAAATTGCCGCTGGAGAGGTAGTGCAAAGACCTGCTTCTGTAGTGAAGGAATTATTGGAAAATTCCATTGATGCTGGAAGCACTAAAATTAAACTGGTGGTGAAAGATGCTGGGAAACAACTTATTCAAGTAATTGATGATGGAATTGGCATGTCGGAAACAGATGCCAGAATGTGTTTTGAAAGACATGCAACCTCCAAAATCAGGAAATCTGATGATTTGTTTGCATTAAAAACAATGGGTTTTAGAGGCGAAGCCATGGCATCAATTGCCGCAGTTTCCCAAGTGGAACTCAAAACTAAAACTCCAGAGGCTGAATTAAGTGTTTTGCTTCAAGTAGAAGCTTCAGAAGTCAAAAATCAATCCCATACGGCTCATACCGGTGGCACGACCATCTCGATCAAGAACCTATTTTATAATGTTCCTGCCAGAAGAAATTTCCTGAAATCGAATCCAGTGGAAATGCGTCATATAATTGATGAATTTCATCGCGTTGCACTGGCAAATCCACAAGTTGCATTTAGTCTGCACCAAAATGATATGGATGTTTACCAATTAAATGCTGGTAAATTGAGCCAACGGATTGTAGGCTTGTTTGGAAAGAATTATCAAGAGCAATTGGTCGCTTGTGAGGAAACCACTGACCAATTAAAAATTTATGGTTACATCGGAAAGCCTGAATTTGCAAAGAAAACAAGAGGAGAGCAATTTTTCTTTGTGAATAACCGCTACATTAAAAGTGGTTATTTACATCATGCCGTGGTAAATGGCTTTGAAGGCTTATTAGCTAAGGAAGCACATCCATTCTATGTTTTGTGTTTAGAAATCGATCCCAAAAGGATAGATGTCAATGTTCATCCAACCAAAACCGAAATCAAGTTTGATGATGAAAGAATGGTTTATGGAATTTTGGCCGCCACTATTCGACAAGCATTGGGGGCGCATAATGTCGCACCTGCTTTGGATTTTGACAGTGATGTGAATTTTAGCTTTAATGCCCCCAGAAGAAATAGGGTTGACGAATTCTCGACTAAGGCTGCCAATTATCAAAAGTTCAAACAACCCAAAGATAATGATGGAGAGTGGGATAAAATTTTATCCAATTTTCAGGAATTAAGTGAAAAAATCACCAAGGAAGAAGAGAAGGATGATTTTATGGATGAAAGTCAGCAATCAATGACTTTTGGAAGCGCCATCAATGATGAAAGTGAGACCAAGCCAAACAAGAATGAATGGGCAGAAGCCAAATCAAGTATATTCCAAATCCATCAAAAATATATAGCCACTCAGGTGAAATCAGGTTTGATGTTGGTGGATCAGCAAGCGGCCCATGAGCGGATATTATTTGAGAAATTCAACCGACATTTACAAAATAGTGATGGGAGCTCTCAGCAATTTCTTTTTCCCGAGCAAGTGCAATTATCGGCACCAGATTATGCCTTGGTGATGGATATGGAGGAAGAACTAAAAGCTTTGGGATTCGTAATTTCATCTTTTGGGAAAGACACTGTAGTGATCAATGGGGCACCAACAGAATTGACAGATACCTCAGTAAAATCAGTATTTGAAGGCTTGATTGACCAGTTCAAGCATAATAAAAACGTGCTGAGTGTATCAAAAAATGAAAATATTGCCCGTTCTTTGGCCAAGAGGTCTGCCATAAGAGCAGGGCATAAATTGAATTCAGAGGAGATGAATGCATTGATTGATAAGTTATTTGCTTGTCAAAACCCCAATTATGCACCTTCCGGTAATTCAACTTTTATTATTTTTGACCTTGATAAAATTGCAAGCTTCTTTAATTAAATAGAATAAATACTTAAAAAAAATATATGTTCGCTAGACTTACTCCGGTTGTAAAAAACCTTTTGCTCATAAATATTGCCTTATTACTGATTCCTTCATTTATGAATTTAGAATTGGCTCAAATATTTGGTTTGCGCTATATTTTTGCGGAATCATTTAAGCCATTTCAGTTCATTACCTATATGTTTTTGCATTCTGGATTTGGACATTTACTAGGGAATATGTTTGCCTTATTCATTTTTGGTCCGATGTTGGAGCGATTTTGGGGCTCTAAAAGGTTTTTCATTTTTTATATGGTGACAGGTGTTGGTGCCGGAATTCTGTATGGTGTAGTGAATTTCATTGAAATGCAACAACTAGAAAGTGCGGCAGAACAATATATTGAAAATCCGAACTATGAAGGTTTTGTCTCATTCATTCAAGAAAATGCCAATTATGCTTATAAGCAATGGTATGATTTCATTGATGCTTATGGGGAGAATCAGGGTAAGCAAGAATACATTGATGCCAGTATTCAAAGGGTACAAGAGGTAGTTAGATTTCAAGGTAATGTTCCATTAATTGGAGCTTCAGGTGCAGTTTTCGGTATCCTATTTGCATTTGGATTTCTGTTTCCCAACACGGAATTGTTTTTACTATTTCCACCTATTCCTATCAAAGCCAAATACCTTGTAACCTTCTACGGATTATATGAGTTATATGCAGGCATACAGAATGTTCCGGGAGATAATGTGGCGCATTATGCCCACCTAGGAGGAATGCTGATTGCATTTATTCTGTTAAAAATTTGGCAGAAGAATAATACAAGATTTTATTAAAGAAGATGGCAGGATTTTTCGATGAGTTAAAGCAAAATTTTAAGAGGCCTAATAATGCCTTAAACCAATTGATCATTATCAATGCGGTTGTTTTTGTGGGATTGGGTTTGTTAAAAGTGATTGGAGCATTTTCTGGGGTTGAAGGGCTTTATGCAATTGTGGATGCTCAATTCACTATTCCTCCAGATTTGGGAAGATTTATTTATAGGCCTTGGACAATTATTACCTATGCTTTTTCTCATGCTGGATTCTTTCATATTTTAATGAATATGTTGGTGTTGTACTGGTTTGGTATGCTGATTTCCCAATATTTAGGTAGTGCCAAATTGGTTAATTTATATGTTTTAGGAGCATTAGCAGGAGCAGTCTTATTTATATTAGCCTATAATTTAATTCCTTTCTTAGCCGAAAGAGGTACAAACGGTATGGTAGGAGCTTCAGCTGCGGTTTTTGCGGTAGCCACGGCATCTGCCACCTTGCTTCCCGATCATAGGTTCCATTTAATTTTCATAGGGCCAGTCAAAATCAAGTATTTGGTAGCGGTCTATATAATAGTTTCCTTGTTAGGTTCTGCGGGACCGAATGCCGGTGGAAATATAGCCCACCTTGGCGGTGCAGGAATTGGTTTTTTATATGTTAGAGGATTACAGGCAGGTACTGACTTCGGTTTATGGATTCAAAGAACTCTAGGTTTTATCCAAAGTTTATTCAAATCAAAGCCTAAGATTAAAGTCACCTACAAAAAGAAACAGACAGCTGGAGCCAGTAAAAGCAGTGCTAAATCTTCCTCTTCCAGTTCATCCACCATAGAGCAAGAAGAAATAGATAGGATCTTGGATAAAATTTCCGAAAAGGGTTATGAAAGCCTTAGCAAAGATGAAAAGCAAAAGCTTTTTAATGCCAGCAAGAAGTAATTGGTAATTACGAATTAATAATTAATAATTAGGGCATTCCAATTCTTGTAAAGTTGCCTTTTTTTCAATTTACCTTTGCTCAATTGATAAATAAAAAAGATTTGTATTTACTCAGCCACTATTATACAAAGTTTAATCCCTCACCACGTCTCATCCAACTACTCCCTCTTGAAGGTGTTTTCACCTTCAATTTTCTGTGAGATTTCAGAGGCAATGCAAAAGTTTAGGTGAAAACACCCAAACGGGGAATATTGTAAAGTTTTTTTATGCCAGTAAAAAGTAATTACGAATTACGACATTTCAATTTTGGAATGCTATTGTAGTTACTGATTAACCTTTTCTAATTTAATAATTGGAAAAAAGACTGATAAATCATGAGAATTTAGAATGAATGATACTTTCTGATGAGACTACTAATTCGTAATTCCTAATTCCCATATTCGTAATTAAATCTGACCAATCACATACATCTTCTCCATGGTAGGATTTTCGCTGCCGCCTCTTGGCTCTAACGTAACAGCAAATGCAGAAGCTTTTCCTGTGGTTTTCATTTTGAGCAAGCGCGTCATATCTCCAGCCACATCAAATACGCCCATATCAACTGGATTACCGTCCACTATGGCCCACAATTGATATTGATTATCCATTTCATTGGCAGGCATTTTCTTGGCATTTAAGTAAACCTCATTTGTTTTTTTGTTCCAATGCACAAATGCTTGAGCTTCAGGGGCAATATCCAATCCTTTCATGGGTACTGTTTCTATTCCTGGTTGTCTGAGGATTTCAATATTTTCGGCATATTGATCCATCTGGTTTTTCACCACATTATATTGCTGAGCCATTGTTTGGTTTTGCGCAATGATATTGGATAATCTAGCTTCAGTAGCCTGCCATTGGTTATAATAATAAACACTAAAGGCTATTCCAATAACGGCTACAATACTTGCAGCAACGGATAGGTAGGGATAAATAGAAAAGGATTTAGTTTCCTTTTTGATTTTTTCTTGAACAAGTTTTTCTTCAGAATCAGCTTTTTCTGATTCCATTTCTAATCCCAAATCAGCAAAAAGTGCATTTTTAGATTTTGCAGGTGGTGCAATACTTCCCTTTTGACCTAATGCAAATAAGGTTTCCTCAGCCTCATCTAGGGCTTTTCTTACTTCCTCATGCTCTTCTGCATACTGAAGCAATTCTTTTGTTTCAGCTTCATTGAGCTGCCCCAAAACGAAAGCTTCGATTACTCCGGACGATATGTATGCTTCAATCTTACTCACAATAATAATTCTCTTAATGTACGCATAGCTGTCCTAGCCCTAGTTTTGACTGTCCCTAGTGGGATATCAAATTCCTCAGAAATTTCAGTTTGCGTATAGCCTTTAAAATACATTTGATCAATTACAAATCGAAGTTCGTCAGAAAGCTTATCTAATACTTTTTCTAATCCTATGCTATCAATTGACTGCTCTGTTGAATTTGCATTGTCAATGTTATGTACGTTATCTGAGACTGAATCGGTTTTACCTTTATTCTTTATTTCTTTGGATCGAAGTTTGTCAATGGAAGCATTTCGACTGATATTCACTAGCCAAGTGTATAGTCGTCCTTTTTCAGCACTATAAGCATTAATGTTTTTCCATGCTTTCATGAATACATCATGCAATAATTCTTGTGCAACTTCCTCGGATTTTACAATTCTGATAATAACACCATAAATAGCTCCACTATAATTATCATACAGATATTCAAAAGCACTTGATTTTTGTGCTTTCAGTTCCTTAATGAGAACTTCTTCTGATATTTTAACTTTAGGTGCTATAGTTTTAAAATTGTATTCGCTAAAATAAATGATATTCCGCCAATAAAAAAAGCTGTCATGCAAATTCAATTAATTAAATCTGCTTGACAGCTTTTTGTTTTGATAATGCTGAAGTATTAAAACTGTCAGGTTTTAAAAATAGATTCAAATGGTTGATGTGCCACCAACCATGGATTCTGCCTCGGTCGGTGGCACACCGACCGGAAACCATAAGGCAAGAGCAAGCTTCCTAGCTCGTGCTATTATATATGAATCACTTCATCATAAGCAGCTGCTGCAGCTTCCATCACAGCTTCACTCATGGTTGGGTGAGGATGAACTGTTTTAATCAATTCATGTCCTGTAGTTTCTAATTTTCTAACCGCTACAATTTCCGCAATCATTTCGGTAACATTGGCTCCGATCATGTGGGCTCCTAATAATTCACCGTATTTTGCATCAAAAACCAATTTCACAAAACCATCTTTGGCGCCTGCGGCACTTGCTTTTCCTGAAGCTGAGAAAGGGAATTTACCTACTTTTAGGTCATATCCTGCTTCTTTCGCTTGCTTTTCAGTATATCCTACTGATGCAATTTCAGGGCTGCAATACGTACAACCTGGGATGTTTTTGTAATCCAATGGCTCAGGGTTTTCACCAGCAATTTTCTCTACACAAATAATTCCTTCTGCGGAAGCTACGTGAGCCAATGCAGGACCGTGAACGATATCACCAATAGCATAAACACCATCCACATTGGTTTTATAATAATCATCAACTAATACTTTTCCTTTATCAGTAGAAACGCCAATATCTTCCAGACCAATTCCTTCTAAGTTAGTGCTAACCCCTACTGCTGAAAGTACCACATCACAGTCTAGTTTTTCTTCACCTTTTTTAGTCTTGACAGTCACTTTGCAGCCGCTTCCTTTGGTGTCCACTGAAGTTACTTCAGAGCTGGTCATGATATTGATACCAGCTTTTTTGTAGGTCTTAGCTAATGCTTTTGACACTTCCTCGTCTTCAACTGGCACAATTCTATCCATAAATTCTACTATGGTCACTTCTGTGCCAATTGAATTATAGAAATAAGCAAATTCAACACCAATCGCACCAGATCCTACAACCACCATTTTCTTTGGTTGTTTTTCTAAGCTCATGGCTTTTCTATATTCAATAATTTTTTTGCCATCAATCGGAAGATTTGGTAATTCTTTGGCTCTTCCACCAGTTGCTATAATGATGCTGTCAGCTGAATATTCGGATTTCTTTCCGTCAGCTTCTACTTCAACCTTTTTGCCTGATTTCAGTTTTCCGTAGCCCATTATTACATCAATCTTGTTCTTTTTCATCAAGAACTGCACGCCTTTACTCATGCCATCAGCAACGCCACGGCTTCTTTTGATCATGCCAGAAAAATCAGCTTTCGCATCTTTTACAGTTATTCCGTAATCTTCAGCATGGCTGATATATTCAAAAACATTGGCACTTTTCAATAATGCTTTTGTTGGAATACATCCCCAGTTCAAGCAAATACCGCCTAAACTTTCTTTCTCCACTATAGCCACTTTTTTGCCTAATTGGGAAGCACGTATTGCCGCTACATAACCACCGGGACCCGAGCCCACTACTATAATATCATATTTTGATGCCATAATATTTATAAATTAATTTTTGGATTCTTTTTTATTTGCAGACAAATTTAATGGAAAAGGGGCTAGAAAAAAATTTTAGCTGACTTAGGATGATGAATACTTCTATAATTCCATTGACTTACATTTTTGGCAGTTCTGGCTATATTATACAATAATATTGAAACCAATACTATTGAAATCATTACTTTGATTTTTCGGGAATTAAATTTAGACAAAGCTTCTTTGGATAGTAGTGTCAATTGTAAAATTATGATCGGAAAAATCGGGGCTAAAAATCTTCCTGTTTCACCTAGTTCAAATTTTGGCATGGTTAAAAATAAAATTATATAACCCATAAAAATGGCTAACGGAAGTGTTTTAGTTTTTTGAATTAAAAAAATTGTTGTTAGAAGCAGGAATAATATTACTGCTATTAAGGGAAATACTTCTCCTTTTAATGGAATAAAAAAACTTAAGAATTCAATCGAAAGTGTTTTAAGATTTATAAAAAAATCTACTGCAAATGGTCTATCAGAGAAATTAAATTCTTCAGGGAATTGGATTTTTTGGTTTATATTCCAAAAAATACTTGGGGCAACTATCAGTATATGAACCAAAGCCATTTTAGTCAAAAATTTCCAGTTCTTTTCCTTTATAGAAATAATAAGACAATACACTGAAAGGCCAACTATTATAAATACGCCAGCATTTCTTTGTAAACACATTAAAGCAAGTAGAATTGAAGATAGAATTAAACTGTAATTTTTCTGCTTGTATTGAAGCCAATTTTGATAATAGTATAATCCTGAAAATAGTAAGAAAGTGAAAATCGTTTCTGACCATAAGAAACTACTCATTAAATATGGATATACACTAAAGGTGAAAATCCCTAAACTTAATAAGGCTATATTTTTTTCATATAGCTGTTTAAAAAATAAATAGATGAATAATAAAGAAGATATAAAGCAAATTATGTGGAAAATATAATTGGCTGTTTCATTAAAGAGACTCAAAATAATAGGAAAAAGAGGAGGCCAAAAGGTATATGTTCCACCATCCCATGCAATAAATATTCTTTCTATCTGAAAACTTCGAGAGGCGGCCCAATAATGAAAGGAGTCTGATGTCCAGATTAAACCACCAAAAGTACTGTAAATATGAATGCCTAATGCAAGCAATAGGAGTCCACCAAATAGTAGCCACTCATATCTTTCAATCATACTTTTTCCCTCTATTTCATCTTTCATTTTCTTAATTAGCTTATTCCTTGTAATTTTAGGCTTTTTACAATCAACTACAAACCGATTATGACAAAACTATTAGAAGGAAAAACTGCACTGATTACAGGTGCTTCAAAAGGAATAGGTAAATCAATTGCTGAAAAATATGCTGAGCAAGGTGCTAATGTAGCTTTTACTTTTTTATCGAGTGTTGAAAAAGGGCAGGCTTTAGAAAAAGAATTAGCAGATGCTTATGGTGTAAAAGTAAAAGGCTATCGTTCGGATGCTTCTGATTTTAAGGCAGCGGAAGAACTGATTGCCAGTGTTGTTTCAGATTTTGGAAGCCTAGATATATTGGTTAATAATGCTGGGATTACTAAAGATAATCTTTTGATGCGCATGACAGAAGAAATGTGGGATGATGTCATCAATATTAATTTAAAATCTTGCTTCAATACCGTAAAAGCCGCCAATAGAACTTTTATGAAGCAAAAAAGCGGTTCCATTATCAATATGACCTCTGTTGTTGGGATCAAAGGAAATCCTGGGCAAGCCAATTATGCTGCTTCCAAAGCAGGAATTATTGGTTTCACTAAATCTGTTGCTTTAGAATTAGGGTCAAGAAATATCCGTTCAAATGCCATTGCTCCCGGCTTTATCGAAACGGAAATGACGGATGCCTTGGATGAAAAAACAGTTCAAGGATGGAGAGATGCCATTCCGTTGAAAAGGGGCGGAAGACCTGAAGATGTTGCAGATTTATGTGTTTTCTTGGGATCGGATATGTCTGCTTATATTACCGGTCAAGTCATTCAGGTAGATGGCGGAATGCTAACTTGATGAACTTTATAGTCAAAGAGTTATAATCCATGTAATGTTAAAAGCTGAAATGGTTGGTCTGCCACTAACCATGGTCCTTATCCTCGGTCGGTGGCACACCGATCGAGATTAAGGATTTAATGGTGATATAATCTGTTAAGGTTTGGTAAGTGCAAAATTCTTGTAAACTAAATCCAAACCAGGCATAATAAGGTTAAATCAAATATGTTTTATAAACTCTGTTTCTCTTATCCAATTAATTCCCTCGAACTTATTAACTTTAACAATCGTTAATTTGTGAAATTTATATTTGGTTTAAAGTCACCATAATTTCGTAAAGGCATAAGCTTTAAATAATTTAAAATAATTTATATATGTACACTAATTTTGATGATTTAGATAAAAGTTCAAGACTGTGGGTTTATCAAGCAGATAGAGCTTTTAGTGATGATGAAAAGAAGTTTATACTTGATAATGGGATAGAATTTGTTAAATCCTGGACTGCTCATAATAAAGCACTAAATGCATCTATTGAGGTTAAGTATAATCAGTTTATAGTGTTGGCAGTAGATGAAACTCAAGCACCGGCTACAGGTTGCTCTATAGATAAATCAGTTCATTTTATTAAGGCTTTGGAAAACGAATTAAAGCTAAATTTGCTTGATAAAAGTAAAATAGCTTTTCTAAAGGATAATCAGGTATTTTTAGAAAACCTGCCTTCTATTAAATCAAAGATAGAGGCAGAAGAGATTACTCCTGACTTATTAACCTTTAACAATATGGTAAGCAATAAAGGAGATTTCGAATCAAGTTGGTTGATTCCAGTGGGGGATAGCTGGATGGCTAGATTTTTGAAAGCAAAAGTATAATTTTTGCAACTTTTTCGTTTAATTTAAAAACCGAGGGATCAATTTTTGAAGAATACTGCTCAAATATTAATTTTTATAACTTTCTTATTTTTGAATGCATGTTCTGTTTATAAAAAAGCAGAGAAGAAATTTGAGAAAGGAGAATTTAATTCTGCTATTAATTTATATAAACAGGCAGTAAAGAAAAATGATAATGCAGCACAAGCATTATTTAAAACAGCCGAATCCTACAGGTTGTCCAACAGATTGGAAATTTCAGCCCCATTCTATGAAGCCGCCATTGATTCAGGCTATAGAGAAGATGAAGTATTTTATAATTATGCACTGGCATTAAAATCAAATTCGTCCTATAAAGAAGCCAAAGAGGTACTGGAGAATTATTTGCCCAATGCCAATAATCCCGAAATTAAGAGATTAGCAGAATTTCAGTTGAAAAATCTTTACAATATTGATGAAATCCTTGAAGATCAAACCTTTTATACGGTAAAAAATCTGGATGAAATTAATACTCCTGCTGCCGAATATGCTCCTTTTTTTCATGATGATGAGCTATACTTTACCTCTACCCGTGATGAAGGTGGCAGAATTTATAAAGCCACAGGTGATAATTTTTCAGACATTTACAAAGTAAAATCAAAGGGAGCTAATGTAGACACTACTACAATCGAGAAATTACCTCCAATTATAAATTGGACTGATGCAAATGAGGGTTCTGTAGCTATAGATTCTCGTGGAAGAACCATGGTTTTTGCTAGAGGCAACACTGGGAAAAGAAAAGGTTTGAATGACGTTAATCTAT
The DNA here is from genome assembly GCF_051117495.1 of Marivirga sp. NCBI lineage: Bacteria > Pseudomonadati > Bacteroidota > Cytophagia > Cytophagales > Marivirgaceae > Marivirga > Marivirga sp. The sequence goes on along the minus strand of NZ_JBNPEF010000004.1, from coordinate 98,597 downwards.
ATATTACTCGTTATAGAAATGGTAAGTGGTCAGAGCCAGAATTAATGAGGATAAACGATCCAGAAGCTTGGAATTCTACACCCGCTTTTAGTGAAGACGGTAGGACATTGTACTTTTCCTCCACCCGAGAAGGTGGATTTGGAGGCGTTGATTTGTATTCTGCTACCGTAAACAGCAGAGGGCAATGGGGTAATGTTAGGAACTTGGGAGATAAAATCAATACGCCAGAAGATGAAATGTTTCCCTCTACCTCTCAAGATGGTAAATTGTATTTTTCTTCTAATGGGCATCCGGGTTTAGGGAAATTAGATATTTTCGTTGCGGAAAGAAAAGGAGGAGATATTACAATTTCTCATTTGGGGAAACCAATGAATTCAAATAAAGATGATTTTGCGGTTTTTATGTATTCACCTGACAGGGGATTCTTTTCAAGTGACCGACCTGGGGGAGAGGGCAGAGATGATATTTATACTTTCAAAAATGAAGACCCTAACCTTAAAATTGTCAACTATTTCCTTGAAGGTGTAACCACCACCCATAATTCAAATGATGAAGAAGTAATTCTGCCTGGAGTAAGCGTCAGGATTTTTTCACAGGACAGTATTTTACTTGGAGAAATACTAACTGGACAAGACGGTAAATTCAACTTTAGGGTATCTGAAGAAGAGGAGTATTTCATAATTGCAGAAAGGGATAATTATTTTACTACCAGAAAAACCTTTTCTACGGTTGGGAAAACATTGGATAAAAGCCAATTGAATTCATTAATCACCAATAAAGTGTTCGAAACAGAAATTTTATTGGAAGAGATTATTCTTGATAAAGCATTTGAGCTAGAAAATATCTATTATGATTTCGATTCCGCAAATATTCGTGCAGACGCGGCTATTGAATTGGATCAATTAGTGACGATTTTAAAAGATAATCCTCCTATTAAAATAGAGTTAAGTTCTCATACGGATGCCAGAGGAGAGGCGGCATATAACCAAGACTTATCAAGAAGAAGGGCGGAATCTGCTGTGGCTTATATTATTTCTCAGGGTATTGATCCTTCCAGAATTAAGGCTAGGGGTTATGGTGAAAGTCAGTTAATCATTGAAGATGCCCAAACGGAAGAAGAACATGAAACCAACCGTAGAACTGAATTCAAAGTAACCGAATACGATAAAGAAATAGCCAGAAGAATAAGAGAACAAGAAGAAGCGCAGTTCAAAAAAGGAACAGTAGAAGTCGAGATTAAAGATGAGAAAGAAGTTCCAGAAGCCTCTACGGATGAGTTTGATTTTAATTAATTCTCATGTGTTGAAGTGATAAGATTTGTAAGTTTATAAGTATTGCGTTCTGAAAAATCTATTTTAGTGATTTAAACTGATTTTATTTAAATTATAGGTATATTTTCTTGGGTTATAAAATTTTAGCTTTTATCATGAATTGATGTGCTTTATTTTTTGGTCTTTGAACTCATTTAGGACGAGTTAGTCAGAATCTATAATACATAAATACCTCTAGACTTCCACACCTTAATACTTGAAACAAAAAAGCCCCACATTGCTGCGAGGCTTCCCCTATTGTTGCATGATGATGAATTTTCTTTGTCTTAATTATCATTCGAAGATAGATCAATTTCAAATTAAAATACAAAATTTAATCTGTGCGCCCATTCCTCCTTTGGGGGGTAGAGGGCTTAGGCTAGGCTTATTCTGGTTCAAGCGTCTCGCTTGGATCATCTAAAAAATACTATACGCTTCTCTTATTGGACTATGACCCTAATATTCTCCTGCAAACCATTATGATTCACTTTCAAAATATACATACCAGATTTTAATTTCTGATTAATATGTAAAGAACCATCAGTATTAAAATTTCTAAATTCCTGCACTTTAACACCAGATAAGTCAAATAAACCTACATAAGCCAAATCCTCTCTAAATTCGCTCGGTACTTGTATTTTCAATTTAGAAGCATCTTTCACTGGATTGGGCGAAACCGCTAGTTTCCCCTCAAAACCAACTTCTACTTTTACAACAGGAGAGTATTCAAAAGTTGCATCAATATCCACTGCTTTTAATCTATAATAGATGACTCCAAAAGGAGCATTCCTGTCTGTAAAGTTATAATTTACATCGGAATTACTTTCTCCTAACCCTTGAACAAAGCCAATTGGCTCCCAGTTATTCTGGTCAACAGAACGCTCAATTTCAAAGTGAGAAAAGTTTTCTTCTTTGGCGGTTACCCAATCTAAATTAATGTTTTGATTTGATTTTGAGGCTATGAAAGATTTTAGTTCGATAGGAAGGGCTCCATCTTTATTTACTGTTGTTGGCCTAGGTGTATCGTCAGCATCGTCAATATCAGATCCTTTAAATTTTGTTTCTCCTATGTTTATTTGGTCATTATTTGGGCATTCAGTTTCATTACCAGCATCATCAATGCAAGCTAAATTAGCACCTTCTTCTAATATTAGCTGTGAATTCTCTGTTAAGTCAAGTTTACCATTGTTGAAATATAAATTTGATCTTACTCTAAAAGTAATATCAACTCCAATTTGCCAATTGGATGCAATAGTTAAATCATTTCCGTCAGTTATTATGATCTCATCCCCAGCTACAAAAGTAATATCTCTTGGATTTATATCACATGCTCCACCATTTAAAGAAAATCTGGCATCAGTCTGCCCAGCATTATTTCCTACTTCTCCAGAATTGCAGGTTTCGTATGTTGCTGCTTCCAAATAGTTAAATAAAACAATGAAAATTAAAATAATGAGTAAAATCTTTTTCATAATCATAAAATTATATATGCAAATATACGGGATTCACCTATAAGTATATGAAAATCAATTAGGGAAAAGCGTATTTTTCTTACATGATACACCTAATTTACGACCACTTCATATTTTTTGGATGTTAAGCATTTATGTTTTCCGTTGAACCATCGATTTCTCTCGATTAAACCTTTTAAAATCTAATTATACCAATCTTCAAATTATCATTAAAGTAAATAGCCCTTTGTGATTGGGTCTGCATGCGCTATATTTGCAGACTAATAAAACTATAATTCATTTATGGCTGATTTTGAAAACCTACAACTGGCTAATGATAAGGGTGTACTAACCATCACCATCAACAGAGCCGAAAAACTAAATGCCTTAAATATCGCCACTATAGAAGAATTGCGTGAAGCTTTCCAAGATATTTATGATAATAATGAAGTAAAATCTGTCATTTTAACTGGAGCTGGTGAAAAAGCTTTTGTGGCGGGTGCTGATATTTCTGAAATATCAGAATTGAATGAAATGAATGGCAGAAAATTCTCTGAAAACGGTCAGGAAGTTTTTGAAATGATAGAAAAATGTCACAAACCTGTCTTGGCGGCTGTCAATGGCTTCGCTCTGGGCGGAGGTTGTGAGCTTGCAATGGCTTGTCATATGCGTATTGCAACTCCTAATGCTAAATTTGGTCAGCCAGAGGTAAATCTTGGGATCATACCAGGTTATGGAGGTACGCAGAGATTAACGCAATTAATCGGTAAAGGAAAAGCATTAGAGTTAATGATGACAGCTGATTTCATAGGTGCAGAAGAGGCTAAAAGTTTAGGTTTAGTGAACCATATAGCAGAAAATCAGGAGGAATTGATGACTTTGGCCAACGCTATTTTGAGTAAAATCAACAGTAAAGCACCTTTAGCCATTGGCATGGTGATAGATAGCGTAAATGCATATTATACAGGCGAAGAAAATGGTTATCAAACAGAAGCCAATAGCTTTGCCGCTTGTTGCAAATCCGAAGATTTCAAAGAAGGTACAAAAGCCTTTTTAGAGAAAAGAGCAGCGGAATTTAAAGGAGAGTAGATTTAATTAATAATTAATAATTTTTTAATTAATAATTATAAAGATATGGTAAATAGGGAGTTTAATTATCGTTTTGGTAGTCATCTCCCTATTTTTAATCTCTGTCTCTCAACTTCCTACTTCCATCTTCTATCTTCCAACTTTAAACTCTCAACTTCCTTCTTCCAACACCCAACTTCCAACCTCTACCCATGAATCCACTGAAAAAATTAGCATCTGAAGCCGGGTTATATGGATTGCCTAGTATTCTAGGCAGGGTTTTGAATTATTTGTTGGTGCCCTTGCATACGGCAGTTTTTGTCACAGAGCAATTTGGAAGTATAGGCAAATTATATGCTTATGCAGCTTTCCTAAATATTATTTATACCTACGGAATGGAAACTGCTTATTTCCGTTTTACGACTAAAGAAAATTCGGAAAGCTATTATTCACAAGCATTTACGGCTATATTATTTACTTCCGTTCTCTTTAGTGGAGCCATCTTCTTATTCGCGGAGCAAATCATTCAATTTCTTGAATTATCTGTTGAAACATACATTGTCCGTTATCTGGCAGTCATCTTTTTTGTGGATGCGATAGTCGCTATTCCATTGGCAAAACTTCGATTAGCTCATAAAGCCAAAAAGTTTGCTTTCACTAGGTTAAGTAGCATCGCCCTCAATATATTATTTAATTTATTGTTTTTGATGTTCTTTCCTTTTCTAGCGAAATTAGGAATCATTGAATGGGAGTCTCAAAAACCTTATGATATAGGCTATGTATTTCTTGCAAATTTATTAGCTAACATATCAATGGTTGTGATTTTATATAAAGAAATTTTCTTAACCCGATTACAATTCAATTGGGCTAAGACCAAGAAAATGCTGGTTTATGCATTTCCTATCTTGCTGATGGGCGTAGCAGGAATAGCAGTTGATCAATTGGATAAAGTTATTTTTGAATATTTATTGCCCGAGAATTTCTATGTCGGTAAAACTTCTAAAGCAGCTTTAGGCATATATGTGGCCACCTTCAAATTAAGTATTTTTATGGCTTTGGCTATTCAAGCTTTCCGTTATGCTGGTGAACCATTTTTTTTCAGTCAAGCAGAAGATAAAGAAGCACCTGAGCTATTTGCCAAAGTGCTCTATTATTTTGTGACTCTATGTTTATTATTATGGGTAGGGGTAAGCCTCAATGCGGATTTAATCGGAAGAATTTTTTTAAGTGATGAAGCTTACAGAGAAGCATTATTTTTGGTGCCTGTTTTATTGTTAGGGAAATTATTCTTCGGAGTTTATATCAACCTCAGTATATGGTTTAAAATAACCGATAAAACCTATTATGGGGTTTATATCAGTTTAGTAGGTGGCGGAGTGGCTTTACTTGGGAATATTTTGTTGATTCCGGTTTTAGGCTATACCGGTGCGGCTTTAACCTCAGTTTTAGCTTATTTTAGTATGATGGTTTATTGCTATTTTGCTGGGCAAAAATATTTTTATATCCCGTATCCCGTAAAGAAAATATTTATAAATGTATTGTTGGCAGGAGCATTAATTACTTTGTTTTTTTACTTTAAACCAACATCAATAATTTGGAATTATACTTTGGGAATCATAATTAGCTTGCTTTATGCGGCTGCAATGTTTTTTTATGAACGCAAAAGGATTTTTTCCAAAAAATTAAAATGATACTTTTGAGTTAAGAAAAATAAATGATGCAAGTAAAAGTTATTAATAAATCAACTCATGAATTACCGGCTTATCAAACGCAAAGTGCAGCTGGTTTGGATTTAAGAGCTCATTTGAATGAGTCTATCACTTTAAAACCTATGGAGCGGATATTAGTGCCCACAGGTTTGTTCATGGAACTACCGGAGGGTTATGAGGCACAGATTCGTCCTAGAAGTGGTTTGGCATTCAAGCATGGCATTACGGTTTTGAATAGTCCTGGCACAATTGATGCAGATTACAGAGGGGAAATTAAAATATTGCTAGTGAATTTATCCGATGAATCCTTTTTAATTGAGTCAGGTGAAAGAGTTGCTCAAATGGTCATTGCCAAGCATGAGCAGATTAATTGGGAGTTGGTGGAAAGTTTGGAAGATTCTGAAAGAAGTGCTGGTGGATTTGGGAGTACGGGGAAATAGACAAAAATCTTTAATTTACCAATACTATCAAAGTAAGGAAACATGCTTAAATAGTTTTCGCTAAAGCAAAAACCCTTTGTTTTCCCTGCCTGCGGCAGGCAGGTTTTGTTCCTTTTGTGGTTAAAAAAGAATGTTTGTTAGTATTAATTGACGTTAGCAAATTTTCACCACAAAAGAGACAAGAGAACACAAAGAAAAATAACTAAGGTTATTTTTAGGGTTATAGCAAGCTATGTTGCTTCAAAGTTTATTGTTTAATAGTATTGCTTTGGTAGTTCGGGGGCTTTAAGAGAGCAAAAAGGACAGAAGGAAGTTTTTGAAGTAATAATTAGTTGAAACAATAATTTTACTAATTTTAAAATTAACATAGATTCAAATTTAAAACTAATGCCTATCTGTGAATATTCCCAGCCAACCAGCTAGGGGGCTGGGGCTTGGGTTGAGCATTTAAAATATATAAATCATGAACATTATTATTCCAATGGCGGGCATGGGAAAACGCATGCGCCCACATACATTAACAGTACCGAAACCCTTAGTGCCCATTGCTGGAAAACCTATAGTACAGCGATTGGTGGAGGATATTGCAAAAGTTTGCGGAAGCGAAGTGGATAAAATCGGATTTATCATAAAATCATCCTTTGGGAAAGAAATTGAAAATAGTTTATTAAAAATAGCCGAATCAGTAGGGGCAAAAGGATCTATTCACTATCAGGAAGAAGCTTTAGGAACTGCGCATGCCATTATGTGCGCCAAAGATTTATTGGAGGGCAATACAGTAGTGGCCTTTGCTGATACGTTATTTAAAGCAGATTTCAAATTGGATACTTCTGAGGAAGGCATCATTTGGACGCAAAAAGTGGATGACCCTTCTGCATTTGGCGTAGTGAAAGTAAATGATGATAATATCATTACCGATTTCATCGAGAAACCTAAAACTCCGGTTTCCAATTTAGCCATTATTGGAATATATTATTTCCAAAAAGGAGAGGATTTACGTAAGGAGTTGCAATATCTGCTGGATAATGATATTAAAGATGCGGGAGGTGAATTCCAAATCACGGTGGCATTAGAGAATATGAAAGACAAAGGCGTGAAATTACGTCCGGGTACTGTTACGGAATGGTTGGATTGTGGTAATAAAGATGCTACTGTTTATACCAATCAGCGATATTTGGAGTTTATTAAAAATGAAGAATTAATTAGCCCTTCTGCAAATGTGGAGAATTCAGTAATCATTCCTCCAGTTTATTTAGGAGAGAATGTAATTATTAAAAACTCTGTGATAGGGCCACACGTTTCCATCGGAGATAATACCGAGGTTAGCGAAAGTAGAATAGCCAATAGCATCATCCAGACTAATTCATACATATCTGAAGCACAAATTAAAAACAGTATGCTAGGGAATTTTGTACAATATGAAGGTGCGGCTAAAGATTTAAGTATAGGGGATTATAATAAAGTGGTTGAATAATAAAATTGTGGGTTTAAAAGTAGGGTATAGTATTAGCGTTTTATCATTAATCTTTTTGTTGATGGGTATGGGTTTTGTTGCTGAAGCACAAATTCCTGAACCCCCTCAACAAGAAGAAGTATTGCCTGATGCCGATCCTTTAAAAGTAGATCGCTTTAATGTTGAATTCCTGATAGTCGAAGGGATGCATTATTTGGCTATAGATAATCCTTCAAAAGCACTGGATAGCTTTATGAAAGCGCACCAAATTATGCCTGATAATCCAGCCTTAAATTACCAGATTTCCAAAATCCTTAAGGAGAGTGAAGATACGGACCAGGCACTTTTTTACATCTCTAAAGCAACTGATAAAGAAAGCAATAATTATTATTATCAGGTATTAAAAGCCGAAATTCATACTGATTTAGGTGATTTGTCCAGTGCCATAGATACTTATGAGGAAATATATGAGCTTAATGAAGAGGCGCCTGATGATTATTTATTGGAACTAGCGGCCCTGTATCTGTATAATGGAAATCCCAATATGGCTTTAAAAACTTATAACAGGATTGAGCAGCGTTTAGGGGTTTTGGAGGAAGTAAGTACGCAAAAGCAAAAAATTTATTTAAAACAGAATAAATTAAAAGAAGCGATAGCTGAGGGGAAAAGATTAGTGGAGGCCTATCCAAAAGTTGGTGATTATGCAGTTTCGGTTTCGCAAATATTGGTTTCCAATGATAAAAAGTCAGAGGCGATTGAGTATTTGCAAGAATATTTGCTTGAACATCCTAATCAGGCAGTAGCTGAAATGGAATTGGCTAAATTATACAGACAAACTAATGAAATAGATTTAGCATTAAAGTACTTCGATAAGGCATTTAGTTCGGAAGAAATTACTTTGGAAGATAAGCTCAATAATTTTGTTGCCCTTATTCAAAAGTTTTCAAAGGGTGAAAATATATCAGAGCTTAAAAAATTGGGAAACAATATCTTAAATGTTCACTCCAATGATGCCAATGCCTATGCTGCTAATGGTGATTTATACTTTGCCTTAAATGAGAAGGACAGTGCCCAATTTTTTTATGAAAAGGCTGTGAAAATCAATGGCAATAACCTCCAGCTTTGGCAAAACCTGCTTTCATTGGAAATGGAGAACAAAAATTATCAAAATGTAATTGAATATGCTGATGAAGCCATTTCTTATTTTCCCAATCAGCCTGTTTTGTATTTGTATAGTGGCTCCGCTCATTTTTCATTGAAAGATTTCAAGAATGCCATCATGATGTGGGAGCAAGGAAAATCCATAGTATATGGTAATGATAGGATGAAAAGCAGTTTTGCAGCTCAATTAGCAGATGCCTATCATGCTGATAAACAATACGAAAAGGCATTTGCAACATATGAGGAAGCCATCAAAGCAAATCCAAATAATTATTTTGCTATTAATAATTATACTTATTATCTGTCCTTAAAAAAGAAAAATTTAGAGAGGGCCAAAGAGCTTTCTACCAGGATGGTAAAAGCCAATCCTGATAATGCCACTTTTTTGGATACTCATGGTTGGGTGCTTTTCCAGAAAGAAGAATATCAAGAAGCCTTAAAATTTTTGGAAAAAGCGGCTGAAAATCAAAATTCTGCCACTATAATTGAACATTATGCCGATGCTTTATTTAAGGTAGGCCAAAAAGAAAAGGCATTGGAACAATGGAAGAAAGCCAAATCTTTAGGTGGGGCTTCTGATTTAATTGATAAAAAAATTGCTGACAAAAAATATTATGATGCGTCTATTTAGTGTACTGATCTGCTCTGCAGTTTTAATTTTCTCCTCTTGTGGAAAAAAGCTTTTGCCTACATCCTCAGTGGAAGAAGAATATGCCCTTGAGAGATTTGATTTTGATTATTTACAAGCGAAATCAAAAATCAGATTTAGCTCACCGGATAGAAACTTAAGCTCAAGTGCTAGTATCCGAATGAAGAAGGACAGTATTATTTGGATTTCAGTTTCTCCAGTTTTTGGAATAGAGGCGGCAAGGGGATTCATTAGCCAAGACACCATTGTTTTTATGGATAGGGTCAATAAGGATGTATATCGCTATAATTATCAAAGTTTAAGTAATGCACTTAATTTTGATATTGACTTTGAAATGATTCAGTCCATTATTTTAGGTAACCAAGTTTTTGATTTTAAAGGAGATGATAATTTTTCCAAGCGTGGAGGGGAATTGAAAATTGATCAAAAAAGAGGTAGGTTTGAATTGGAAACCCGCGCATCTTCCAAGAACAGAAAGGTGGAAAACGTGAAAGTTCGAGAGATTCCTGACGGAAGTAAAATGGAAATTATATTTTCCGAATTTAATATAGTGGCAGATCAAGCATTTCCATTTAATACTAATGTTGAAATTATCGCCAAAGGAACGGAAGAATCGACACAAGTTGAAATTAACCATTCAAAAGTGGAAGTAAGTAATAGCCCAATTTCCTTCCCTTTTAGCGTGCCAGGTAAATATGAAAATTAATTTTTTCCATATAGTCCTATTTGTTTTTCTCTTTTTTTGTGGCAATACAGCCTTTGCTCAAAAATCAAGGGAGGAGCTTGAAAAGGAAAAGAAGGAGAACCTGGAAAAAATCAGTCAGGCTGAAAAAATATTAAGTCAGACCACATCTAAAAAAAGAGCTACTATTGGACAGCTAAATGCTTTGAATTATAAAATTGAAGCACAGCAGTCCCTCACAAATTCAATATCCAATGAGCTTAATCTATTAAATCAAAAACTGAATGAAATCGGTAGTATCATTAACTCTATGGAATCCGACTTAGAGAAAATGAAAGCGGAATATGCTAGTATGTTGTATGCTACTCAGAAAAGCAATCAATCCTTAAGTAAGCTAGCTTATGTTTTTGCCTCATCATCTTTTTATGAAATGTTCATGCGCCTCAAATACATGGAATATTATGGTAAAATGCGGAGGCAGCAAGCCGCACAGATTGAAATGATCAAAGACTTATTAATTAGCCAGAAGGAAAGTGTGGAAGAAGTAAGATTAGAAAAAAGCACTTTATTGCAAGAACAGATATTCAGAAACAGAGAACTTAACAAATTAAAACAACAACAGAGCGATTTGGTAGCGGAGTTGAATAAAAGAGAAAAGCAGGTCAAGAATGAGATAGAAGATCGGAAGAAAGCAGTTGAAAATCTTGAGAAAATCATAGCAGATTTAATCAAGAAAGAAATTGAAAAAAGTTCTAAAGGAGCATCTTCTACTAAATTTGCCTTAACACCAGAAGCCAAAGAATTGTCCGATTCTTTTGCAGGCAATAGAAATAAGCTCTTTTGGCCAGTCAACTCTGGTTTTATTTCCCAAAAATTTGGTACGCATCCGCATCCTGTTTATAAAAATATTCAGATTAATAATGATGGTATAGATATTCAAACCAACGAAAATGAAGAAATAAGAGCAGTTTTTGATGGAGAAGTAAGAAATGTAGCCTTTATTCCAGGCATGAACAATGTAGTGATGGTGCAACATGGTGAATATTTCACGGTTTATGCTAAACTGAAGGACGTAAAAGTAACTAAAGGTGAAAAGGTGGACGCTAAACAGTCTTTAGGTACGGTTTATACAAATAGTGACGGCACATCGGAAATCCAATTTCAAGTATGGAAAAACAACCAGAAACTAAACCCAGAGCAATGGTTGTTTAAGAAGTGATGGAAAAAAATTCTCTCAAAGATATCCCAAATTGGGAATTATAAAATTCTTTTTTATGTTTGTATATGCGTGTTATAGCATTTAGGACATTAAGAGAATTTTTTGAAAGACCTGAATACGCTGATTCTGAAGTCGCATTAAGGTCCTGGTATCACGATGCTAAAATAGCTGAATGGAAAAACTCTAATGAACTAAAAGAACAGTATAAGAATGCAAGTATTATTGGAGATGGTCGTGTTGTTTTCAATATAAAAGGAAATGACTACCGACTAGTTGTAGCCATAGATTATGATTTTCAGGCAATATTCATACGATTTATAGGAACTCATAAGCAATACGACAGAATTGATGCTAAAACTATATGAAAATGGAAATTAGGCCGATTAAAACCGAAAATGATTATCAATCTGCTTTAAGTAGAATAGAAGAGCTCTGGGGTGCTAAGAAAGATACTCTAGAAGGGGATGAATTGGATTTATTAATTACTTTAGTGGAAGCCTATGAAATAAAGCATTATCCAATTGCTCCTCCCGACCCTATCGATGCAATAAAATTTAGAATGGAACAAATGGGCATGTCAAAATCTGACATGGTACAATATTTAGGAAGCCAAAGTAGAGTAAGTGAGATTTTAAATAGAAAAAGAGGCTTAACCCTAAATATGATAAAATCACTTTATAAAGGATTGAAAATACCACCAGAAATATTGTTAGCTTAAATAAAAAAGTTAAAATTCTTCATTTCCTGAACTATTCTCCCATTCTTTAGCTTTCTCAATAATAAGCCATCAATTTTTTGATGAGTGATTGCTTAGGCAGTTAAATATTAATTAACTTTACATTCACATTTATAATAATTGAGCAATGAACACAGTATTTGCATTTTTAGGAGGATTAGGAGGATGGGAAATCCTTTTGATCATGTTGGTGATTTTAATATTTTTTGGTGCTAAAAGAATTCCAGACCTTGCTAGAGGCTTAGGAAAAGGCATCAGGGAATTTAAAGATGCTACCACAGAGATTAAAGATAATATTGAAGACGGAGGCACTAAAAACACGACCTCTAAAACAGATAGTACTGAAAGTAGCAATACTAAAGACCAATAAAATTGGAGTCCTATCACAGTCTAAAACAACTTCGGCTTGACCTGAAGCAAGAAAAGTATTCCCTAAAATCAGTTGTTGAACATTATTTAAAGCAAATTGAGGAGCAAAAGCACCTTAATGTGTTTTTAGATGTATATGCAACTGAAGCTTTGGCCAAAGCAGATGAACTTCAAGAAAAGTTGGATTCAGGACAGCCTTTAGGGAAATTATTCGGACTAGTGATAGGCATTAAAGATGTATTGGTTCAAAAAGGCTATATAGTAAGATCTTCATCCAAGATCTTGGAAGGTTTTGAATCGCAATTTACAGGAACGGCAGTTCAAAGATTAATTGATGAAGACGCGATTATCATTGGAGCTCAAAATTGTGATGAATTTGCAATGGGTTCTTCCAATGAAAATTCGGCTTTTGGCCCAACCTTAAACGCAGCTGATAATTCCAGAGTGCCCGGTGGTTCTTCCGGAGCATCAGCAGTTTCAGTACAAGCTGGGCTTTGCATGGCATCATTAGGATCTGATACGGGCGGTTCTGTTAGGCAACCTGCTGCTTTTTGTGGGGTAGTGGGCATAAAACCCACATATTCAAGAGTTTCTCGCTACGGTTTAATTGCTTTTGCTTCTTCTTTTGACTGCATTGGTATTTTTTCCAATAATATTGAGGATAATGCTCGCATTTTGGAAGTAATAGCTGGGCATGATGATTATGACAGTACTGTTTCCAGAGAAGAAGTGCCCAATTATGCCGATCATCTTCAGATTAATAAGAAACTCAAGATTGCCTACCTGAAGGAAACCTTGGAAAATGAGGCGCTTCAATCTGAAATAAAGGAAGCTACTATAGCCAAATTAGATTGGTTGAAAAACGAAGGTCACCAAGTAGAAGAAGTTACTTTTCCACACTTAGAATACTTATTGCCCACTTATTACATATTAACTACTGCCGAGGCAAGTTCTAATTTATCCCGATTTGATGGAGTTAGATATGGTTTTAGAGCTCCGGAAGCCCACAATATGGAAATTATGTATAAGCTTTCCAGAACTCAAGGATTTGGAGAAGAGGTAAAGCGTAGGATTATGTTGGGTACTTTTGTGCTATCCGCCAGTTATTTTGATGCTTATTACACCAAAGCCCAAAAAGTAAGAAGAATTATAAGAGACGAAACTAGGGAAATGTTGGCAAAATATGATTTCATTGTCTTGCCCACTACTCCAAGCACGGCATTTCCTTTAGGGGCCAATAGAGATAATCCTGCTGAAATGTACTTGGAGGATGTTTTTACCGTTCAAGCTAATGTGAGTGGTGTACCAGCAATATCGATTCCAAATGGAGTAGATGCTCAAAATCTACCTATAGGCTTACAAATTATGACTGATGTATTCAAAGAAACTGAATTATATGCATTTGCTCAGTATTTGATGAAATCATAATCTTATTATAAATTAGTGTAATGGTTAAAAGAATAGGGCTTTTCGTTTTTTTTTGGTGCTTATCGCTGACTCCAATATTCAGCCAAGAAATCATTTATAATCTAGAAGAATTATTTCCGGATACGATTTCAATTTCCTTATCGGCCGATTCTAATGTTGTTTCCGAGGAAACTGAAAATAATCTCATTCAATTATCTCACCAATATGAATATGTTCCCGAATATGAACCGGAGATTGTAAAAGAAAGACTAACCCAAATTGAAAATGAAATACCATTAACCTATAATCCGGTGGTCAATTCATTTATCAATTATTTTACCGTAACCGATCGAGCGTACACTAAAAAAGTGGCTAAGCTACAGACTAAGTATTTCCCAATGATTGAGCGCTATTTGGAAAAATACGATTTACCTGATGAGTTGAAATATTTAGCTATAGTGGAATCAGGCTTAAACCCCAAGGCTAAATCTCCTGCTGGAGCCGTTGGTCTGTGGCAATTTATGCCCCTTACCGGAAGATTAGATTACGGACTTTCTGAGAATTGGTATTTAGATGAAAAAATGGATATGGAAAAGGCAACTGATGCTGCTTGCAGATATCTTACATTTCTTTACAAATACTTTTATAATGATTGGCAATTGGCATTGGCCGCCTACAACACAGGTCCTGGAAACGTAAGGAAAGCGATTAGAAGAAGCGGTTATAAAAAGAATTTTTGGGAGATCTATCCATATTTGTACAGAGAGACCAGATCTTACGTGCCTCAATTTATTGCCATTATGTATAGCATGAATTACCTGGAGGAGCATAATATCTTCATAGAGCAATACGAATATATGCCAGATTATGAAACTGTTTCTGTTTCAGGATTTTTGAATTTGTCGTTATTTGCAGAGCATTCAGGTATTTGTTTAGAAACATTAAATGATTTAAACCCTGAGCTAAAGCGAGGAGTAATTTCTGATCATCATAAAATGTATCCATTGCGTATTCCATCAAACCAAAAGGATTTTGTCGTTGAAAATTTAAATGAGATTATGCGTTTTGCTGGTCAAGGTAAAGAACATTTTGAGCGTTTGGCAAGAAATGAAGTTGGCAGCACCTACGGAAGACAAAAATTGAATTATAAGGTAAAGCCGGGAGACGTTTTAGGTAAAATTGCTCAAACCTACAATGTCAGGATTGCGGATTTACAGCAGTGGAATAACCTAAGGGGAACAATGATTAGAGTAGGGCAACCATTAAATATTTGGATTGCAGATGATTTTTATGATAATGTAAACAAACAACTTGCTTCTATAAGTCAAAATAATGTCGCCAATCGATCGGTAGCTTTAAAATCAGGAGAGTATAGAGTCCAAAATGGGGATACTTTGTGGGACATATCCAGAAAATTTGATGGACTTTCGGTAGAGAAGTTGAAAAAAATAAATAATTTGGAGGGAAATGGTATAAAACCGGGGCAGATCCTTAAAATTAGAGAAAATTCATAATTCTAAAGTCATGTTTAAAATCAATAAATTATATTACTTAGCTGTATTATTTTTAATTTCACTTTTCACTATTTCATGCGATGATGAAGGCAAAGGAGGGCAGGAAGATGATAGTTCAAAATCTACTTTGCAAAAAGCCAGGGGTGAATCTGGTGAGGTGATTTTAGTAATTCCACCTAGTTTATGGGAAAGTCAACTTGGTGATTTACTAAGAGAAATTTTTACATCTAATGTCAAGGTTTTACCTCAAGACGAAAAATTATATGATTTAAAACCAGTTGACCCAAGCAAATTCAACAGTGTTTTTAAAGCCTCTCAGAATTTAATGTTTGTAGCTACTTTGGATAACCAAAAGCCTGAAGGAAAATACATGAAAAGATATTTCACCGAGAATTCCTTAAATCAAATAGAGCAAAACCCTGATCTATTTTCTTTTAATCAGGAGGATGTTTATGCAAGAGGACAAGAGGTGCTTTACCTTTTTGGGAGGAATGAAAAAGAACTCATCAAAAATATAAAAGCTAATAAATCGGGCATCAAGGAATTTTTTAACGATAAAGAAGCGGAAAGATTAGTGTCAAGCTTCAAAAAAACGGCACAAAAAGGAATTATGAATTATATAGAAGATTCATTAAATCTTGAATTAATAATTCCAGTTGGCTTTGATATTGCTCAAAAAAGTGGTGATTTTATTTGGTTGAGGGAATTAGATACTAAAGAGGAATTTAATATTTGGTTGGTAAAGATGCCTTATACGGATGAATCGGTTTTTGATCCATCTAATATTAAATCATTAAGAAATTCTTTAGGGCAAAAATATATTACAGACAAAGATCTTCCTGACTTACATTTAACCAGTCAGGACGAGATGGACTTTGTAATCGACACTATTAATCTCAATAATAATTATGCTTTAAGAATTAAAGGACTATGGAAATATTCCGATAATTCAAGAGGAGGGGCATTTGTTAGCTATCTGTTTGCTAATGAAGAATCAGGTGATTTGTATTATTTAGAAGGTTACTTAGATGCTCCCGGAGAATCAAAGCGTGAACCTATGCGCAGGTTAAAGGCAATTTTAGGTACTGCTAAAGTTCCTGAGAGTATTAAAGACTGATTTAAGCTGTAATTTGTCATAGTCTTTCCTAAATTTACTTTAATATACATTTTTTTCATTAAGGAGAATTTGGTTATTCTCCTGTTTTACATAAGTCATTCATTTTCACATATATTATTATGCCTAAAAAAGTTCGCAGACAAGACGCATTAAATTATCATATGCAAGGCACGCCTGGAAAGATTGAAGTGGTGCCCACAAAAATGTTAAGCTCTCAATCGGATTTGGCATTAGCCTATTCACCTGGAGTGGCTGAACCTTGCAAAGAAATAGAAAAGGATAAAGAAAATGCTTATAAATATACCGCTAAAGGTAATTTAGTGGGCGTAGTTTCAAATGGAACAGCGGTTTTAGGCCTGGGGGATATTGGTCCCGATGCCTCAAAACCTGTTATGGAAGGTAAAGGGGTTTTATTTAAGAAATTTGCTGGTATAGATGTTTTTGATATTGAAATTCAAGAAAAGGATCCTAAAAAACTAATTCAAATAATAAAATCCCTTGAACCTACCTTTGGAGGCATCAATCTAGAAGACATTAAAGCACCTGAGTGTTTTGAAGTCGAAACTGCTTTAAAAGAGCAGATGAATATTCCGGTCATGCACGATGACCAACATGGTACGGCCATAATATCCAGTGCCGCACTTATTAATGCATTGGAATTGGTCGGAAAAAAAATTGAGGATGTTAAAATTGTTGTCATGGGTGCTGGTGCTGCGGCCATCTCATGTACCAAACTCTACCATTCTTTAGGGGCAAAAGTTGAAAACATTTATATGTTTGACCGAAAAGGTTTGTTGACTAAGGATAGGGATGACCTAAGTGATCAAGGTAAAGCCTTTGCCTCGGAAAATAAAGATATCCATGACCTAATGGATGCCATGAAAGGTGCTGATGTTTTTCTTGGGCTTTCTGCAGGAAATGTCATCAATAAAAAACATATAAAAGCAATGGCCGATAACCCTATCGTATTTGCTTTGGCTAATCCAGATCCTGAAATTCCTTATGCTGATGCAATGGCGGCCAGAAAAGATATCATCATGGCCACGGGAAGATCCGACCATCCTAATCAAGTAAATAATGTAATCGGTTTCCCATATATTTTTAGAGGAGCTCTAGATGTGAGGGCCACCGCCATAAATGAGGAAATGAAATTAGCGGCCGCTTATGCAATTGCTGAATTGGCCAAACAACCTGTTCCGGAATTAATTAACAAGGCCTACGATGATCAAAAAATTGTATTTGGAAGGGAATATTTAATCCCAAAACCGCTGGATCCTAGGTTAATTACAACCATTTCGCCTGCAGTGGCCAATGCTGCCATGAAATCAGGAGTGGCAAAGACGAATATTAGAGACTGGGCCCAATATGATGTTGAGCTTCAAAAAAGAATAGGGGTCGATCAAAAATTGATGAACCGTATCTTAACTAAAGCTAAGAAAGACCCTAAAAGAGTAGTTTTTGCGGAGGCTGATAATGCCAATATCCTCAAAGCAGTACAAATGGTGATTGATGAAGGAATTGCTCAAACGATTTTATTGGGTAACCGCAAAAAAATTGAAGCGCTTATTGAAACTCATCAATTGGATTTAGGAGGAGTCAATATCATTGATAATTTCCTTGATGATGAAAAGCGTCAAGAGTATGGGAAAGTGCTATATGACAAAAGAAAACGAAAAGGAGTTACGCAATATGAAGCTGTAAAATTAATGCGTGACCGAAATTATTTTGGTAGCATGATGGTGGAATTGGGCGAAGCGGATGCCATGATTTCCGGGCTGACAAAAGATTACCCTAAAACAATCCGTCCAGCTTTAGAAATTATTGGCTCCGAGGATGGTAAAAGAGTAGCAGGTATGTACATTTTATTAACTAAAAAGGGCACCTTCTTTTTCTCTGACACCACAGTGAATACTAATCCAACAGTTGATGAATTAGTGGAAATTATTGGATTGACAGCTAGAGGAGCGAAGGTATTTGGTTTTGAGCCTAGAATGGCCGTGCTTTCTTATTCTAATTTTGGAAGTAGCAAAGGTGAAATTCCTGAAAAAACAGCGAAGGCGAGGAAAATTGCTAAAGAAAAATGGCCTGATTTAATTATTGATGGTGATATTCAGGCCAATATTGCAGTAAATGAAGAATTGCTGAAGGAAACTTATCCATTTAGCGAACTTGCTGATAAAGGTGCCAATACATTTATTTTCCCGAGCTTGGCCTCAGGAAACATTGCTTATAAATTATTGATGGAATTAGGAAATGCAGAAGCCATAGGCCCTATTTTATTGGGCATGAATAAGCCAGTTCATATTCTTCAGTTGGGTAGTTCCATCCGAGAAATAGTTAATATGGTGGCTATTTCAGTTGTAGATGCACAAGACCACCAGAACCGATCTAACTTATGATTTCATTTTTAAAAGGACTTATAGTAGAATTAGAACCTACCCACCTAATCATTGAGGTGGGTGGAGTAGGTTATCATGTTAATATTCCGCTATCAGCTTACGATGCCTTAAAAAATCAAAAAGAAGCGAAAGTATTAACACATTTCCATGTTAAAGAAGATGCTCAAACTTTATATGGGTTTTATTTACCCGCAGAAAGAACAATGTTTTTAGATTTAATCGGAATTTCTGGAATTGGACCATCAACTGCAATTGGAATGCTTTCTGCCATGAATCCCAATGAAATTAAGTCTGCAATAGTGGCGGAGAACGTAAAGCAAATTCAATCCATTAAAGGAATAGGTGGCAAAACTGCTCAGAGAGTGATTTTAGAATTGAAAGATAAATATAAAAAAGAAGGATTAATTTCAGAATCCAGCCATTCTTCAGTGGTTTCGAACAATAGCTTAAGGAATGAAGCGTTATCTGCTTTGACGAATTTAGGGTTCGCTAAAAATTCTGCTGAAAAGGTTATTGATAAGATATTGCAAGCTAATGAGGAAAATATTACTTTAGAGCAATTAATTAAGCAAGCCTTAAAATCAGCCTAAACTAAATTGTATTTTGCAAAGTAGAAGCTTTCAACTTCTTTTACGGGTTTCAATAGTTTTTTTCCTCTTAATTGGAGGACACAATAAACTATTCTCAAAAAATAACGGATTCGCTTTTGAAATGTTTCAAGAGGTTCGACAAGATCAAGATTCTGTTAAACAAGATACCGTCAAAACAGATAGTACTAGAGCCGACAGTGTAAAAAACTATCAACCAAGCAGAAGACCAACCTATCAGGCGCAAGACCGATATGGAGATCCTTTTTCCAATGATTTAGGCAATAGCCCCCTCTTACTGGAAGATCCTGCCGCCTTAAATTTGGATGTGGAAATTGACACAGGTTTCAACTATTCAATTTATGAAACCATTGGGGATATTGATTTTAGACCCACTTCTTCCATGACTTATGAGGAATTTTCAAATTACCAGGACGATCGGATTTTAAAGGAATATTGGAAAGAAAGGTCATTGGGATTGGATGGTGAAAGCGCTGTAAGCGGTAGGTCTTTGATTCCACCGCTATATGTAAGTCCCGTTTTCGACAGATTGTTTGGGGGCAGTTTTGTGGAGCTAATTCCCAATGGATTTATCACTTTGGATTTTGGTGGAAGATTTACCCGAAATGAAAACCCAAATCTGCCAGTGCAACAACAAAGATATTCCAGCTTCGAATTTGATCAGCAAATTAATATGAATGCGGTAGGTAAAGTAGGTGAAAAGCTTGCCGTTACAGCCAATTTTGCCAATAATAATTCCTTTGATTTCCAAAATGATTTGAAAGTTGAATATACTGGCTATGAAGAAGAAATATTAAAGAAAATTGAAATTGGAAATGTGAGTATGCCAGTCAATAACTCCTTAATGTCTGGCGCTCAAAATCTATTTGGAGTAAAAACACAAATGCAATTCGGGCATTTATTTATTACCAGTGTAGCCTCCACACAGAGAGGTAAAGCCGAAAGTGTAAAGGTAGAGGGTGGCTCGCAAAGGCAAGAATTTGAAGTAAGATCCTCTGATTATGATGAAAACAGACATTTCTTTTTAGGTCATTTCTTTAGAAATAATTACGAAAGATGGTTAAGTGGATTGCCAAGGATCAATTCCAGTCTGGACATCAGAAGGGTGGAAGTATATATTTTGAATAGAAACCAAAACACACAAAATTTAAGATCTATAGCTGCTTTTATGGATTTGGGTGAAGCCAATCCTAATAATGTAAACCAAACACAATACTTACAATCAGGCACCCCCAATAGTAGCCCAACTGACAATGATGCCAATGGTCTGTGGGCTGAAATCAATAACTACAGTAAGAATTACGATAATTTCCTAAATTCTCTTGAGACTTCCAGCCCTGAACTCTCCCGTACGGTTGATTATGAAATCATAAATGTTGCTCGAAAACTTGATGCAACTGAATATAGTTTCGATAAAGCTTTAGGTTATATCTCTCTGAGAAGACAATTACAAAACGATGAAATGTTGGCGGTTGCCTATGAATATACTTATAATGGCCAACGTTATCAGGTAGGTGAAATGGCTGAAAATTACGGAAGTAGGCCTGATGATGATGTAGTGTTGTTGAAATTATTAAGACCTTCAAAAATTAATGTGGATGTCCCTTCTTGGGATTTGATGATGAAAAATATTTACAATCTTCAAGGAAATCAAATCAGCCAAGATGGGTTTCAGTTAAGGATTATTTATAGAGATGATAGAACTGGACAGGATAATCCCAGTTTGCATGAAAGTTCTTTAAGAGACATTCCTTTGCTTAGAGTTTTTAATCTTGATAGCTTAAATCAAAATAATGACCCACAACCAGATGGAAATTTTGATTATATAAATGGCTTAACAATCAATCAGCAAGAGGGTAAAATAATTTTTCCAGTACTAGAGCCATTCGGCAACAGTTTGGATCAGCAGTTTAGGGATGATGAACAAACATTTAAAAGTAAATATGTATTCAATACCTTATACCGCTCCACAAAAAATGATGCACAACAGCTCACTTCTAAGGACAAATTTTTTATAAAGGGTCAGTATGAAAGCGGATCATCTACTGAAATTGCTTTGCCGGGTCTTAATATTGCCGAAAATTCAGTTAGGGTAAGTGCTGGTGGAACTCCCCTCCAAGAAGGAATTGATTATAGAGTTGATTATAACTTAGGGCGAGTGATTATTTTGAATGAGGGAATCCTAAGCTCAGGTAGAGATTTGGATATTGATTTCGAAACGGAGGATATGTTCAATTTTCAATCCAAAACCCTAATAGGAACCCGATTTGATTATGTTGTAAGTGATAAATTCAATGTTGGTGCTACGGTTTTAAGACACACTCAAAGACCTTTAGGAGTTTCTCGCTATACAATCGGCTCTGAGCCATCTAGTAATACGAAATGGGGACTGGATTTGAATTACAGCGATGAAGTTCCTTTTTTAACCAAAATGGTCGATTTTATTCCTTTTATTGATACCAAAGCGCCCTCTTCCTTAACTTTCAGAGGTGAGTTTGCCCAATTAATTCCAGGCACCAGCAGTCAGGTCGATGGTGAGGGCACGGCCTATTTGGATGATTTTGAACAATCTGTAACAGTTAATAATCTTGGAAGTGATTTTGTTAGCTGGAATTTAGCCGCCACACCAGCAACACAGGATAACCGGTTTTTTGGACAAGGAAAGTACGGAGCAAATAAAAAAAGGGCTAAACTTGCATGGTATAATATTGACCTATCTTTCTATAACAGATCGGGTCAAAATCTACCCGAAGTTTCAGATGAAGCTAAGGAAAACCATTATGCCAGATATGTTTCAGCCCAAGAAATATATAAAAATAGAGACCAAAATATTGGCTTAAATGCCCAACAAACTTTTGATATTGCTTATTTCCCAGAAGAAAGAGGAATGTATAATTTTAATAGCGACCTAACAACTGACGGCCTTTTGAAAAATCCTAAACAGAACTGGGGCGGTATTACAAGGGCTATAACTTCTGAAGTGGATTTCGATAAAAATAATATCGAGTACATTGAATTTTGGTTGATGGATCCATTTATTGAAACTGAAAGAGGTATAGTTGATGATGGGTCTGAAGATGCTACAAATAATACTACAGGGGGTAAGCTTTATTTTAATTTAGGCAGTGTATCTGAAGACATTTTGCCCGATAATAAATTGGCTTATGAAAACGGACTGCCAGCTAATTATGATAATGCTGCAGAGGTGGATCTTACGGAAGAAGGTAGAGTCCCTTCAAACGCACCTATAACTGATGTTTTTTCAACCGAACCCTCTGCAAGGGCTAATCAAGATATTGGTCTGGATGGGGTTAGAAACGACTTAGAGAGTGAATTCTATGCTGACTTTGTAAATGAAATTAATGCTAACCCGGCCATTTCCGAAGAGGCAAAAGCTAGGATTTTAGATGATGTATCGGCAGATAATTTCCAATATTTTTTAGGGGATGAATTTGATTCAAGGGAAGCACCGATAGTGGAACGTTATAAATATTTCAGCAATATGGAAGGAAATACTCCTGCTGGGAACGGGGGAGAAGATTTTAATCCTTCCGGTAGCAGATATCCAGATTCAGAAGATTTGAATAATGACAGAACGGTTTCTACTCTGGAAGAATACTATGAATACGAAGTACCCTTAACAAAAGCTAATTTGAATGTTGCTAATAATCCATTGATTGTGGATGAAGTGACCGCTTCAAGCGAAAATGAAAATGTAAAGTGGTACTTGTTTAGGGTTCCGGTAAGAAATCCTACAAGAACTCAAGGAGATATTCAAGGGTTTAAGACCATCCGTTATATTCGGACTGTACTTACAGATTTTGAACAACCGGTTGTACTCAGAATGGCTGATTTCAGATTGGTGGGTTCTCAATGGAGGAAGTACAATGGGTCTTTGGCCAGAACAGGCATTATCGAAACCCCAGAACAAAAGCCATCCAATTTGGTGATTTCTGCAGTGAGTATAGAAGCTAACTCAGAAAATGGGCCAGGAAAAGTTCCTTACGTATTACCGCCTGGCATAACCCGTGACCAAGATATTGCAGCAGTGGCAAATCAAGTAAGGCAAAATGAAAAGTCCATACAATTATGTGTTGATGATCTTGAAGAAGGAAAAGCTGTTGCTGCTTTTAAAAACGTAAATTTTGATTTAATCAATTACAATACCCTGAAAATGTTTTTGCATGCGCAAGGTGCAAATGTAGAAGATGATGATGTAACCGCCTTCGTGAGATTGGGTACTGATTTTGACGATAATTATTATGAAATTGAAATCCCATTAAAAATAACGCCATATCAAACAACAGACCCAAGGGATATTTGGCCATTGGAAAATGAAATTAATCTTGATATCAATAAATTATATGAGCTGAAATCAAAAAGAAATAGAGAATTAGGAAATCAAAATATTTTGTTACCCTATACCGATCAATTCGGAAAATATACACTTACTGTAAGAGGTCGGCCAGATATGAGTTCGGTACAAACCATGATGGTGGGTATTCGCAACCCAGATGGGGGAAGTACTTTACCAAAAGATGTTTGTGTTTGGGCTAATGAAATGCGGGTGACTGATTTTGATCAGACCAACGGTTGGGCGGCAAATGCCACTTTGAATGCAAAATTAGCCGACTTTGCGAATATCACTATGGGAACCAATTATTCAACAGTAGGTTTCGGTGGTATTGAACAAAATATTGCCCAAAGAACAAGGGAAACTACTGAAGCTTATGATGTTTCAGCCAACATAAGTTTAGGTAAGTTTTTTGGAGACGAGTCTGGAGTAAAAATTCCAATGTATTTGGGTTATCAAACTTTTACTGCCACCCCGTTTTTTGATCCTAGAGATCCTGATATACCACTCACAGCAGCACTTGAAAGTTTTGAAACGGCAGAAGAAGCGGAAGATTATAGGAACCTGGTAGTCGATCAAGAAGTTAGGAGAAGTATAAATTTCACTAATGTAAGGAAGGAAAGGAAAGAAACAGACAAACTGGTTTTACCTTTTGCCATATCCAACTTTGATTTTACTTATGCTTATAGCGATATCAACAGGAGTAATCTGCAAACGGCCCAACTCGAGACCAGAAATTATAAGGGGGCAGTTGGTTATAATTACGGTTTTCCAAATGCCAGTATAGCTCCGCTGAAAGAAGTTGGTTTTTTAGGTTCTCCATATTTGAAATTGATTCAGGATCTCAATATCAATCCTTTGCCTTCAACATTCGGGCTTCGTGCCGACTTGGATAGAAGTTATATTAAAACACAATTAAGAAATGATAGGCTAAGTATAGAGGGAATTGAACCACAGTTCCAAAAATCTTTCACATTGAACAGAAATTATAATTTAGATTGGAATCTAACGGAAAATATTAATATCAATTACACGGCTAGAGCATTTTCAATTATTGATGAGGCTCCGGGAGAAATCAATACGGAAGCAAAAAGAGATAGTATAATGACCAATTTACAAAACTTTGGAAGGATGAAGAATTTTGACCAAAGTGTAGTGACGGGATACCAAATCCCATTAAGTAAAATTCCATTTACAGATTGGGTTTCTGCTGAGGCTCGATATAAGGTGGATTTTAATTGGACTTCAGGGTCTTTAAATCAAATAGATACTTTAGGTCATCTCATACAAAATAGCAGTGAATGGGGCTTGAATTCCAGATTGGATATGAACAAACTTTACAATAAAGTGAAGATTTTGAACAGTATCAATAATCCTCCAAGGCTAAGGGCAAATCAAGAAGACACTACCTGGACACAACCGGGAGCTCCAATTGTGAAAGGATTTTTAAAACTTCTGATGTCTGTGAAAAATATAACAGGTAGCTATACTGAAAGAGGAGGGACCATGCTTCCTGGATTTAGAAATAGAGCTTATCTTTTCGGACTTGATTCGTCTTTAACAGCACCAGGTCTTCCATTTGTTTTTGGAAGCCAAGACCCAAGCATTAGGTTTCGAGCAGCAGAGAATGATTGGCTGGCTAAATCAACTTCTCAATCGAATTTTTATACGCAATCTATCGTCAAAACGCTCGATTTAAAAGCTACACTCGAACCTGCCAAAGATTTAAGTATTCAATTGGATGTGAATAGAACGGTGAATGAAAATTATAGTGAGCTTTTTAGGTTTAGTGATGAAGCGGATGCATTTGTAAACCTCACACCAACGAGAAGTGGGAATTATGTAATGAGTTACAATATGATCAATACTGCATTTGTTTCTACAGACGAAAATAGCTCATCAATTTTTGAGGAAGTCCGTCAAAATAGAGAGATAATGCGACAAAGGCTATCTTCGCTTAATTCAAGTGGGGGTGAGTACCAATTAAATCACCAAGATGTTTTAATCCCTTCTTTTTTAGCGGCCTACACTGGCACTTCTCCAGATGAAATATCTAACAATCCATTTCCAAAGCTACCTCTTCCTAATTGGCGAGTTGATTACAAAGGATTGTCCAATATCAAAGCAATAAAGGAAGTTTTTCCTAGTGTCAGTTTAAGCCATGCCTATGTATCCACCTTAACCATCAATAATTATATTAATAATGCGGTTTACAGTGGCGAAAGCAATTTAAATCTTAGCAATAGCATAGAAGACTACCCATTACCTACCGTAGTTTCCGATAGTGGATTTTATTTGCCGGTATATACAATTGGGCAAGTATTAATTTCTGAGCGTTTTTCACCTTTAATAGGGGTGAGTTTGAGAAGTTCGGGAAGGTTAACGGCTAAATTTGAATATAAAAAAGAAAGAAATGTAGCATTGAGTACTGAAACATCTCAAATTACAGATCAAAAAAGCAATGATATTGTGATAGATATTGGGTTTACTGATCCTAATTTTACTTTACCGTTTAAAGTAAAAGGAAGAACAGTTTCACTCGATAATGATTTAACGATGCAATTAAGTGTGACAGTTAGGGATACGGAAGTGGTCCAACGAACATTAGATGATGGTAGGAATGTGTTGGTTGATGGAACCATAAATTTTCAACTGAGGCCCACCATTAATTATACGGTGAATGAAAGACTAAACCTCAATTTTTATTTCCAGAGGAACTTTAATGAACCAAGGGTTCAAAACTCATTTCCAACCACAAATACGTCCTTCGGTGTACAAGTTCGCTTCGGATTGCAATAAATATTTTTGCATCCGAAAAAAGAATGTAATTTTGGGAAAATATTAATCATTAGCCATTTTAAAATAATTTAAGAATGAATATTCCTGAGAATTTGAAATACACCAAAGATCACGAATGGGTGAGAGTTGAAGGTGATGAAGCTTATGTTGGCATTACTGATTTTGCACAACGTGAATTAGGAGACATTGTATATGTTGAAGTAGAAACTGTTGACGAGGAAATTGAGGAGGGGGAAGTTTTTGGAACTGTGGAAGCAGTAAAAACCGTTTCTGATTTATTTATGCCTATTAGCGGCACAGTTTTGGAATTTAATGAAGAATTGGAAGATGCTCCTGAATCTGTCAATGAAGACCCATACGAAAAAGGCTGGATGATTAAATTAAAATTGTCTGATCCTTCCGAAGTTGAAAAATTGTTATCTGCTGAGGATTACAAAGAATTGATAGGGGAATAATTATGTTTCTCAGGTATAACCTGTTTGGAATCATCTGGTTTTTGCTCATTTTATTATTGGGTTTAACACCCGGGGAGTCAATGCCAATTACAAATGTTTGGGATTTTTTAAGTTTTGATAAAATTGCTCATTTTTTTGTCTTTGCGGTCTTATGTTTCCTCCTTATACTAGGGTTTTCAAAGCAATATACCTTTTTGTATTTTCGTTATAAAGCTGTCCCTTTGGCAATCACCATAAGTATAGCATACGGATTGGCAATTGAAATAGGTCAAACATTCATTCCTGAAAGAGGTTTGGAATTTTCGGATATGTTGGCAAATAGTCTTGGAGTTTTTGCAGGATGGTTTGTATTTTATCTGATTTATAAAATTTAATTCGAATTTATTTGAAAAGATTGATAAGATAATTTGAATTTAAATCATTAAATAATAGTTTTACTATCTAAACGATGTTGAATTATGGAACTTAAAAAGAATCCGAAAGCAGACATCAATAAAAAGTCAACGCTTTTTTTGAATATAGGACTGGTAGTTTCCATTTCCTTGGTGTTTTTTGCTTTTGAATACAAATTTTATGATGAAGGGCCGGCCATGGACTTAGGTACGGTGAATGATGACATGGAGGAAATCATGGAGATTCCGCCAACGGAGCAACCACCTCCCCCGCCACCAAAAGTAAAGCTTCCTGAAATCATTGAGATTCCTGATGAAGAGGAAATTGAAGAGGAAATAGAATTAGACTTGGACATGGACATGGATCAAGATGATGCTATTGAAGATATGGTATTCGAGGAAGAAGGTGAAGAAGAGGAAGTGGATAAGGTATTCCAAATTGTGGAACAACAAGCAGAACCTCAAGGTGGAATTCAGGCTTTCTATGATTACGTTGCTAATCAATTAAATGATAAATATCCGCGTCAAGCCCAAAGAATGGGGATTGAAGGTGTTGTATATGTGCAGTTCGTAATTGAGAAAGACGGTTCATTAACTGATGTACAAGCCGTTAAAGGTATTGGTGGAGGTTGTGATGAAGTAGCTGTGGAAGTAGTGAAAAATGCACCAAAATGGACACCTGGTAAGCAAAGAGGTAGAGCAGTACGTTCTCAGAGGGTAATACCAATTAGATTCGTATTAAATTAATAACATTATATAATCAATAAAGAAAGCCGGTTTATCCGGCTTTTTTTATGCCCATTTTTTTGATATAATTTTTATGAGATTTAGGTTGTCTCTGCCTTTGAATCCTTAATTTTGTTTATCTGTAAAGTATTATAATCAAAGCATCATGGAAATTATTGGAGTTATCATAGGGTTGTTAGTTGGGGCTGTCTTGGCATATTTTATTCTTAAATCCCAAAGTAATGGTGGCAAGGAAATAGAGACTTTGAAGAATGAAAAACAACAAATCTTAACAGATCTTAGTGTAGCTAAAAGCCAGAAGGATAATTTAGTGCTTGAATTAAAAGAAGAGAAAGAAGCTCATTCCAAGGAAAGAGAGAAAAATGTTCAGCTCAATAGACAATTATCTACAGTCGAATCGGATTATAAAAACCTTAAAATAAAATTGGATGAACATAAATCAGAATTGGCAGAACTTCAGGAACAGTTCAAAAACGAGTTTAAGAATTTAGCGCAGGAGATATTTGAAGAAAAGAGCAAGAAATTTACGGATCAAAACAAGACTAATATTGGGGAATTACTCAATCCATTACGTGAAAAGATTGATAAATTCGAGGAGAAAGTAGAAAAAAGCAGTAAAGAAAGTCTTGTTTGGAATACAGCCTTAAAAGAACAGATAAGCTCCCTTAAAGAATTGAATTTACAAATTACCAAGGAGGCAGAAAACTTAACGCGTGCATTAAAAGGCGACTCTAAATCTCAAGGAAATTGGGGGGAAATGCAATTGGAGGCTATTTTAGAAAAAGTTGGTTTGCAAAAAGGTGTGCATTATGAAAAGGAGAAGAATTATAAAAATGAAGAAGGGGATAATCAGAGACTGGATTATATCATCAAAATGCCGGATGATAAATATTTAGTATTGGATTCTAAAGTTTCTTTAACGGCCTATAGTAATTATTTCGATGCGGATGATGATGTAAAACAAGCGCGTTTCCTTAAAAATCATTTGGACAGTATGTATTCTCACATTAAGACGTTGGGGGATAAAAATTATCAAAATCTTTATGACATTAATCAACCTGATTATGTATTAATGTTTATTGCAAATGAACCCGCTTTAACCATTGCCCTGAAAGAAGACCATAGTCTTTACGAAAAAGCTTTGGATAAAAATATTGTATTGGTTTCTACTACAACTTTAATGGCCACTTTAAGAACTATTTCCTATATCTGGAAACAAGATTTACAAAATAAAAACGCTATTGAAATTGCCACACAAGCAGGAGCGCTTTATGATAAATTCACCAATTTTACAGAGGATTTGCTTAAAGTGGGCAATAATTTAAAAACGACACAAAACAGTTATTCCGATGCCATGAAAAAACTTTATGATGGCAAAGGCAACTTAATTAGAAGGACGGAAATACTCAGGGAGTTAGGAGCTAAAACCACCAAAAACATGGATAAAAGACTTTTAGATCGGTCTTTAGAATAATTTCCATGGATCTAGTACGTTTGTTTTTAAATGCGTATTATTCTTATAGTTTCAATTATTTGTTTTACCCCAAATTTGCTGTTGGGTCAAAATCAAATTAAGGGTATAGTAAGCTCCTCAGAAGATTACCAATTAATTAAAGGTGCTCATATAATTAATATAACAAAGCAAAAGCTAACATTTACATCGGCAGAAGGCTATTTTGAGCTAAATGCTGAAATAGGAGATACAATTAAGATTTCCAATGTCAGTTTCAAACCCTCCAGTTTTATTGTTCAGGATTTGGAATTTAAAATGATTAATTTGATACCAAATGTAATCCAATTGAAAGAAGTGAAAGTGACTAATTTCCCGGAAAACGAGAAAGATTTTAAAAGAAGCGTTATCAATCTCGGGGTTGTGGAGATAGATTCCTTTATTCCTTTTGGGGTGAATCCTGGAAAACCCAAAGGTAGAGTACCTAAACTTTATGAAAAAGAAACTGATGTGGTGTTTGGTGCTGATGAAAATTTTAACCCCTCAATGACTATCCCCATTTCTTATTTCACCAAAAAGTATAGTAAAAAGCATAAAGCCAAAAGGGATTATTACGAGCTGAAAGCTTCTAAGGAACAAATTGCAGCAAATGAAAAAAAATATAATAAGCAACTTGTCACTGAACTTACCGGTTTAAAAGGTAACGAACTTATGGATTTTATGAGTTTTTTAGATTTTAACTATGATTTTTTAACTGAATCTAATGATTATGAAGTTGTCAAAACCATAATGGATAAATTCGAGGAATATAAAGAAGCGTATGAAAACAAATAAATATTGATTCTAAAGCGTTTAACTACAGAAGTTCAATTTGATGTTATAGTTTTATGAAAATATTATCTACATTAATCTTACTTTTAGTATTTTCAATTCAAATTTCAGCTCAGGAATTGCAAGGGGAAGTTCTATCTAGTGCTGATAGTATGCCTATCACAGGAGTCCATATTGTGAATACTACTCAAAATAAAATGGCCATTTCTGACGAAAATGGTTTTTTTAAATTATCGATTAGTAAAGGGGATACCCTAGTGGCTTCAAACATCAATTTTAATTCAAAACAATTTGTCGTAAATAATCCTGAATACCTGAAAATTAAATTGAATCCTGCTGTAATTCAACTTGATGAAGTGCGGGTGAGCAATTTACCTGAAACGGAAGCTGAATTCCGGAGAAAATTAGTAGATATGGGGGAAGTTGAAGATGATACATTCGTGCCTTTTGGCATGAAACCAAATAAACCAAAAGGAAAGATTCCGAAAAATTATGATCCTGCTTATAATAATTCATTTAAATATGCTATTTCTAAACCTATTTCCTTTTTGGTAAAAAAGATCAATAAAGAATACAAGAATAAAGTAAAGTACTATCAAACTGTAGCAAATCAGGGCAGCAAAATCGCAAATGATAAGAAATATAATCCCGAAATTGTTAAGAAATTAACGGGTTTGGAAGGGGATGATTTGACAAATTTCATTCATTTTTTAGATGTTGACCCAGCCTTTATTAAAAGATCAAGTGAATATGAAATTGCGGCTCATATTCTTAAGAAATTTGAGCTTTACAAATCAAGCAAAGGTTAAGTTTTATTTAAAACCTACCTAATTGAGGGTTTTTAATTGCTCGATCCGTACTCCAACCGATACCATACCCTCTACTTTTTTTTCTCTCATATATTGTTTCAACTCAATTTTGTATTTTCCTTTTTCAGAGAAATATACAGAATCCTGAAGTATTAATTGATGAGCGTAAATATCGCTTTGCCTTTCACCATAAGGTTTTCCGCTTTTTGATTCAAATAAATCAATATTCAGTAATTTATCTTCCAATAAATGGGTTGAATCAGAAAGTTCATATTTTATATATAGATTTCTATAAGAATAATCCATGGTATTCCGAACGTTCAATTTGATTTGGTAAGGGACTTCAATTGAATCTATTTCGAATTCGAATCCAGCAGTTTCCTCCATATTCCAAATTCTGTCTTCAAAATCTTGGTTGTCCTCATAATACCGGTCTTCGGTGCAAGAAAAAAATAGGATCGCTAAACCTAAAATACTGTATAGTGCCTTCATTAATCTTTCTTATTATTATTTGGATTGTTTTTGTTTTTGTTAAACCTTCTTTTCCCCTTATGTTTTTTGTGATTTCCTTGTGGTTTATCTTTGTTACCTGCTTTGCCTTCTTTATCAGCTTTTAGATTATTGGGCTTAGGTCTCCCACCTTTTTTCTTTTTCTTTTTAGGCTTAGAAAATTTTCGGTCAAGTTTAATTAAATCACTGTTAATTTGAACGGAATCCTCAATCTCTAAAATATCTTCCATTAGGGTATCAGGCTTTTCTCCTTGCTTATTGAGTGCAATTATTTCTGCCACTCTATCCACTTTTACAGGATGCCAAATATTATCTTCCGAATAACTAAACCACATGATTTTACGAAAGATGTCCGTTTTTTGTAAAGTAAGTGTCCCTCGTTTGGTTTGAATGGGTTTTTCTACTTCAGGGATGCCACTAAGTGCTTCCATATAGGTATCCAATTCATAATTAAGGCAACATTTTAATCTACCGCATTGTCCGGAAAGTTTGCTCGGGTTTAAAGAAAGATTTTGATAGCGAGCAGCGCTGGTGGAGACACTTTTGAAGTCTGTTAGCCAAGTACTACAGCATAATTCTCTTCCGCAACTACCGATACCTCCTAATCTGCCAGCTTCTTGTCTTAAGGAGATTTGACGCATCTCTACCCTTATCTTAAATTCTCCTGCTAGTTTTTTGATCAGTTCTCGGAAATCGACCCTTTCCTCTGCAGAATAGAAGAATGTAGCTTTGGAATTGTCCGCTTGAAATTCAACATCGGACAATTTCATTTTTAACTTAAATTCTTGAATTACTTCTCTGGCTCTGTACATGGTAGGTAATTCCCTATTCTGAACTTCATACCATTTTTCTAGGTCTTTATCAGTTGCAATACGATAGATGGCCTTGATTTCATTATCATTTTTAACTTTTCGCTTTTGCATTTGCAAACGAACTAGTTCACCTTGCAAAGAAACATAACCTATATGATGGCCATTAGGGACATCTACTACCACAGCGTCTCCAGTGGTTAATTCAAGATTGTGTATATTTCTAAAAAACTCTTTTCTACCTCCTTTAAATTTGATTTCTACTATATCAAAATTATCATAATTGGGGAAATCCATATTGGATAGCCAGTCGAAAGAATTCATTTTATTACATCCGCCTGTGCTACAACCCCCATTATTTTGGCAACCTGTTGTGGCGCCATCCTTATTTTTAGTACCACATGATGAGCATCCCATAATATATTTTATTTTAAGCTACCTTTATGATAGCATTCTTAATTAATTTAAATGAATACTTCATCCTCAAAAGAAAAATAGAGGAATATTCATTTGATTATAATTTTATAAGAATCTCAATACCTCCTTAATTTTTATATCTCCCCTTTGGAGAGAATTTTAGCTGGCTAATCAGCATCAGACTGTATTGAGTATTCCCATTTATGAATCGACCATTAGGCATCTAAAGCCATTAAATCTTGGCCAATATCTTTTCTATAATAAATATCATCCCAACAGACTTTATTTGCGCCTGCATAGGCGTTTTTTAATGCAATTTCTAAATTGTCACCCATTCCTGTTATAGCCAAAACCCTGCCACCTGCCGTGACCACCTCTTCATCTTTTTGAGCTGTTCCTGCATGAAAGACTTTAGCATTCTCTACATCCTTTAAACCCTTAATCACTTTTCCTTTTTCATAAGCTTCAGGGTAGCCTCCCGCCACAAGTACGATCGTTGCTGCGGTATCATGACTAATTTCAAAAGCTTCTTGACCCAACTTCTTATCCTTCATACTTTTGAATATGGATAACAAATCACTTTTCAATCTTGGTAAGACTACCTGCGTTTCAGGATCTCCCATTCTCACATTGTATTCTATAACATAAGGCTCTCCTCCAACATTCATCAATCCAATAAAAATAAATCCTTGGTAATCGATTTTATCTTTTTTAAGTCCATCGATAGTTGGCTTGATGATTTTGGATTCTACTTTTTCCATAAAATTGTCATCTGCAAATTTTACAGGGGAGACTGCACCCATTCCGCCAGTATTTAATCCAGTATCACCTTCTCCAATTCGTTTATAATCTTTAGCAGCAGGCAAAATTTTAAAATGCTCACCATCTGTCAAAACAAAAACCGAAAGCTCAATTCCTGACAAGAATTCTTCAATAACCACTTTTTTACTGGCTTCACCAAATTTTTCATCTTGGAGCATTTCCGTTAAAGCTTGCTCCGCAGTTTGTAAATTTTCACAAATCACCACACCTTTCCCTCCTGCCAAGCCATCAGCTTTCAGTACATAAGGTGGATTTAAAGTTTGCAGATATGAAATTCCTTCAGATAATGTGTGTTTTTCGAAAGTAGCATATGCTGCAGTAGGGATATTGTGTCTCTGCATAAAGCTTTTTGCAAATTCTTTACTGCCCTCTAATTCAGCACCGGCTTTACCGGGCCCAATGATTTGAATATTCTTTAAGTCGGAATCAACTTCAAAATAATCTCTTATTCCAGCTACTAAGGGTGCTTCAGGACCCACCACAATCATATCAATATTATTTTTTAAGCTGAATTCAGCTATACCTTTAAAATCAGTGGGGTTTATATTTACATTTTTAGCTATGGTGGCTGTACCTGCATTTCCAGGAGCTACAAAAAGTTTTTGGCAGTCTTTACTTGCCGCTATTTTTTCGGTAAATACATACTCTCTTCCTCCTGAGCCTAATATTAATATATTCATTTAATTAGTTCTATTTTGTTTATTTTAACCAATAACTTTAGGACGCAAGTTATGATTAAAATTCACCTCTCTTTTTTTATTTAAAAAAAAATAAACTCCCATACCTAAAATTTCCCCTTTGGGAGAACTATAGGGGGCTTTTAGTTTGCATAAGTAGATAAAAACTTAATGCGCATGAGTCTTAAATCCTCTTCACTGAATTCATCTTCAAATTCATCCAATGCCTCATCAATGCTGTCAGATTCAGCGGATAAGAAATAATCCATGATTTCTTCTTGCTTATCATCCTCAATGATTTGATTTAAGTAATAATCTAAATTTAAAGTGGTTCCAGAATAGCAAATATGTTCAATTTCATCAATGAGCTCTTCAAAAGAAATATCCTTCATTTCAGCTATTTCTTCCAGATCTATTTTCTTATCTACTTGTTGTATGATGAAGATCTTCATTTTGGATTTGTTGACAGATGATTTAACCATTACATCCGCAGCTGTAATGATGTCATTTTCATCAACATATTCCTTGATAAGCTCCATAAATGGCTTTCCGAATTTTCTGACTTTTCCAAGTCCAACACCATTTACCGCTGCCATTTCCTCATTCGTAGTAGGGTAAGTTGTAGCCATTTCCTCCAAAGATGGATCTTGAAAAATCACATAAGGAGGAAGGTTTTTAGATTTTGCAACCTTTTTCCTTAGGGCTTTAAGCTGGGTGTATAAAGTCTCGTCAAAAGCTTTGGCAGAAACTGAGTCCTTTTCAATTTGATCCTCATCGCCATCATCGGTATATACATGATTGGCAGTAAATTGAATATCAGTTGGGTTCTTTAAAAATTTCTCACCTTCTTTATTGATTTTAAGAACACCAATATTTTCAATGTCCTTTGATAAATAACCATAAAGCATTGTTTGTCTGACAACAGATTTCCAGAATTCAGGATCTCTATCAGCCCCTACACCATGAACTTCCAATTTATCGTGATCGTAACTGCTTACATATTGATCTTTAGAACCTCTGATTACATTTACTAAATGATTGATACCAAATCTTTGATTGGTTAATTTTACTGTTTTCAAAACAGTAGTCATTTCATCTTTAGCATCAAATTTTTCTTTAGGATGCAAACAGTTATCGCATTTGCCACAATAGTCGCCAAATTCCTCTCCGAAATAGTGGAGCAGTTGTTTTCTTCTACAGACAGATGATTCTGCATAAGAAGACATTTCTTCTAATAAGAGTTTGGCGTTTTCTTTTTCCGTTACTGGCTTATCTTTATTAAATTTTTCAAGTTTCAGGATATCATTATAGCTGTAGAACATCAGGCAGTCACCCACCAGTCCGTCTCTTCCTGCCCTGCCAGTTTCCTGATAATATCCTTCTACGGATTTAGGAGTATCGTAATGAATTACAAATCGGACATCAGGTTTGTCAATTCCCATTCCGAAAGCAATGGTGGCCACTATGATATCAACATCTTCGTTCAAGAAATCATCTTGATTTTTCATTCGGGTGGCACTTTCTAATCCAGCATGATAAGGTGCGGCATTAAATCCATTGACGTTCAGAAATTCCGCAATTTCTTCCACCTTTTTTCTGCTTAGGCAATAAATAACACCACATTTTCCTTTTCGCTCGTTCAGAAATCGGATAAGTTGTTTCTTTGCCTGATTCTTAGGCCTTACTTCATAATAAAGATTTTCCCGATTAAA
This sequence comes from Marivirga sp., assembly GCF_051117495.1. Lineage (NCBI taxonomy): Bacteria > Pseudomonadati > Bacteroidota > Cytophagia > Cytophagales > Marivirgaceae > Marivirga > Marivirga sp. The sequence continues at coordinate 62,521 of NZ_JBNPEF010000004.1, read as the reverse complement.
AGAGGATTTAAAAACATTGGCCTCTTCCATATTCAAGTTTTTTTGAATATCAAGCTGTACTTTTGGGGTAGCCGTTGCAGTTAGGGCAATAATTGGGATATTCGAAATCTGCTGTAAAATAGCTTTTATTTTTCTGTATTCTGGTCGAAAATCATGCCCCCATTCAGATATACAATGCGCTTCATCTATGGCGGCAAATGAAATATTGGCTTGTTTTAGAAATTCAACATTTTCTTCCTTTGTTAATGATTCAGGCGCCACATAAAGAAGTTTTAATGCTCCACTCATGACCTCCTTTTTCACTCGTTTAATTTCTGTCTTAGTTAGAGTGGAATTCAAAAAGGCGGCATTAACTCCTAATGCCACGAGTGTGTCCACCTGATTTTTCATTAATGCGATTAAGGGAGATACCACCAAAGCCGTCCCCTCTCTTGAAATTGCAGGTAATTGGTAACAAAGTGATTTGCCCGCTCCCGTAGGCATGATCACAAAGGTATTTTTACCGTTGATAAGGTTTTGCATAATCAACTCTTGATTTCCTCTGAATTGATTATAACCAAATACCTCTTTTAACTTATCTTTTAAAGTAGCTTCTTGCTCTTCTATCATTTTTTTAGCACGATTGCTTAATTAATACTAATTGATTCAATCTCATGACAAATTTAATGGCTAATCATGAGATACTTTGAATTTAATAAAAAATATTAACAAGATTGTCCTAAAATCTTTAATAAATAATGGAGTAGGTGTAAGAATATTATCGAAAATGATTTATTTCCTTGAAATCATATTTAAATCCAATTTACTATTGAGTTTTAAATTCATTGCATTGATAAAAAAGAATTTTAATTTAAACCTATATTTTTGCACTTTTGAGCGTGAGAAAATAAGCGCATAACATTTGTGTTAATAGGGGCGTTAAAGCCACAAACCTACATATCAAATATTTTTTTTATTTGGGCTATTTTTTACGCTGCTCAGAACCATAAAACTTATGAATAAAAATCATTATGTGATCATCATGGCAGGAGGTACGGGAACACGTCTGTGGCCGGTGAGCACTTCCAGAAAACCAAAGCAATTTCATGATTTATTAGGAGTTGGTAAATCTTTACTTCAAATGACTTATGAAAGATTTTTGACTAAATTTCCTAAGGAAAATATTTACATTGTAACTAATAAGGAATATGAAAATTTAGTCCACGAACAAATTGAAGACATCGGAAGCCAGCAGTTATTATTAGAACCTTATAAAAGAAATACAGCACCTTGTATTGCTTATGCGGCTTACAAAATCGCCAGTGAAAATCCAGATGCTTCCATGGTGATTGCACCTGCTGATCATTTAATATTGAAAGAGGATATTTTTCATCAGTCCATTGCTGTTGCTTTGGACAGCGCTTCTAAAAATGATCAATTGATTACTTTGGGGATGCATCCTAACAGGCCTGAAACAGGATATGGTTATATTCAATATATACCTGATTCCGCCACAATCAAAAAAGTAAAAACCTTTACCGAGAAGCCTGAAATAGGCCTCGCTCAAAAATTTATCGAAAGTGGTGATTTTGTATGGAATGCTGGTATATTTATTTGGTCTGCCAAGAGTATCATCAAAGCTTATGAAACCTATTTACCTGATTTAGCCGAAATTTTTGCAGATGGAGATGGCCAGTATTTTGGAACCAATGAAAATCTTTTTGTCAATAAAGCTTATACCCAATGTGTGAATATATCCATTGACTTTGGTATAATGGAAAAAGCTGAGAATGTTTTTGTGCTTCTGGCTGATATTGGTTGGTCAGATTTAGGAAACTGGGAGAGTCTGCATGAGATTCGCGAAAAAGATGATCAGGATAATGCCGCTCCTAAAAATGTTATGAATTTTAATGCGACAGGCAATATTGTAACTACTGATAAGAGTGATTTGGTGGTGATTCAAGATTTACATGATTTCCTAGTTGCTGAGCAAGATGGCGTAATTTTAATATGTAGAAAGAATGCCGAGAAAGAAATAAAGGAAATCGTGAATGCTGTGAAAGCAGAAAAAGGAGATAGCTTTATCTAATCTCCTTTTTTAGATTATTTTAATAACAGCAATTGGCTATCCATCGGTGATTCTAACCAATGTTTTACACCTGCTTTAATATCTAAAAAATCTCCGGGGAAGAGCTCATGCTTATTATCTTCTTCGTCTTCGTAAAGAACTTTTCCCTCAATGCATATTAAAAGTGCATCTATTTTTGAGCTATGCTCTTTTAATGATTGATTTCTCAATAATTGGATAGAAGTTGCATTCCCCCCTAAACTGCTCTTAAATATGGACTTGGCCGAAACGCCTTTATCATTTTCATGAAGATCACTAATATTTTTCATACTGATTTTATTTTATGATTTGCTCTAAGAAATCCCCTACAAAATAGGCTACGACCGCAGCTAATCCGCCCAGAAGCAAAGTTTCGGAGATTCCTTTTATTATTGAATTATTGGTCACCTTAGATTTGAGAAAGCCTATTATAATAAATCCAATCCCTGTAAGAATACTTGACCATAGAAATTTTTGGTCTATTTCAATATTAAGATAATCTGCCACAAAAACCAATAATGGGATTAATCCGATAATTACAAAGGAAATGAAGGTGAATAATCCTGTTTGAAATGGAGACTTATCATCTTCTATCAAACCAAGTTCATCTTTCATCATGACATCCACCCATCGATCTTTATCTTTGGTGATTACATCCACCACTTGACTGAGCAAGGGTTCCTCAAATCCTTTTTCAATATAAATCTCCCTAATTTCTTGACGTTCTGTATCAGGCAAATTTTCTACTTCCCAATATTCTATTGCTTTCTGTTTACTGAAATTTTGCTTTTCAGATTTTGCAGACATATAAGCTCCTATTGACATAGAAAATCCATCGGCAAATAAATTGGCAAAGCCTAGAATGATAATTACTGCATTGTCCAATCCTGCGCCAACTGCGCCTGCCACTACAGCAAATGTGGTGATACTACCATCAATACCTCCATATACGAATTCGGATAGGTAATTCTGATGCCTGCCCAAAAAACTGCTTCCTTGATGTATAAATTCTTCTTTTCTCTTCATAACATTTACAATATAGATTTTTCAGTTTAAAAGAAGAATGATATGACATGATAATAGAATGAAGAATTAAATAAAAAGGCGGTTTTTGAATCCCGCCTTCTTTCCTTTAAGCAAAATTAAGTAATAATACTATAAGGACCATTCCAGCAATAATGCCTATTACTACAGGCCAGTTCACTTCATCTTTATCAGGAGGAGAGGTGATTTTTTGATTTATCGTTTTCATTTTATGTTGAATTGCAGAAAGTGCTGCATTATTGCATTCTACGTATAATGTTTAGGAAAGTAAGTATGTTTTAAATAAATATTTTTTCAAAATTACGACATTTGTCGTTTGAAAATTTGCATATTACGACAATTGTCGTTTAATTGCCTTTAAATTTCTGAACAAATGAATAAAATCAAGCAAAAACCATCGGAAGCGGAACTCGAAATTCTACAAGAATTATGGGATCAACCAGGTTTAACAGTTAGTGAAATTCATGAGAAACTGGAAGCAAGAAAGCAAGTGGGATATACCACTACTTTGAAACAAATGCAACGCATGCATGATAAAGGAATGTTAAGTAGAAAAAAGGAAGGGAAGCTTTTTGTTTATTTTTCTGAGCTTGATGAGCAGTCGATTAAAAATTCCATATTTAATAGGTTATCAGAAACCTTATTTAAAGGCTCTGCTAAAGAAATGATGATGCATTTGTTAGGAAACCAAGAAACTACTCAAGAAGAATTGAGGGAATTAAAGCAATGGATTGAACAAAAAGAGAAAGGAGGCATAAAATGATGGGCTTATTTCAAAGTTCGATTATTCAGTTATTGGGTGTTTGGGTAGCAGTTAGCTGTTTGAGTGGATTCTTGATTTTTCTGATTATTAAGGTTTTTGATGCCTTATTTTTAAATCAATCTTCGACTGATCGCTATCACAAGAATACTATTGCCTTATTGTTCTTCTTCTTATTGAATATTGTGGGTACTTTTTATTTTCATAATAATTTTTTTCAGGAAAATCGGAGTCTAGACCATAAGAAAGTGACCAATACTGCTCCTAATTTCAATGCAGATGCTTTGGTTTTACAAATGCCTTCAAATGATAATGTTGGCATTCCTCAAAAGAGCGAATTTTTCAATGTGGAATTTTTATTGAAATCTCTCGGAATTTTTTGGCTCATAGGTGCTTTGGTCTTTACTATCAAAATGATGGGAGGTTATTTTTATACGCGAACTTTGATAATTTCTTCCCAAAGCAGTATTCCTGAAAAATGGAATCATTTTATAATTCAGCAACTTGAAAGATTGCAAATCAGCAATAATATAAAAGTATTTGAAAGCCATAGAATAAGCTCAGCTTTCACATTTGGCTTTATAAAACCACTTATTGTTTTGCCTATCGGGTTTTTCACTAGCTTGCCACCTGAGCAAATTGAAGCAGTTTTATTGCACGAATTATATCATATTAAACATAAAGACTATTTGATCAATCTCCTTACCATGGCTTTTGAAGTGGTATTCTTTTATCACCCTGTCATGTGGTGGTTGTCAAAGAATATTCGAAAAGAAAGAGAAAACAGATGTGATGACCAAGTCACAAAAATTCTGGATAAGAAAGTATATGCACATGCCTTGCTTAATATGGAAAACTACAGGCAATCATTGAACTATGCTATTCCTTTTGCAAACAAACAATCTAACCTTAAAATAAGAATTATGAGAATTTTTGAACAAAAACCTGAACAAAATATGGGTATGAAGCCATTTTTAAGTCTTTTGATGATTATTTTATTTCTAATGAGCTTCACTTTTTACAAATTGGAAGAGCCTAAACTGGAATCGAAAAATGAAAGTAAAGCGGAATTAAATAATGATTTGAAGAATATAGAAAGTTTTGAGAAATCAGACGAGAATATAATTTTTAAAACTGAAGACAGTAAGTTGGATTTTGTAATTGAAATGACTAAGAGTTCTTTAATTGCAAAAACGGATAATAATATAGTAAAACTTTTTTTAGATGAGAATTTGCAACCGCTAAATCAAAAAATATCTTTTGGCGGGCAAGAAATCGTCACTATGTATAAAAATGAGGAAGAATCCTCTTATCATTTTTTTACCACTCAATATTTTGAATCATACGATAGAAACAAATGGGAAGAGGAAAATAAGAACCGCAGTATTTTTATTTTTGATAGTTCTGACGATTCAGCTTTTTTAGTAAGATTACCTGAACCTGCTAATTCAATAAACGACCAAAACACAGGAGGAAATACTCAAAAGTCTTCTGAGCGCATCGATTTAATTAATAAAATTGATAAGAAACCTGCGGATTTAAAGGAGATCAAAATTCACGGCCCTATCCAGTTTCTGGATAACGATAAATCCTATCATAATGGAGATTCCAATAATTTGGAAGTGTTGAAAAAGTTGGTGAAAAAATTCAGCTCACATGAAAACACAGAAGTAAAAATAAAAATTGATGGTAAAATAATTGAAGCAGGAGCCGATTTAGAAAAAGCATTAGGTAATAGGGAAATCAAAAACATTCGAATTGTCTTGCCTTCAAAAAATGCAGAAAGTGGGCTTATAGAAATTATAACCGATGATATCAAAGAAATGCAAATTGAAGAAATTCCAGCTGAAGAGGAAGAAGAGACAGGCTTAGTTGAGATTTCGGAAAAAGAAAATGCCATTGCTATTGGTGTTTTTTATGAAACTAAGGATGGTGATTATTCAGGTGAAATGTCAATGGATGCAGAAAAGGAAAGTGTACTGGATGTTTTGGGCTACAAAAGTTCAGAAATATTGTTTGTCGTAGATGGAGTAGAAAAGAAGATCGGTTACAAGCCAAATAATATAGAACCCAATAATATTGAAAGTATAACAGTCTTAAAAGATAAAAAAGCTACCGAAAAATATGGAGAAAAAGCTAAAAATGGTGTAGTAGAAATATATCTCAAAAAAGAATAAGAACCGGTAAACTATCAACCCTTAAATGACTTGTCTTTGGCAGGTCATTTTTTATTTGAGTTAATTGGCGTGAAGAATAAATAAGGACCAAAGATAAGTACTGTCAAAAAAGTCAAGAATTAATATCCCTTCAAAATCCTCATTTTTGATTAACTTGCCACAAATATTCAGTTGATATGAGAGAAGATTTCCTGACAGGAGATGAAGAACATTTAAATCCGGAAGAGAAAGAATTTGAGAAAGCCCTACGTCCGCTTTCTTTTGGTGATTTTACTGGTCAGCAAAAAACGGTGGATAATATTCAGGTTTTTGTAATGGCGGCCAAAAAAAGATCAGAACCATTGGATCATGTGCTCTTACATGGCCCACCAGGATTGGGTAAAACCACACTTTCTCATATCATAGCCAATGAATTAGGTTCAAGCTTGAAAGTAACTTCTGGACCAGTTTTGGATAAACCAGGGGATTTAGCGGGCTTATTGACCAATCTGGAAGAGGGTGATGTGTTGTTTATAGATGAGATTCACCGATTGAATGCAGTTGTGGAGGAATATCTCTACTCAGCCATGGAAGATTTTAGAATTGATATCATGCTGGACAGTGGTCCCAATGCCCGTTCCGTACAAATCAGCTTAAGCCCATTTACCTTAATTGGGGCGACTACACGATCGGGCTTGCTTACATCTCCATTAAGGGCAAGATTTGGTATAAATGCCCGCTTGGAATATTATGATGCGGAATTATTAAAGAAAATATTGAAGCGTTCCGCAGCTATTCTCAATACCCCTATGGAGGAAGATGCGGCTTATGAAATAGCCAGAAGAAGCAGGGGTACGCCAAGAATTGCCAATACACTTTTAAGGAGAACTCGTGATTTTGCGGAGATAAAAGGAGATGGAACTATCACCAAGAATATTGCTGAAATTGCCTTAAATGCATTGGATGTAGATCAACATGGTTTGGATGAAATGGATAACCGAATTTTGAACACTATCATTGAAAAATTCAAAGGTGGTCCGGTAGGATTGGGAACTATTGCCACGGCTGTGGGAGAAGAAGCTGATACGATAGAAGAAGTTTATGAGCCTTTTTTGATTAAAGAAGGCTATTTAAAAAGGACAGCTAGAGGAAGGCAAGCTACTGAACTGGCTTATAAACATTTAGGAGTTGTTCCACCGGGGCAATTGGGAAGTTTGTTTGATTGATGTCTTGATGACTTCATTAAAAGAAAAACATACCAAAATCATCAAATCCATAGCCTCCGATTTGGGCTTTGATTTCTGCGGTGTGTCCAAAGCAGGATTTCTAGAAGAGGAAGCACCAAAGCTGGAAGATTGGTTGAAAAAGGGATACCATGGCAAAATGCATTACATGGAAAACCATTTTGATAAACGCCTCGATCCCACAAAATTGGTAGAAGGCGCTAAATCAGTGGTTTCCTTAATGTATAATTATTATCCTGAGCAAGACTTAGCCAAAAGTGATTCCTATAAGATTGCTAAATATGCCTATGGTAAGGATTATCATTTTGTTGTAAAAGACAAGTTGAAAGATTTTATGTCACGAATCCATGAGGAAATAGGAGAGGTAGGCGGAAGAGTTTTTGTGGACTCGGCACCCGTAATGGAAAGGCAATGGGCAGCCAAAAGTGGTTTGGGATGGTTAGGAAAAAACAGTTTGTTGCTTAATAAACAAAGAGGAAGTTTCTATTTCCTGGCAGAGCTCATTATTGATTTAGAGCTTGAAGAAGATGGACCAATGCAAGATTACTGTGGAACCTGCACCAAATGTATAGATGCATGTCCTACCGATGCTATCGTGGGAGATGGAGTTGTAGATGCCAGTAAATGTATATCATATTTGACCATTGAATTGAAAGACGATCTGCCTACGGAGTTTTCCGATAAAATGGAGGATTGGGTTTTTGGTTGTGATATTTGCCAGGATGTATGCCCGTGGAACCGCTTTTCAAAACCGCATAAAGAAGAAACTTTCCAATCCCATCCCTTATTAACCGAAATGGATAAAAAAGACTGGGAAGAAATGACCAAGGAAGTATTCAATGAAGTTTTTAGGAAATCTGCTGTGAAACGGACTAAATATAGTGGTTTAATGCGAAATATTGATTTTATAAAATCCTGATCTTAAGGCTGGAAAATTGCAGGAATTACATTTTCCAAATCCTCTGCATTCATAGCATATTGAACATAATCAGGCAAATCTTTCAAAGGCATCATCAAAAGTCCAATTTTTTCACTTTCAGCATATTCATGATAATCGGCTACAGAATGAAGGTGTAATTTGATAAAACCTAAAGGCTCAAAATATTTCTTAGTTAACAGTACTAATTTTTGTTCTTTTAAGCGGTTGTTTTTACTTAGTTCATAAGGTGAGATAATGGTAGCTGGAATAATGGTTTCAGGCAAAAAGGGTTGAATTACTTTAAAAGAATCTTCAAAATTTTCATGTCCCGTAAACTTTATTAAGGCTTGTTCTTCTATTGGGTGGTTACGGTGATAGAATAAAACAGGTCGCTGAAATTTTGCTAAACTCTTCAAGAAATTTCCTAAGTCAATTTTAAAACCTGGTTCTTTCAATTTTGATAAGGGTAATACTAGCTGCTTACGGTCTTCATGCTTCGCTAGACAACTATTGCATATTCCATTTTTACAAGAGTAAAATGATTTGGCTGGTACCCAATCGTTCGCTTGGTTTTGTCCTCCCTGATTCTCTATAAATTTAGCTTCCATCTTCCCAATTGTTTTTCACAAAATTCGCACAATTGTAAAGAAGCTGCACTGAGATTAATAAGGAGCTAATATGATAAATGTCATGGTTTTGAGAAAGAATCTAGAATCTAGAGTCAAGAATCAAGACCAAGGTTTGACAAATGATAATTGAAAGTCGACAAAACTTCGAGCTTCCGACTTCATACTTCTAACTTTTTATAATTTTCAATTTTCGGTCTGACCTGCGATACTTACCTAGTCAATATATCCATAAATCCGCAGCAGATTATAATCTGATTGCAAACAGTGTTATCCCATAGGGGGATTAAGGAGGCTCTAATTTCCTAAGGGGCTTTATAAATCAAATACTTCTCCCTCATCTTCTTATATTCTTCCAAGCCTGCTTGCCAACTCATTTTAATCTCTTCTTCTGAAAAACCTGCTTCAATTTGCTGGCGCAATGATTCTGTCCCGACTAATTTGGTCAGAAAACTATTGAAGTATTCATCCTTATTTGGAAATGCTTTATAGAAATCTATTAAATATCTTAGTGAAATCCCTTCCTCAAAATCCTTTGATTGGAATTGAATACCATAACATTTTTTATCTTCAAATGGCGGGTGCACACTGCTTACTGGCATGCTAACGGGAGTGAAAGTATGCTCAAAAGAGGTCAATGCTGGATGACCAATTTGCTGAAAAGGCTTTTCAGTTCCTCTGCCCACACTAATTACCGTTCCTTCAAACAAACATAAAGAAGGATAAATAGCTATGCTTAAATCATTCGGCAAGTTAGGCGAGGGTTTTATGGGCAAGGAATAAGTATCATGATGACTATAATTTTTATTCTTGATAATTTTCAATTCACATTGGAGTTCATTTTTCAGCCATTTTTCTCCATTGATCATTTGTGCTAACTCAGCTACCGTTAAACCATGCAAAATCGGTATTGGGTGCATTCCTACGAATGATTGATGTTCCATTTCTAAAATTGGTCCATCCACATACATTCCGTTTGGATTGGGCCGATCTAAAATCATTAATGGAATATTATTTTCAGCACAAGCTTCCATTACATAATGCATGGTGCTGATGTAAGTGTAAAATCTTGCTCCCACATCTTGAATATCAAAGATGATGATGTCCAAATCTTCCAACTGCTCTTCTGTAGGTTTTTTATTTTTTCCGTAAAGGGAAATTATGGGTAAGCCTGTTTTTTCATCTATACCTGATTTTACCGTTGCACCGGCATCAGCTTCACCTCGAAAGCCATGTTCTGGAGCAAATACTTTTGTGATATTGATTTTATGTGATCTCAAGGTATCGACTAAATGCGTCTGCCCAATTGTGGAAGTCTGATTGACAACCACACCTACTGATTTCCCTTTCAAATAGGGGAGATATTCTTCGGTTTGGTATGCTGCAGGAAGTGAGGTATTTTGTTGGGCCATGCAGGCATTTGCTAAAATCATAAAAAATAGACCGCAAAGCGGAATGAGTTTGCCAATGAAATTGTAATTTGCAGTTTGAATCATAAATCAAAAATAAAGTTAATTCTTGAATCTACCTGATTTTATAGCGAAACGTACGATTAATTCTAAAACCGGTCAATTTTCCGGCAGTATTTATAAAATTGCCATCAGCAGCATTGCCATTGGATTGGCCATTATGCTGGTTGCGCTTTTGATTTTAGGCGGATTTCAAAAGACCATCAAAGATAAAGTTTACAGCTTTGCAGGTCATATGCAAGTGACTAAATATACACTTAGTAATTCCTTTGATGAATCACCTATTTCAACAGAAACCAACTTTTTCAAGCATCCCAAGGACTTGGATTTTATTCAACATGTGCAAGGTGTCGCTTATAAGGCGGGCTTGTTAAAGACCGAAGAAGCAGTTGAAGGAGTGGTGATTAAAGGAATTGGTCAGGATTATGATACTGCGAACTTTGCTTCAAACCTAATTCAAGGTCGATTTCCAAATGTTAGAGTTGATAATTACAGTACAGAAGTTATCATCAGTAAGGAAATTGCGCAATTATTAAGAATTGAATTAGGTGACAAAGTCATTATGTATTTTGTGCAAAATCCACCTAGATACAGACAGTTGGAAATTGTAGGGATTTATGAAACAGGCCTTGAAGATTTTGATGAGCGAATTATTATTGGGGATATTAAAATGATCCAAAGATTAAATGATTGGAATGCGAACCAAGTGGGAAGTTATGAAGTTTTCATTAATGACAAATTGGATGAAGAAGAAGCTGAATCCATCGTTTTTGATAAGGTTGAAGCTGATCAATTTGTAAATCTTACCAGTAAAAAATATCCGCAGTATTTTGAATGGCTAGAATTACTCAATCAAAATGTCAGATTGTTTTTAGTCTTGATTTTGTTTGTGGCTTGCTTTAATATGGTGGCCGTTATTTTTATTTTGACCATGGAAAGGACCCCAATGATTGGAATGCTAAAATCCATGGGGGCAAAGAATCAATTGATCCGAAATATATTTTTGATGAGTGGATTGAGATTAACCTTCAAAGGACTTCTCTACGGTAATTTAGTGGCACTGGGCTTTGCAGTATTGCAATATTATTTTCACATCATTCCGCTTGATCAAGAAAATTACTACATGAATTTTGTGCCTATTTTATGGGATTTCAAAATGATATTAGGCTTGAATGTATTGGTTTTGGTAGTAGTCTTGATTTCCCTTTTTCTTCCCGTTTGGTTTATAGCAAGGATGAAACCTATTAAGGCTATAAGGTTCGATTAAGTATAAAATCTCTTCATGTCATTCAAATGTCGGACATCCTTATGAAGAGTAATCAATGCTCCTAATATCTAACATTTCCGTATTTTCATTTTCTATTTTTTTATAACCCCAAATATTTAAGATGTAAACTTTTTAAGGAAGGTTCACTTCGAAACTTCAATATATCATTACTTCAACACCTCAGAACTTACTTCAAAATTTTGTAGATTTGCGCCTAAATTAAATATAATTTATTAGGCACTTGCACGAGAAAGTTTAGTATTTTCCTGATATACTGTGACTAATAAAAACATTTGTGAAATTAATTATTAGATTCCATATAATAGTAAAAAATGAGCAAACAGAAACCTTCTATCCCTAAAGGAACCCGTGATTTTGGACCGGCTGAAATGGCTAAAAGACATTTTATTCTGGATACCATCAAAAAGGTCTATCAAAAATATGGATACGCGCCCATAGAAACACCGGCTATGGAGAATTTAAGCGTATTGCAAGGGAAATATGGAGATGAAGGGGATCAGTTGCTTTTTAAAATATTGAATTCTGGTGATTTTCTTTCAAAAACCCAAGAAGAAGATCGTAATGATTCTAAAGTTTTACAACCGAAAATATCTGAAAAAGGCCTTCGCTACGACCTTACGGTACCATTTGCCCGCTTTGTGGTGATGAACCAGCATAATTTAACTTTTCCTTTTAAACGTTATCAAATTCAGCCAGTTTGGAGAGCGGATCGACCGCAAAAAGGAAGGTACAGGGAGTTTTTTCAATGTGATGCAGATGCTATTGGAACCAATTCCATGTTATGCGAGGCAGAAATAGTCTTGATGATACAAGAAGTATTTAAAAGCTTGCAAGTCAAAAAAGCCAATAGTTTGGATTATGCCATCAAAATCAATAACCGTAAAATTTTATCGGGTATAGTAGAGGTGATGGGTGCGGAAGGCAAGGAAACCGATTTTGCAGTGGCCATTGATAAATTGGATAAAATAGGGGAGGATAAGGTTAAAGATGAGTTATTGGAAAGAGGCTTTGCACAATTCGCTATCGATACATTATCGCCTTTATTTACTTTAAGTGGCGATAATGTAGAGCAATTAAATTTCCTTAAGGATTTCTTGAAAGACTCTGAAATTGGTCAAAAAGGATTAGTCGAGCTGAATGAGGTGTTTGAAATTTTAGCTTCCTTTGGAGCCAAAGTTCCACAACTCGAATTGGATGTGACTTTAGCCCGTGGGCTTTCGTATTACACCGGGGCTATATTTGAAGTAAAACCCAAAAATGTGGAAATGGGGAGTATTTGCGGTGGTGGAAGATATGACGGCTTAACCGATACATTTGGCTTGCCCGATGTTTCCGGTGTAGGGATTTCATTCGGAGTGGATCGTATTTACGATGTATTGGAAGAATTGAAGCTATATCCCGATAATGCTGAAAGCAGCACAGAAGTTTTGATGGTAAGCTTCGATCAAGAAAGCTGGAAATACTCCTTGAAAGTACTGCATAGATTAAGAACCGCCAATATAAAGGCAGAACTTTACCCTGAGCCGATAAAGTTGAAAAAACAAATGAAATATGCGAACGATAAACAAATTCCTTATGTGATTTTGGTAGGCTCAGAAGAAATGAAAACAGGCGATTTAACCTTCAAAAATATGAAGGAAGGAACGCAAGAAAGCTTAAATGCAGAAAGCATTTTAAAACGATTTTTAGGATATGAGTAATTTTTTTGTACTAGGCGAACACGATCTTACACTAGCTGAAATAAGAGTAATTCTATCAGAAAATAAAAAACTGAAGCTGGCGGATAAGGCTGTGAATGCCATTGTTAATTGCCGGAAATTTTTAGACGAACATATTCAGTCTTCCGAAGATCCTATTTATGGAATTAATACCGGTTTTGGCTCGCTTTACAGTCGAAATATATCCAAACCGGATTTAGAGCAACTGCAATCTAATTTGGTGATGTCCCACGCCTGTGGTACTGGGCCAGAAATTGATAAGCGCATTGTGAAAATCATGCTTTTGCTCAAAATTCAATCATTGGCGTATGGACACAGCGGTGTACAATTGGAAACTGTTCAGCGTTTGTTGGATTTCTACAATGCTGATATTTTACCCGTGATTTATGAGTCTGGTTCCTTGGGTGCATCGGGTGATTTAGCACCTTTGGCTCATTTAGCATTACCTCTAATAGGCAAGGGAGAAGTCTATTTCCATAATGAAAAAATTAGTGGGGAAGCTTTAATGGCCAAAATGCAATGGGATCCCATTCATTTAAAAGCAAAGGAAGGTTTAGCGCTTTTGAACGGAACTCAGTTTATGAATGCATTTGGCGTTCATTCGGTCTTGTCTTCAGAGGATATTTTAAATTGGGCCAATACCATCAGTGCCTTATCATTAGATGCCTTTGATGGTCGGCCAGAGCCTTTTGATTCTAAAATTCATTTAATCCGAAATCAGGATGGACAAAAAATAGTGGCTAAGAAAATTTTGGAACTGCTTGATGGAAGTGAAATCATCCATCAAAGCAAAGTTCATGTTCAGGATCCTTACAGTTTTCGTTGTATTCCGCAGGTGCATGGTGCCAGTTTTGACGCTATTGATTATGTGAAAAATATTGTAGGAAAAGAACTGGCCGGTGTTACGGATAACCCTAATATTTTTCCGGAAGAAGGGGAAATTATTTCCGGTGGTAATTTCCATGGTCAACCTTTGGCTCTTTCTTTGGATTTCTTGGCCATTGCATTAGCAGAATTAGGTAGTATTTCTGAAAGAAGAACCTATCAATTAATTTCCGGTAGTCGTGGCTTGCCTGATTTTCTAGTAATGAATCCCGGCTTGAATTCTGGTTTGATGATTCCTCAATACAGCGCGGCAAGTTTGGTAAGTCAAAGTAAACAATTATGTACACCGGCTTCCGTGGACAGTATTGTTTCTTCAAACGGTCAGGAGGATCATGTGAGTATGGGGGCAAATGCGGCAACCAAGCTTTTTAAGGTGGTAGAAAACACCTATCAAATATTGGCAATCGAACTGATAAATGCTTCACAGGCAATAAAATTTAGAAGACCATTAAAGACAAGCTCACATTTAGAAGAAATAATTCGTAATTTTAGGCAAGAGGTATCGTTAATTGAAGATGACAGGATATTACATGATGATATTGTAAAGGCTGTCCATTTTATTAAAAATAATTTAGCTTGAGGACATTACTACTTATTATTTTTCTGGTTTTAAATTCATTTTCATTGTGGGCGCAAGGTAGCTTTACAAGTGAAAACGGATTGTTTAGTGTTAACTATCTTAAAGGATGTGAATTTACCCAAATTGAAGTGACTCCAATCAATGCTACAGGTACGCCTTTTATATGTTTTGATGCTGATTTATCTGATATTGGGGCAAATAATGATTGTTTTGGAAATCCTGCTCAAGAGGCTGAGGATTTCAGGTTTACCTATCAAGATGCGGGTACCTATAATATATTGTTTTTAAGGCAATTATCGAATTCTCAAGTTTATGATAGCATAACCATAGAAATCATTGATCCCCGTACTCCTTTTGTATCCTTATCAAGTTGTAATGATGATTTGGTTTTAGACCTCGATCCTCAACAGGAGACCTTTGATTTTTACACAGTGGATTTCGGAGATGGATCCGTTCCACAAGAATATTCTATAAACGCATTTCCCTTCACTTATCAATATGGAGATCCCACACAGGAGTTTACCATGACGGTAACAGGTTCCTTTAATAATACCGGCAATAACAATTGTAGTAATAATGTTTTTACGAACACCTTTATTCCAGTTGAACAAAATGAAGAGGCAGCCTCTATCAATAGCCTCGAAATATTATCGGAAAACAGTTTTGAAATTGATTTTTCATTAAATGAAAATCAAAGTTACCAGTTGCAACTCAAGCAAAATGAAAATGGTAATTACGAGAATGTGGCTACCTTTTCGGGTATGGAGAATGGAAGTTATACTTTTCAGAATCTAAATTTAGATGAAAATTTTTATTGTGCCAGAATCATTACCACAAGTCAATGCAATGGTCAGGAATTGATTTCCAATGAGGTTTGTACCATTCAGTTTTCTGCAACAGCTGATTTGGAAGGGAATATATTAGATTGGAATCATTTTAGCTTTGAAAATTCACAGCTTTTAAAAAATGGGCAAGTTATTCATACGGGGAATGCCCCCTTTGTTGATGAAAATGTTTTGTGCGGGCAGACGGATCAATACCAGATTTCCGTCATTGATGAAGCTGGAATAGAAATTGTTTCGCTGGTGAAGGAAGTAACGGCAATATCTGGAACACCAACTATTCCTATTTCTCAAATTTCCACCAATGTATTATCAGACAATGAAGTTGAACTCACCTGGGAAGTGCCACAGGGTTTACAACCGGATCGTTTTATCATTTATAAAAAAAGAAACCCTAATGAAGATTTTTTTAGGTTGGATACCACAAGTACCAATACTTATGTGGATCAAGGAATAGCCTTTTTTGACCGCATATATTATTATTCCATAGCTTACATCAATAGTTGTGGAGGTATCTCCCCAGTACAAACAATTGCCTCAAATATTTTATTAAAATTAGATCAAGACGAGAGCATCATTAATTTCAATTGGAATTCCTTTACTGGTTTTAATTCACAATTAAGGGAGTATGTAATTGTGAAATATGATGAAAACATGAACTTACTTGATGAAAATAATATTGGATTAGACTCTGTTTACAGTGAAAATATCGCTCAGAGTAATGATCAATTGGTTTTTTATCAAGTGGAGGCCTATTCTGAGAGTGGACTAATAGCTTATTCTAATTTGCTAAGATATAAAATCCCTTCTAGCTTTTATGTCCCTTCAGGCTTTTCACCAAATGGGGATGCCCTAAATGAAGAAATTCATGTAGTAGGTAAATTTATTGAGGAGGTAGAATTTAGTATTTATAACAGATGGGGTACATTAATATTTAGAAGTAATTCATTGGAAAAAGGCTGGGATGGCTTTCTTCCTACTCGCCCTGCTCCAGAAGGAACTTACAGTTATACTGTGCGTGTAAAAGATAAATATGGAGAAGAATATTATAAAAGTGGTGTTTTTAATTTAATAAGATAGATATGTTTGATATGATGAAAATGATGGGACAGATTAAAGAAGTTCAGGGCAAGGTAAAGCAAGCTCAGGAAAATTTAGTCCACATCACAGCAGAAGGAGAAGCCGGTGCTGGAATGGTGAAAGCCAAAGTTAACGGGAAAAAGCAAGTAGTTAGCATTGAAATAGATGATTCATTGGTAAATGAAAATGATAAGGAAATGATTCAAGACCTGACTGTAGCTGCAATAAATAAAGCTATGGAAGAGGTGGATGTTTTGGCAAAGGAGGAAATGAGAAAAGCTACTGATGGTGCCCTTCCAAATATCCCCGGAATGGATTTAGGCAATATGTTCAATGGCTGATAGCGTAGCAGTAGTAATACTTAATTATAACGGCAGGAATTATCTTGAAAAATTCCTGCCTATTGTTATACAAAATTCCATTCCACATGAAGTAATTGTAGCAGACAATGCTTCAACTGATGACTCAATTGATTTCTTAAAAGAAAATTATCCTGACCTAAGATTAGTTGAAATTTCCAAAAATTTAGGATACGCTGGAGGCTATAATGAGGCTCTAAAAAAAATCAAGTCGGACTTCTATGTTTTACTCAATTCAGATGTAGAAACTACGCCCCATTGGATTGACCCTGTCATAAGCTTGATGAAGAAAAATGAAAAAATTGTGGCTTGTCAGCCCAAAATTAAGTCATTTCATCACAAAGACTATTTTGAATATGCCGGTGCGGCAGGTGGATTTATTGATTATTTAGGTTATCCCTTTTGCAGGGGACGGATTTTTTCAAATCTGGAACAAGACCAAGGTCAGTATGATGATAGCATTCCTGTGTTTTGGGCAACTGGGGCTTGTTTGTTTGTGAAATCTCAGGCTTTTCATGAATTAGGAGGATTGGATGATAAATTTTTTGCTCACATGGAAGAAATTGATTTTTGCTGGCGAGCTAAAAATCATGGTTATCAAATATATTATTGCGGGGAAAGCACTGTTTATCATGTTGGGGGTGGCACTTTAAAAGCCGAAAGCCCTTTCAAAACTTATCTGAATTTTAGAAATAATTGGCTATTACTTTTTAAAAACCTCAGTATAGAAGAATTTAAGGCTATAAAAAAACGCAGAAAGCGTTTGGATCTACTGGCGGCTATTCAATTTATGGCAAAAGGGAAAAAAGCCAATGCAAATGCTATTTTAAAAGCCCACCGTGATTTTAAAAAGATGAAAGATGATTATAAATCAAATCCTTCAAATGGTTTAGATCATCCTGAAGTTTTTAAGAAATCAATAATTAATCAATTTTTCGTAAAAGGGAAAAGAATATTCTCTGGTTTGAATATGTAATGGTAAAATCTACTTTGTTTAAAGTTAATAGCATTCTTCATTGTAGAATGCAGCCATCTCCTCTGGAATTTTAAAATAGTTATCATACATTTTTTCCACAAGTTCAGGGCAATCTGAAAAAAGATTGGCCAGGTGCTTTTTCTTAAAGCCGAGGATCCCTTGAGTCGCTCGAATCATTTCAGTGGAATTAGCTTTCCTGAAAAATGGAATCTCTAATTCATACCCACTTTCAGGATCTCTGTATTCGTCCCAGTATAAATTAACTTTTCCGTTTGCTGTCAATCGCATAAAAACTTTCTCTCCTTTCCCAGCAATACTTCTGTGGAATACTGTAAATAGTTCAGTGTAACTATCATACCATAATGATTCATACATTTGGTCTCCGATTTTATAAGAAAGGATATCTTTTGGCCCATATTTTTTATTGAATATCCAAAAGCCTTTCATTTTGACTTTATTAAATATTTTTCCAAAGGGCTCAGGACTCCTGTCTTTAAGTTGTCCATAAATGGTATCTTTTTGATTGGTAACAATGTAGCCATTCTGATATTCAGATTGGCCTGAAGCATAAAAGCCTGAGGTATTCAGTAAAAGCCATAATATGAAAATATTTTTCACTTAATTGAATTTTGTACCAATCTCACTACATCATCTATTTTTGAATTGTCAATCCAGCGAGAAACAATCACTAAATCATTTGCTTCATCAATAATGATATAATTTCCTCCAAAACCTGCCGCATAGTAAACTTCTTTCGAAACACCTTCCCAACTTCCTTGGCTATTGTTCCACCATAAATAACCATAGTCAGACTTAGCCTTAGAAGATTTTTGTACGCTTTTCACCCAATCTTTAGAAATCAATTGCTTTTCAACCCACTTTCCATTTCTTAAGAATAACAATCCAAACCGGGCATGATCTAATGTGTTAATGAATATTCCACCTCCGAAATGGCCACCACCACTTACAGATTGAACTTTTATGCCATCAACATTCACATAAGAATTGTGATAGCCCAACCAACGCCAAGTAGTGGAGGCGCCTATTGGATCCATAATCTTCTCTTTCAAGACTTGAGGTAGTGGTTTTCGCCATACTTGCAATAATGAATATGCCAACACATTTACTCTTACATCATTGTATTTGTAATGAGTGCCGGGTTCATATAACTTTCTGGCTCTCCAATCATCAATTTCACCCTCTCTAGGAGATCTGTCGGCCCAGTCGTAAAGCCCAAATTGTTGTCCAGACCAATCAGAGGATTGAGTCAATAAATGATCCCAGGTAATTTTTTTATTATGGGAGCCATCAAAAGTTCCATCCCAAACGTATTCATATACTTTGTCGTCAATATTGTGAATCAGTTTTTTATCCAATGCCAAGCCGGCCACAGTAGAGAGGTAGCTTTTAGCAACACTAAAAGTCATGTCAACATGCTTAATATCTCCCCATTCCCCAACTATATAACCATCTTTAATGATTAGTCCGGCAGGTCCGCCACGTTCTTTAGTTTCACCTAAAATTTCAAAATAAGGTTCCCTGGAGAAGGCTTCAATTATGGCGATTCTCAAATCTCTATTTACAGCGTTTTCATTTTGGCTAGCTATGTTGATAGCGCTGTCCAATAATGGCTGGCTCATGTTCAATGAACTAGCTGATTTTCTTTCCCACTCCTGACTGGGGTAGTATTGGCCACTGATCTCATAACAAAAGAGAAATATGCTAAAAATTAGGGGGTAAAATATTTTCATAGGGTTGTAAAATTTTGAATGATTGAAAATAATCAATTTAAATCAAATGTGTCAGTGATAGGTTCTTTAAATGTCATTAAATCACAACACTATTAGAAATGTTTAATTTATAAATAGTTTAGTGTATTTTTATTACTGTTTTTATAATATAACTTTTCCGTTAAAACATGTGGATAAAAATTTTAAAAAAAATAAATATATTACATCCTTTTAAATTCCCTTCTAACTTGATTTTAAGCTTTATTTTTAATTAAAGTATCAATTCATAATCTTCAATTTCAAAATATTTATTTGTTTTAGTTTTATTTTTTCAGAATAAAATTCTTATAATTGTGATTAAATGAAGATAATAAACCGCATAATTGACCAAAACCTAATTTAGGATGTTTAAAAATCTGAAAGAACAGCTAATTAAAAATATCTTTACTTACCAAACAAAAATATCACATAGATTCAATGTACTTACATGTATTTCAATTAGTATAATCATACCTCAAATTATGTTTTTAGAAGATTTTCAATTTAGATGACCTTTCCAATTGAATAGTAAATATTAGAATAATTATAATTAAATTTTTTAAGTCGAATTAAGACTCGACATATTTTTCACGAAAACTAAATCAAATGAATACAATTTTTACAAAACTAAACCTCTTGGCTTTAGCATGTTTCCTTATAGGAAGTACTGCATTCGCTCAGACTACTGAGCAAAGAGCCAAAATTACCAATCAATACAATAAGCAAGTATTGAGTGAATTAGAACAAAATTTTTCAGCCAAAGCCCAAAAGGAAAAGCAAGAAGCTATCGAAATGGCTCAACAAAAAGGTTGGGAAGTGAAGATGTACCTCGAAGATGGACGATATGCTGAATTACAAAAAGTAACCGCTACTGGTGAACCTATCTATTATATTACTTATAATGTAGATGCGGCTAAATCCACTAGAACTGACTGGTTAAACTCAGGCGGTGGTTTAGGTTTGAACCTAAATGGAGACAACTTAACTGCCCACGTCTGGGATGGCGGTTTAGCTCGTGCCTCTCACCAAGAATATGATGGTGCTGGTGGTTCTAATCGTTTTTCTGTTGGTGATGGGTCAAGCACCTTGAACTTTCATGCGGCACACGTTACAGGAACAATTATCGCATCTGGTGTTCAAGCTGCAGCAAAAGGAATGGCGCCACATGCTAATGCTATAGGTTATGATTGGAATAGTGATTTATCTGAAGCTACAAATGCTGCTTCAAATGGTATGTTGGTTTCTAATCACTCTTATGGTTATAGAGGTGACCAATTACCTGATTGGTATTTTGGTGCATATATAGACGAATCAAGAGATTGGGATAATTTAATGTATAATTCTCCTTATTATATGATGGTTGTTGCTGCGGGTAATGACGGAAACCAAGATAGTTACAATGGAAGCCCATTAGATGGAAACAGCTCTTTTGATAAATTATCTGGGCATTCTACTGCGAAAAATAACCTAGTAGTAGCTAATGCACAAGATGCCAATATTGATAGTAATGGTAACTTAATTGGTGTTAATATCAACAGTTCGTCAAGTGAGGGACCAACTGATGATTACAGAATCAAGCCCGACATTACGGGTAACGGAACTGGGGTTTACTCAACTTATGAAAATAGTAATACTGCCTATAACTCAATTACCGGTACTTCAATGGCTTCACCTAATGTAGCAGGCTCAATTTTGATTTTACAGGAACATGCCAACAATGTATTTGGTAATTATGCAAGAGCGGCAACCATTAAAGGTGTTGTTTTACATACTGCTGATGATTCGGGAATCACGGGTCCTGATGCTGTTTGGGGTTGGGGTCTAATGAATGCTAAAAGAGCTGCAGAAACCATGACTGGTGCTGGAGATATTTCCAAAGTGGAAGAGTTAACTTTGAATAATGGCCAGACTTATTCCGTTACTGTTGAATCGGATGGTACTAGTCCATTATTGGCTTCTATTTCTTGGACAGATCAAGGTGGAACTGCGAATACTGGAACTACTAATGACAATACTCCGGTATTGGTGAACGATTTAGATATCAGGGTAACTAAAAATTCAACTACTTATTCTCCTTGGAGATTAACAGGAGTAAACAGTAATTCTAAAGGAGACAATAATGTGGATCCATTTGAGAGAGTAGATATAAATAATGCTAGTGGTTCTTATACCATCACAGTAACACATAAAGGTTCTTTAGCCAGTGGAAGTCAGGATTTTTCTTTGGTTGTTACGGGTATTTCAGGTGAGCCTGTTGCTTGTGAAGCTACAACTCCTACAAGCTTCTCAGCTTCTAATGTAGGTTCAAACAGTGCTGATTTAACTTGGGATGCTGTTACTGGTACGACTTATGACGTTCGTTACAGAGTTTCAGGCACCTCTTCTTGGACTACTGAAAGTGTATCATCAAATTCTTTAACGCTTTCAGGTTTAAGCTCAACTACTCAGTATGAAGCTCAAGTAAGAAGCAAATGTTCTGATGGAACTTCTTCTGCTTATTCTTCAAGCATAAGCTTTACTACCACTGAAGTTCAATTAGTATATTGTGATTCTAACGGAAATAATGTTTCGGATGAATATATTGGACGTGTACAATTAGGTAGCATTGACAATTCTTCAGGTGCTGCTAGTTCTGGTTATGCTGACTTTACTTCTCAATCTACTGACTTAGGTATAGGGGATGCTGCCACTATAACTATCACACCGGAATGGACTGGAACAGTTTATAATGAAGGTTATAGCGTATGGATTGATTACAATCAAGATGGAGATTTTAATGATGCTGGAGAGCAAGTTTGGACGCAATCAGCTACAAGCAATACACCTGTAGGTGGAAGCTTTACAGTTCCTTCTGGAGCACTTTCAGGAAATACTACTATGAGGGTTTCTATGAAGTATAACGGAATCCCTTCTCCATGTGAATCATTTTCTTATGGTGAAGTGGAAGATTATACAGTAAATATTGCGGAAGGAACTCCTGAAGTATGTACAGTTCCTTCAAGCTTATCATCTTCTAGCATTGGGGAAACTACAG
Organism: Marivirga sp.; assembly: GCF_051117495.1. Lineage (NCBI taxonomy): Bacteria > Pseudomonadati > Bacteroidota > Cytophagia > Cytophagales > Marivirgaceae > Marivirga > Marivirga sp. Next base: position 39,686 of record NZ_JBNPEF010000004.1, on the reverse strand, counting down.
CTACACTAGCTTGGTCAAGCGAAAGTGCCGCTAATGACTATACGGTAAGAATCAGAGTGTCTGGAACAAGCTCTTGGAGCACACTAGCTGCTTCAAGTAATAGCGTTAATGTTTCTGGATTAACCGCTGATACGCAATATGAATGGCAAGTAAGAAGCAATTGCTCTAGTAGCAGTAGTAATTATTCAAGTTCTAGCTTATTTACCACGGACGCACCAGTGCAGTTAGAGTATTGTGATTCTCAAGGAAATAACTCTAGCTATGAGTGGATTCAAAGAATTGTTTTAGGTAGTATTGACAATACCAGTGGAGACAATGGCGGCTATGCTGACTTTACAAATCTTTCAGCTGATTTACCAAGAGGAACTTCTACTACTATGAACGTTCAAGCTGGATTTAGTGGAAGTAGTTATACTGAATACTGGAGTATCTGGATTGATTTAAACCAAGATGGAACATTCAGTTCGGGTGAGAGATTAGTAAATGGTTCTTCAAGTAGTAGTAGTTTACTTAGTGCTACATTGAATATTCCTTCTACAGCCTTAACAGGTCCAACTAGAATGAGGGTAACTATGAAGTATAATTCACAGGCAACCCCTTGCGAAGCTTTTGCTTATGGAGAAGTTGAGGATTATACGGTCAACATTACCAATAGTACTTCCAGTATGGTGACGATGAACAATGACTTAGATGGAGAAACTTTGGGTAATGAAGATAATATCGTAAACTATAGCTTGTACCCTAATCCAGCACAAGATAAACTGAATGTGAATATCAGAAACATTGATGCTTCTAAAGGTATTCAGATTTACAGCAGCAATGGTGCGCTTGTAAGATCGATCAATACTGGAAAAGAAATCAATACAATTGATGTGAGCACTTTGGAAAAAGGGATGTACATCTTAAAAGCCAATACAGCTAAAGAAGCTGTTAGTGCCAACTTTATTGTGAAATAAAGTAAATTATTCTCATAATTTTCAAACGCATGGGGCATTGCTTCATGCGTTTTTTTATGCTTCAGAATTAATGTTTAAATTTTTCAAAATAATTACCTAATTTGAAGATTCATTTTACAAATCCACAGATGAAAAAGACAATAATCGTTGCCCTATCTTTAATTTTATTATTTAGTTGTCAATCCCAAGAAACCAAAAATCAACTTGCGGCTCATGAAGGTAAAATTCAAGTTGAAGGAGGAGAGATTTGGTATAAGGTAATGGGAGAGGGAGAAAATACTCCTATCTTAACTTTACATGGAGGCCCAGGCGGAACACATCGATATTTTTATCAATTGAGTCCTCAAAATAAGGATAGAAAAGTGATTTTATTTGACCAATTGGGAGGAGGAAGATCAGACTATCATACGGATACTACTTTAATGACGGTGGATCATTTCGTGCAGCAAGTAAAAGCATTAAAAGACTCATTGGATTTGGATGATTTTTACTTATTGGGCCACTCTTGGGGCGGTGCACTTGCTGTAGAATATTACCTTCAATATCCTGAAGGGATTAAGGGTATGATTTTAAGCAGTCCGTTGATCAGTACCCCGAGATGGGAAGCGGATGCCGATACTTTGATCAAAAGCTTACCTGATGATATGCAAGCAATCATTAATGAGGCTAATGAAACTGGAGAATATAATACCGAAGACTACCAAAAGGCAGATGCTTATTATTGGAGTCAATTTGGGTTGAGAACTTCCAAAAATGCTCATCCCTTGGATACTGTTGAGGTTTCGGGTAATGCTGTAATTTATAATTACATGTGGGGTCCAAGTGAATTTAGATGTACTGGAACCCTGAAAGATTTTGACAGAACGGAAAGTCTAAGCAAAATTGAAGTCCCAACATTATTTGTGACTGGTGAATATGATGAAGCTAGACCTAAAACGGTTGAGTATTTCAGTACCTTAACACCTAATGCCACTTTCAAAGTGGTGGAAGGAGCGGGGCATTCAACTTTGCATGATAACCAAGAAGGGTATAATCTTATTTTGTCAAATTTCTTAAAGAGCATAAACTAATATCAATTCCTAATTTACATTGTTATGAAAAATCTATACCTAATAATCCTATGCATTGCTTTCAGTATTGAAGCATTTAGTCAGTTAAATAGACCCAATGATCCTTTAGCACATACTTATTCTATAGTAGCCAGAGATGCAGAAACAGGCGAAATGGCAGTGGCGGTGCAAAGTCATTGGTTCAGCGTTGGAACAGCCGTTTCCTGGGGTGAAGCTGGAGTTGGAGTAGTGGCAACTCAATCTTTCACTAACAAATCATTTGGTTTAAGAGGATTAGCTATGCTAAAAGCAGGTTTAAGTCCTCAAGAAGCTTTAGATAGTTTGTTGAATAATGATGAAGGAAAAGCCTTTCGTCAAGTGGCCATTTTGGATGCAAAAGGAAGAGTAGCCACACATACAGGAGTGAAATGTATAGACGAAGCAGGACATGCCAATGGCGATAACTTTTCAGTGCAGGCCAATATGATGCTGAAGGATACCGTGGTTCCTGCCATGGAAGAAGCTTGGAAAAAATATAGCGATTTGCCTTTGGCAGAGAGAATGGTCAAAGTATTGGAAGCCGCTCAGGCTCAGGGCGGAGATATCAGAGGAAAGCAATCCGCAGCACTTTTGGTGGTAAAAGCCGAAGCTTCGGATGAACCATGGAATGATAGAGTATTGGATTTAAGAGTAGATGATCATCAAAAACCAGTCCAAGAATTGAATCGATTAGTGAAAGTTTATAGAGCTTATGAGCATATGAACCAAGGCGATTATTTTGTGGAAAAGGGAAAAATGCAAGAGGCCATGAATGAGTATAATGCGGCCATGGAAATGTTCCCGGAAAACCTTGAAATGCAATATTGGACAGCCATTACTTTGGCAAATGACGGAAAAATAGATCAGGCAGTAAAAATGCTTCAAAAAATTTATAAGCAAGATGCGAATTGGAGGGAATTGACGAAAAGATTGCCTAAAGTAGGATTGTTGAAAGTGGAGGATCAAGAATTAAAGAAATTACTGAAGTAGAAATATATTCAACCCAGATTAAAACCCTTTATGAAATTAGCGAGTAGCGTTTTATTTTTATCAATTTTTAGTGTATTTCTTATTTCTTGTACAAACAATAAGAGTAAAGAAAAATCACAAGAGGAAACAATCACAATCGACTTAGACCAAGCCCAAACCTTAAAAGTAAGCGATCATTTTAAGTTGAAAGATGTCATTTATTTTTCTGATAGTTTGGTAGTAGATCATCTAATAAAATCAAGTGTAGTTAACGATAAACTGGTACTGCATTGCGGTTGGGGTTTAGATTACCTCCTAGTAAAGGATATGAAAACGGGAGCGGAGGTAGCGATATCAGCAAAAGGTGAAGGACCTAATCAATATCAAAAGCTAAGTGATTTCTTCATTAACCATAAAGGGCAGATTGAGTTGTTAGATGGCCAAGCTGGGAAAATCTTAACCTATAATTTGCAAGGTGAATTGCTATCAGTTTATCAAAATGAAAAATTCCATAATATTGGCAGTTTCTTAAGCTTAAATGGGGAAGATTATTTCCTTTACGGGGGAAATTTCTATGGTGGAAAGTCAGGTTATCAAATGCAAATTTGGAATAAAATTGAAGGAAAGGTAAAGTCCAGCTATATTCCTTTTGATGAGCAAAAGGCAGGATTTATGCTTTTTATAGAGCCGAGAAATTTCTCCAAGAATCCAGCCAGTTTCTATCAGGTTTACAATCAAAACGTTTATGAATTGGGTGAAGATGCGGTTAAAGATTCTTTATATCTTGATTTTGGTCAAGATAACATTCCGGCCGAATTGTTTGAAAATTCTTATCAGGATGTTAGAGAATTTAGCCAGGCCATGTCGAAAAGTGGATATGCCTATGGGCTAGGGAATTTTCTATGGGAAAAAGATCTACTGTTTGCTTCGGTAAGAAAAAAGGAAAAGGATTTTCACCTCTATACCAATACTAAAACAGGAAAATTAGCTGTTTTTGATAAGATCAGTAATGATGTTTTCGGATTGAAAGCCAAAGAAAAAATCGGCTATCAGCATAGACCCATAGCAATGAATGGTAATGATGTTTATTTTATCCTAAGCATAGAAGCGCAAAATGAAAATATGGAGAAATCTCTTATTAAAAACTCATCAAAAAGTGATCTGAACAAAACACTACTATCAAAAATTGAAAATTTTAAAGATGGAGATAATCTAGTGATTGTGAAGTGTGAGGTTAAGGGATTTTGATTTTTAGCTTAAAGAAAATAATAGTTTAAACTAAAACTTATCAAATGAAATATTTATTGACGGTTTTAATTATTGTTTTTTTCTTGTTAACAACACCATATATGGCTACTTCACAGAGCATAAATGGTGTCGTATTTGATTCAGAATCTAAAAAAACCATAGTTGGAGCTCATATTGTAGTGAAAAATAAAATGAATGTTGGAAGTATTACCAATAATGATGGTAAATTTCTCATGTCTAAAAATTTTCTCAGCGATACACTTATTGTATCTCATATTAACTACCAACCTCAAGAGGTAATTTTTAGAAATAACTTAGTTATCAATTTACAAGCTAAATCCATTACGCTCAAAGAAATAACAGTAAGCCCTTTGGAAGTAAGTAAGATAATTGAAAGTGTTTTTGATAATTTAGAAGACAATCATTATAATGAGGAAAACATTTACCAATTCTTTTTTAGAGCAATAAATTACCAAAACGATAGTATGCTAAATTTAATTGAAGAGCATCAGGGATTCATTCAACATAATAAAAATAGCAATTCAAAATTTTCTATCGATCAGTCAAGGTTAACTGCTCTATCTAATTCTGGCAAAAATTCTTTAGATGATTATCGTTTTATAAAGCTTGTTTCGAAGCAATCAGATAATGTCTTTAAATATTTGGAAGACTATTTACATCATCGAAAAAATAAACGATACAAATATAATCTGGAAGATGTATTTTTATATAATGGTCGAGAAACTTATAAAATAAGCTATTCGACTGATAAGGATACCTATTACAAAAAGGGATACTTATTGATTGATAAAAGTACAAAAGCTCTAGTTCGAAATGTTTTAGATCATTCAGATTATTATCAAATAAATTATGTGATAGAGGGAGATAAATGGTATTTGTCAAATTCTTATCATAGAAAAATAAGAGGAAATTACTCGGAAGAGATTATAATGAATTATCAGAAAATAGATGATTTGAATCCCGATAAGGAATTTCAATCGGCCTTTGCATTATCCCCCGCAAAGCTTTCTAAATCAGAGAAGACTTATGCAAATAGCTATTGGGAGTTTTCTAATGTTATTCCATTACCTGATTGGGTTTTAAGTCAAATAAACGAAATTGAAAATAAATAAACTATATGCAAACAAATGAAAGGTGATTGTTTTAATAATTTATGGAGTTGATAAACTGTTTCTTTTTACTTAAATGATATTTGGCGAATTATGAGAAAAATATACTTATTTTTTATTCCCTTACTCTTTATATTTCTATATAGCTGTTCAAAACCCCAAAATTCCGAAAAGCAAAATGAATCGGAATTAGGGAACTCCACTCATAGACAAATCAATTTAAAAGGAACCGAATTATTAGACCCTCAATTTAAAGTCAAAAAATATGTGGCTTTAGAAGTAATTCCAGAGTCTTATTTTGCTGATATTGATAAGTTGATCATCCATGATAGCACCATTTATGTTATGGATGCATTTGTCAAGAAAAAAGTTTTTGCATTTGATATTGAGGGTAACTTTATTCGAGCCTACGGTGCAATTGGTGATGCTCCGGGAGAATATCAAAAACTGACTGATTTTGAAGTGGATGACAATGGGGATGTTCAGATTTTGGATCGTCAACAGCAGAAAATTCATATTTATAACAAATCAGGTAATTTTAACGAATCGAAAAGTACTGAATTTAGAGCGGCAGCTTTTAAGCTTTTGGAAGATGGTTATTTATTTTCTTTGGTTCCTTCTTCAGGGGAAGCCAGCCCGAAAACCAAATTGATAAAAACTGATTTTGAATTTAATGTACTGCAAAAATTCTTCAATTATCCTGACCAATTTAAGGATCTGAAAGGAGATTTTAATATTTTAAATGAAGCAGGCGAAGAAATTCTTTACCATAAGCCAGTCAGTGATTCCATTTTTTTATTCAATTCAAATGGGGAATTAATCCAATCTGTTAATATTGATTTTGGCAATAATACAGTGCCAAATGAATTGAAAAATGATTATAGCATTCTAATAGAAAAGCAATCAAATGCTGATTTCTTATATTTTTCCCAACCACCAATTTTATTCAAAAATATTTTGCTTGGGCATATCTATGAAGGAGGAAGAAAAGGAATCTTATTAATTGATATTGAAAATCAGAAATCAAAGCAGAAGCTATTTAAGCCCAATGGATTAGATCACTCCTTGATGGAATTTCCGGTGTACAATTGGAATGATTCCTTGTTGGTTTCTTATGTGGAAATCGATATTATGGAAAATGATGTAAACCAAGAGCAATTTCCCGAGGAGTTTCAAAACTATATTCAAGAGCATAATGGTTTGGGATTGGTTTTTAGTAGTTATGGGGCTGAATAAAAAGTATATTCTTTAAAGAAAATTATACCTTTAGAAGTCTCAATTAATGCTCTTAGCTGGGCTAAATCACAAATTATACTTAGATGAAAAAATATTTACTGATTAATACATTAACAATCTTTTTTATATCCTGTAGCCAACCTCAGCAGAAAGATGAGACTCAAACCTCAAAGCCTCAATTTGAAATGGACAGCATTCACCTTAATGTTGAAGGTTTATTAGGAGCTTATAATACCATGGTTCAACATGATAAGGAATCTTTTTTAGGTTTGGACAGAATTCATGGCGTAGTTGATTCGGTAAATATCAATGGGGGCGGTCGAAAATATGATTTAGATAATTTGACCGAAAAGTATTCCTTTTTTCACTCTGAAATGAGGAAAAATGATGGTTTAGTATTCCTGATGAGTCCTTTAGGAGATTTGGCGATTTTAAAATCAAATAAAATCATAAAGTTCTTCAAATTGTATGATTTCCTTCCTGAGGGCCAAAAGTTGCAAGTTTTCAATTATGGGTTTAGTTTTCTTGGCACTACGGATTATGTGTTTTTTACCACCTTAAATTCTGAAAATCATCAGATCAGTCTGGCGAAATTCAATATTGAATCGGAGGAAATATCCTTTTTTCCCTTACCTTATCAAGCGGATGCCGACATATTCAGGGATAATTTCCTAAACCTTAATGACTTGCATGAAGGAAAGCTCAATATATCCTTCCGCAATACTGAGGATATTCTATTATTTGATGTGGTTGAAGAGGATTTCCAGCAAATTCAAACTGATTTCAATCAAGCAGATGAGGATTTGTTCAAATACTTTGAAGCCGATTATGATGAGACTGATAAAATGAGGACCTCAGGCTATTATTCCCAAATCATTTCAGTGCCCGAGCAAAATACCCATTACCGCTTTTTTGTCTTCCCCCAAGAACTTTGGAATAATCAGCAAAAAGCCAACAGTACAATTTATCGGAAATTTATGGTGCTTAAATACAATGATGATTTCAGCGAATGTAAAAAAATTGAACTTCCAGATTCTATTTATAACCAAATATCAGTTTTCAAATATTTGGTATTCAATGATTCTCTTTATTTCATTCCAAAATCAAAAAATGAGGATATGATCACTTTAGTTAAATTTAAAGAAGCCTTATAAGCCTTAATTAAAACCGCCTATATAAATCACATGCTTTTCTCCTAAAAAGCCCTTATTTTAGTTAAAATTTTAACGCTAAAATCATGAACAAAATATGGGTTTTTCCACTTGCTTTGGTATTCTTAGCTTGCAATAGTGGTGAAAAAAATCAGAAAATGGAGATAAAGGATTATCCTGAAACAGCTAAAGTGGATACTGTGGATACTTATTTTGGTACCGAAGTTCCAGATCCATACCGTTGGCTGGAAGACGACCGTTCCAAGCAAACGGCAGAATGGGTAAAGGCCCAAAATGAAGTCACTTTCGGCTATTTGAATAATATTCCTTTCCGTGATAAAATAGAAGACCGCTTAACTAAACTTTGGAATTATGCCAAGGAAAGTGCTCCTAGAAAGCATGGTGATTATTATTACACTTACAAAAATGATGGTTTGCAGAATCAATGGGTAGTGTATCGTAAAAAAGGCTTAGATGGTAAAGAGGAAGTTTTCTTAGATCCCAATACCTTTTCTGAAGATGCTACCACTTCATTGGCAGGCACTTCTTTTACCAAAGATGGAAGTCTTTTGGCTTATTCTATTTCCGAAGGCGGTTCTGATTGGAGAAAAGTAATCGTCATGAATACCGAAGATAAATCTATAGTGGAAGATACTATTCGCAATGTGAAATTTAGTGGTGTTTCATGGAAAGGAAATGAAGGTTTTTTCTACAGCAGTTATGACAAACCAGAAGGAAGTGAGCTTTCAGCTAAAACTCAGGAACATAAACTATATTATCACAAACTCAACACACCTCAATCTGAAGATGAATTGATATTTGGCGGAAGCGATACCCCAAGACGCTACATTGGCGGATATGTAAGTGATGATGAAAAATTCCTCTTTATTTCTGCCTCTGTGAGTACAAGCGGAAATGAATTATATGTGAAGGATTTATCGGATTGGAGTAATCCAATTGTTCCGATTGCCGAAGGTTTTGAGAGCGAACACTCAGTTTTGGATAATGATGGTGATAGATTACTGATTGAAACCAATCTGAATGCGCCTAATAAAAGATTGGTAGAGGTGTATGCGAATAATCCTTCAACTGAAAATTATAAAGATGTTATCCCGGAAACGGAAAATGTATTGAATGTAAGCACAGCCGGAGGCTATATTTTTGCCAATTATATGGTAGATGTAAAGACCGAAATCCATCAATTTGATTATGAAGGCAATAAAGTTCGTCAGGTGGAATTACCGGGCATTGGTTCTGCCGGTGGTTTTGGCGCTGAAAAGGAAGATGAAAAACTATATTACAGCTTTACATCCTTCACTTATCCTTCAGCCATTTTTGAATATGATATTGATAAAGGAACTTCTGATTTGGATTGGAAACCAGAAATAGATTTCAATCCAGAAGATTACGAAACCGAGCAAGTATTTTACGAAAGCAAGGACGGCACTAAAATCCCAATGTTCATTACCTATAAAAAAGGAATGGAGAAAAATGGTAAAAATCCTACGGAGCTTTATGCTTATGGCGGATTTAATGTGAGTTTGCGTCCAAGTTTTAGTGTTGCCCGGTTGGTTTGGTTAGAAAATGGTGGTATTTACGCACAACCCAACTTAAGAGGAGGCGGAGAATATGGAGAAGAATGGCATAAAGCCGGCACTAAAATGCAAAAGCAAAATGTATTTGATGACTTTATTGCGGCTGCAGAATATTTAATTGAAGAAGGCTATACCAGTTCAGATAAATTGGCTATTTCAGGTGGATCTAATGGAGGTTTGCTAGTGGGGGCCACCATGACGCAGCGACCTGACTTGATGCAAGTTGCTTTCCCAGCTGTTGGGGTAATGGATATGTTAAGATATCATACTTTCACAGCAGGAGCCGGATGGGCTTATGATTACGGAACTTCAGAAGACAGCAAAGAGATGTTTGAATATCTAAAAGGCTATTCCCCTGTACATAATGTGAAAGAAGGTGTGAAATATCCGGCCACCATGGTCACCACAGCTGATCATGATGATAGGGTAGTGCCCGCTCATTCATTTAAATTTGCAGCCGAATTGCAGGAAAAGCATGCCGGTGAAAGTCCGGTTTTAATCAGAATTGAAACCAATGCTGGACATGGAGCTGGAAAACCAACCGATAAAATTATAGATGGCATAGCGGATAAGTACGCTTTTGCTTGGTATAATATGAGCCTAATCCCAATGGATGAGGAAATGTAATTTTTTACAGCCAGTAAGTAGAATTTTTATATAGTCTTGAAAAGACTCCGATCTCCAAATTTATGGTTATTCGGAGTCTTTTTTCTTTAATAAAAGGGCAGTTTTAAAATCTATATATTTCACCATTAGCTATTTATGAGTATTTATTAACTACCTTTGCGCTCCAATTGTGAAAACACCCTTATGAAGCGTATTAAAGAATACAAAAAGTTATTTAGTGTAGAAGGCCCAATCGACCTGAAACAGTTAAAATCAACCTACAGAAATCTAGTAAAGGAATGGCATCCTGATAAATTTCAAGCTGGAGATACTAAAGCAGAAGAAGCAGAAATAAAAAGTCAGCAGATTATTGACGGTTATCATTTCCTCATCAGTATAGCTCCTGAAACGAAAGAAGCTAATCTAGCGGAATACACTAAAACCATCACTGAATCCAATATTCTGGATTTCAGACATAAGGGATTATTGTTAGAAGTTACCTTTTTGGATGGAACTACTTATGAATATTTTGGGGTGAATAAAAACGTTTACTCAAAACTATTAAATTCTGATAAACCTTATCGTTTTGCCAAAAGAAACATCTTCAATAACTTTCTATACAGGAAATCTAAGAAGGCTATGGAATTGGCTGAATAATCAGAAAAGGCTTCAAAGACTCGAGATTCCAATCTCGAGCTTTTGTATTAAAGGATTTGTAATTTGTTTCAAATTAGAATCAGATTTTCTTCTCTAATTCTTTTATTCTTTTTTCATGATCTGCATAGTTTTCAGCAGAAAAAGCCATAAACTCAGTTATGTCAGCTTCAAATTCTTTAAAAGCCTCTCCCAGTCCTTTTACACCCTCATTTAAAAATGAGATTTTTGTGTCCATCTGATTTAGGCTCTTATTTATCTTCTTTTGAAATTCTTCATGCGTGCTCATCAATAATATTTTTATATTAAAACGTCTTCTAATGCTGAGTTCTACTTAATTAAAAATACTGATTTCTTTCCGGATATAATATTTTTTTGATATTCTATTTGAGATTTAAGACTTTTGTCAACTGATTATTGTCAACTGTCAATTTAATTCTCTTTTTTCTTTGCGCCTTATCCTCTTTGCGGTTAATTTTAACCTATGAGCGTAACAATTAGAAAAGCAACCGAGAAAGATATTCCAAGAACTTTAGAATTAATCCAAGAGCTAGCAGTTTACGAACGTGAACCTGATGCTGTTGTGGTAGATGTTGAGGAGCTAATCAGAGATGGTTTTGGTGATAACCCAGCTTACGGCCTATTTGTGGCAGAAACCGAAAAAGAGATTGTAGGCATTGCTCTTTATTATTTCCGCTATTCTACTTGGAATGGGAAAGTCTTATATTTAGAAGATTTGATCGTAACTGAATCGGAGAGAGGAAAGGGCTACGGTAGGAAACTATTAAATGCCATTTTGAAAGAAGCTGATGATCAAAATTGCAGATTATGTACTTGGCAAGTGTTGGATTGGAATGAACCTTCTATTGAATTCTATAAAGCCATTGGCGCTGATTTAGATGAAGGTTGGATCAATTGTACAGTAAAGCAAGATCAGTATAAAGGGATTTATAAAAGTTAATTGGATTAATTTTTATTCATGTTCTTCATCCTCTCCAAAACCATAAGTTATTTACTGATGCCGGCTACTCTAATAGGTTTGGCATGGTTGGCATTTTTCATATTTAGGAAATGGAAATTCCGAAAATATTTAGCCATTTTAGGTTTTGCACTATTCCTTATTTTCAGCAATGATTTTTTAGCCAATTCTTTTTTAAAAACTTGGCAAACTGAACCCGCCAATCTTGATGAAATTAAAGCTCAAAAATTTACTTATGGTGTACTTTTAACCGGTATGACCAATACCCTCAAAGAACCTAAAGATAGAGTATATTTTAATCAAAATGCTGATCGTCTTTTACAATCCATGATGCTGTTTGAGCAAGGAATTTTCGATACTTTGTACATTTCCGGTGGAGGCGCCACCGCTTTAAGGAAGGACTTGCAAGAATCTCGGGTCATTTATTCATATCTGGAATCCATTAACTTTCCTGTGGACAAAATCCTAATTGAAGATCAGTCGAGAAACACAGTAGAAAGTGCCCGTTTTGCCAATGACTTTATTGGCAAACAAAATAAAATTTTGTTGATTACCAGTGCTTCTCATATGCGCAGAGCAGCGGGTTGTTTTGAAAAGGAAGGTTATAAAATTCAGTCATATCCAACAGTCTTTTTGACCAATGATGAAATGATCAATCCTTCTATGTTCTTACCATCAGTTGATGCTTTACTGAAGTGGAATATATTGTTCAAAGAATGGATGGGCTATTCAGCTTACTGGTTGGCGGGTTATTTATAGTATTGAATATATGGAATGTCGTACATTTTTATGTCAGACATTTGATTTTCAAAAGCTTTGATGAATTGAATATGTATTTAAGTGCTAATTATAAGTGTGAAAGGGATAGTAAGCACACAGTCCAAGCGGACGCTTGAACTATTGGGGAAATAATGTCACCCCTAAAGGGGCTTTTACTGTTTGATTATCGTGAAATTACCATAATGCCGTCCATACTGGACTTGAGCAAAGCTTTTTCTATTTGATAGGTAAATTGTTAATTTCTGAAAATAAGTATATATCCTAGTTCAGATTTAATCAATGATAAATTATCAAGATGGGAAAAGGCATAATTAGAATTTTTTGGCCCCATTTGGGGTCAAATTATGGTAAATTTGTAAATAAAAATTGCACTTAAGCCCCAGTAGGGGTGACATTATTAGCTGATTATTTAAATTCGAACTGACGGGTGAAACCTTCTAATCGATTTTTTAATTCAAAAAAATACAGAAAATGCACAAACCAAACCTTATTCTTTTACACGGTGCTTTGGGAAGCTCCCAATCATTTGAAGCTTTAATCTCTCATTTGTCCCAAAATTTCAATCTGATTGTTCCCGATTTGAATTGGCATGGAAACAGATCAAATGATGCCAAAAGCTTTAGTATGCAGGATTTGACGGAGGATTTTGAGACCATTTTAGAAAAAGAGGATATCCACTCTGCTAATGTATTTGGCTTTAGCATGGGAGGATATATAGCGCTTTCATTGGCATTGGAAAAACCTGAATTTTTTAAGAAAATCATGACCTTAGGCACTAAGTTGGATTGGAAACCTGAACAAGCAGAAAAGGAAACTAAAATGCTGAATCCTGACAAGATTCAAGAAAAAGTACCGCAATTTGCCCAGCATCTGGAAAATTTACATGGGAAAAATTGGATGAGCCTTTGTCGCCAAACTGCGGAAATGATGAGGGATTTAGGTCAAAACCCAATATTGACTACAGAAAATATTCATGCAATCGATTTGCCTATTCGATTATCGCTGGGAGATCAAGACCACATGGTGAGTTTTGAGGAAACGATTGCTTTTTATAAATCGCTCTCGAAAGGTGAATTTCAGGTTTTTCCCCATTGCCCACATCCCATTGAAAAGGTGAATGCTGATATCCTAGCCTCTTCTATTCGGGAATTTATGTATTGAAGTTGATGAAAAGTCTGACAGCTTAATTTGAAAACTGTCAGACTTAAAAGCACTATTCTGAAAGTTTATATTTATAGAAGGATTTGTTTTCTGTTAAATAGATATTTTCTCCATCTTCACTGATGAAATAGTGAACATCAGGCAAACCATCTACTTGTTGACCATTTTTGGTGGTAGTTGCAGCAGCACTAAATTGAAATGATCCTCTTGTTTTCAATTGATCGAAATCAATAGCTATTAAGGATTTTTTTGAATATGAATCGCTATATAAAAATAGGTAGCCACCTTTCACCATTTTATTGGCAGGACTGAATGCTAGTTCCACTTGTCTTTCAACTTGAAAAGTTTTCGGGTTTACAAAAGCAATCAATGATTTAGTGCCAAAGCTTGAGCCAAACCTGCCTAGTAAAAAGTTATCGGCATATTCTAAAGATAATGTTTGCGGTAAAGGTGTTTCGATATTTACTTTTTTCCCTGTATTGATGTCATAACTTTGTAACCGAAGCGCCAAATCAGTGAAATGAATGTGGTGATCCGTCATAAAAGGCTTCTTAATGGTTGAATTAGCTTTTATTTCATATAACATTTCTCCACTTCCAGGATCTAATGCTCTCATTTCCCCATCTTCATACATGGTTCTATTCCATGTTTGAACAAAAAGTCTTCCATGTTTAAAGAAAAAATTGGTGATTTTGATTCTCTCAGGCTCTGACTGCCAAATTTCTTCACCGGTTCTGATGTTGAGTCTTTTTATGGATACCGCTTCCTTATCACCACCTTCGTCAAATATGGTGGAATGAACTACGAATATATTATCATCCACTATCACATTGTCATTAGCTACTCTGTTAGAAGCATCCAGTTGAAATGGAGTGAATTCTGAAACCAATCTTCGGTTTTCCTCATTATCTAACCTTTCTTCGCTAACTGTTTGCCATAAAACTTCACCCGTCTTTTCATCCAGTGCATAAGTCATGAGATCGGAAAGAATTAAAATATCCTCATAAAATAATGGGTAGGTTTGCCCGGATGTTTTAAAGGTAGTTTCCCAAAGTAATTTTCCGTTTTCTATATCAATGTAATATAAAGGATTGTCCTGTATTCCTGAATTGGAGGCTCTTATGGCCCTGCCGGCTATTCTACCCACTGTATTGCTACTTCTCATTAATTCTTTTCCAATAACTTCGGCCGCGCCATCTCCCTGAGGCCCATAAAATAATGCTCTTCCTCTTTCAAAAAATAGATCCGACTCATTTAAATTACCAAATTCTCCTTCCAATATCCATTGTACCGCACCTTTCTTGGCATCAACTGAGGCCAGTTTGTTATCCACAGTAAGTAACAACTGATTGGAATCAAACAAATATTCCCAATTTGAATTCCCTTTTTCAAATGCTTTTACAATGTCTATTCCATCTGAGGCTGATAGTTCCCAGATAACATTACCTGTTAAAATATTATAAATCTTAAATACCCCGTCTTCAATTAAAGGATAACCTCCAAACCAGTTGATGGCAAAATCGGTCTCTAGAGTTTCAAATGGGGTGTCCTTGTTAGATTTGGCCCACAGCTCTTTTCCTGTATTTAAATCAACTGCCGTAAGTGTTCGGTAGGTAAGGAACTTTGAGTGGAAAATGATGACATTCTGATTGAAATCAATATGGTAAGCAGGCATTGCAGAAACATTTTCTCCAAAGTCCTTTGCGTTTTTACTATATAGAATGTTTCCTTCCTTGGTATCAATTATAGTGAATTTTCTAGCGCCATTCAAAAAATTGTTTTCCGATACCCCAACAAATTTTTGACTTCTTTCATTGAAATGGCCATTGCCGTTTTGTTTGTCTTCCAGTTCAGTTTTATAAACTTCTGTGAAAGTTACTTTTGCCGTACTGCAAGAGCTTGCTAAAACGATAAGTGCAAGTAAATAAATGGTTAGATTGTTCAGGTTTAATTTTTTCATTATTGTATTGATTTTTGTAGTTGTACTTACTCCTAATTTTCTCACACAATTTTTTTTAAAATGGGGTCAATATTTTTTCAAAAAAGATGTATATGGTCGGTTATGATGGTAGAATCTGAATTTTTATTATTGTTTTTCTTTAAAATTGGTGGTATAGGTTTTTAATTTTGACATCAATTATAAGAAATCTGTGATCGGTGGATTGAGCCATTCCAATAATATCATGTTATCTAAACCTATCTTGAAAAAAGCTAATTAAAAACATTTGTATTTATCTATATTCACCTATATATCGTTTACAGCCTGTTTTTTGTAATATATAATTTGTTGATGTAATATTCATCGATTTTTTTAATATAAATTATTAATTCATTATGGTTAGCAAAATAATTTAACTTATTTCGCAACTGCATTTAACAGTTATTTTATATGAAAAAAATTATTTACCTATCAATCTTAATTGGATTTATCATTTTCTCTTCCTGTGAAGAAGAATTACCTGTCGAACCAGATGTCAATAATATCACAATAAATAATGATGTTAAAGACTCATTAAATATTGCAGAACAGCTGGCTAAATTAAATAAAGCAGGAGAGTTCTATAATGTCAACATGAAGATTTTAGACGGAACTACGCCTATAGAAGGAGCAGAAGTGAAGCTTACATCTTCTTTAGATGGAGAACTTATTGAGTTAATTGAAGTATCGGATGCATCAGGAAATGTTATTTTTGATGGAGTTACCGTTGGTGGTAATATAATTGAAGTGCAAGGAGAGGGATATTATTCTGCTTTAGGCCTAATTGACTTCAAATTTGAAAGAGGCTATAATTATGAAGTGATTGACGATGTAGTCGCACCTATCACCAAAAATGAATCTGCAATTATTCCACTTTACAACAAAGGAAACGGAAATAATACAGCCAAAATAAAGGGGAAAGTTAGTATTGAAACCGACTTAACCAATAAAACAGCCGAAGTAGTAAAAAGTCAACTGATAAAAGCCGACTTTTCTGGAAATATTGTAAACGTTAGTGAAGGCATAAGCTTTTCTGAATATTCTTTAAATGTTGAGGGAGGTTTAGGTGAAGCGGTCACCAATGAAGCTGGAGAATATGAACTAGTAATCCCAACTGGAAATGAGGGCGTGTCTGTAGAATTAATGATACCTCAATTGAGGATGAAGCAAAAATTAGCATACTATGACCCTGAAACGGAAGAGCCAATATTGGACTCTGTCATGACAACTTTTGGTTATAATGAACAGGTAAGTGACATTCCTTATGTAAGTGGAATAAAAACAGTAGTACCTGAACCACCTGCACCGGGCAAAGGATTTCAAATTAATAATTTCATTAAAGCTGGACGAAAGTTGTTTGAGAACCCATCATATTACACAGATGAAATCAATGTTTCAGATAATAATCAAAATTTTGGCGAAGTATTGTTTTCATTTACAGGTGGTTCAGGATACGATAGTGTACCAGATGTGGTAATAAATGACCCTACTGGGGAAGGTGCAGAATTATATGCACAAGCTGAATATGCGATACAATCTATTAATTTAGACAGTAGTGCTCAATATAATAATAATTCTTATGTGAGTTATAGTATCCGTGCGTATTATAATTCCAGTTGTTGTATTGAGTCTTCTTATATATACTCAAATGGCTTATATACTGATGAAAATGGAAAAATTACGCAAGATATTTTAGACCAAAGTCTTTCAAATGCTTTTCAAAATAGAAACTGGTTTGGAGATAATTATAGATCGCTTTATAATAATTATCATATTGATAGTATAACCATTGATTTTGATCAGTGGAATGTAAATGCCGAATCAGAGGCTTCAATTGCATATAATACAAAAATCACTGGTTTAGAAATAGTTGATTTTGGTGAGAATTATACAGACCCTTCTATATCATTTGAAGGTGGTAATCCAGATGAGTCTGCCAAATTTGAAATCCTTGAATTCCGAACTCAATGGAGTTTTAATCTTGATAATAGTAATAATTCTGTACCATATACTGCTATTCCAGGAATAATCTTTGAGTACTTAGAAGATGATGTTTATAAGACTTCAAGTCGTGTTGTTACCGAAAATCAAGGATATTTAACCATTTCTGATGTTATTGAATCAAATGATGGAGAAATCATTTTTGCTGAAAATAAAAATTACAGAACTCAATTTTATTCTTTGGAAGCACCAGTAGCCTATGTTGCGGAACCTGTTCATACTAAAGCAAATGTGTTTTTTCAAGTTGACAATGGCAGTATAATACAAAATTACTACAACATTAATCCTGGAAATGGTTATACGAAAAAATTCAATATAGAGGTGGTTCCTCAGTTTCCTGAACTTCCAGGTTCAGGAGCTGAAATTCAGATTATTGGTGGTTACCAAAAAGGTGATGAATACCAATGGGGTGGAAATTTCATTATTAAAAATAAAGGGGAAGGATATTTGAATAATGTTAATCGTATAGTCCAAAGAAACTTTTCACTCTCTTACAATGAAAACGACTTGTTTTTAAAGTCTCAAGATGAAATTATTCTTGACATTGATTATGGTACTGGAAGACATTGATAAAAACATATTTTTAATTAAAAAGGAGCTATAATTGCTCCTTTTTTTGTTTTACATAGAGGCTATGAGTCTTTTACAGGATCAAAAATTGTAACATCCTGATATTGAGTATCAAGCCGCATGTTTTTGTGAAATTAAATTTCATACTTTTTACAATACAAAAATATTAATGTTATGTTTTGGACCAATGTGGTTTATCCAAAATCAGTTAGGTTTTGGATATACACATTTTGCTTTGGTAATTTTGAAAAATACCCACTACTTTGTCTGATATTAGTCAATTTCTGCTGTTTGCTAATAATTACAAATTGAATAATAATTATGCCTGACAAAGATATTATACCCGGAATTCACAATTGGTGCGACAGATGGTGTGAAAAATGCTCTTTTATAGCACGCTGCGCAGTGGGTGTGCAAGAGTTGGATTTAATAGAAGAAGAGCAAAAAGGAAACAAACCAGATTTTTGGGAAGGAATAAATGAACAGTTCACTAAATCTATTCAATTAATAGATGAATTAGCTAAAGAAAAAGGTATTGATTTGGATGATATTCCTGATGAGGAATGGGATAAGATAAATAAGGAAAGAGAAGAAAAAGAACTGGAAGGAGAAAACCATCCCATTTCCAAATTGGCAGGAAAGTATCCTCAAGATTGCCAAAATATATTGAATGATAATTTTGTAAAGGGGAAATTTGATTCTGAAATCCAAAAATTGGAATTGGAATTAGAAAAAGAAGCCAAGACTAAAATAAAAGAGCTAAAAGAAGCAGTAGATATCATCAGATGGTATATGTTTTTTATCCCGGCCAAATCCAAACGGTTGATGATGGAAAATTTGGATACGGAGTTTGAAGATGCTGAATTTCCTCCCGAAGAACGCTCTTACAATGGCACTGCAAAAATCACCCTTATCGCCATTGAACGCTCTATTTCTTCATGGGGTTTATTGTTGCAAACCTATCCTGAACATCAGGATGAAGTGCTTTCGGTTTTAGCACTTTTACAAAAGTTACAAAAAATGATCCATACAGAGTTTCCTGATGCTTTGAGCTTTATCCGACCCGGTTTTGATGAGTGATATTATAGAAGGATTATTTATTTAGCTAAATACTGATCGGCAAAATCTTTCATATGGTTAATGAGGGGCAAGGCTAATTTTCCTTTTTCGGTTAATTCATATTCAACCCTAGGGGGGACTTCCCCATAATTTTTTCGGATCACCAATTCACTATCCACTAAATTCTTTAATTCCTGAATCAATATTTTCTCACTGATGTCAGGAATGTCCCGCTTCAATTTTGACAGGCGCTTCGGTTCACTGGCTAATTGGATAATAATTAACAATTTCCATTTTCCTCCTACTAATTCAAGAGTGGTTCTTATTGGGCATCTGGGAGTTACTTTTGCAATGTCTTTTTCCATACTTACAAAAAGGTGTGTATATGATTAATCAACAAGTACCCAATTATTCGGTATAATAGCAAATTACTAATCGAAAATAAAAATATGAAGAAATTAGCAGTATTCGGAGCAAGTGGAAAAACAGGAGAGCAATTTGTTGAACAGGCACTTGAAGCAGGCTATTCCATCAAAGCATTGGCTCGAAATCCTAAAAAGATCAAAGCAAAATAATCAAAAATAGAAATTATTCAAGGTGATGTTTTAAATCTTGAAGATGTAGCTAAAGCTATTAGCAACACAGAAACGGTGGTGAGTTTGTTTGGTCATGTAAAAGGGTCGCCAGAAGGTTTGCAAACAAAGGGAACGCGAAATATTATAGAAGCCATGAAAACAGAGGGAGTCGAGCAAATTATTTCTTTATCAGGAGGTGGATTACCTTTTCCTGAAATGGATCAGCCTAAGTTTCCAGATAAAATGATTCGTTTCATTATGAAGTTAGCCGTTCCTAAAATCCTTAATGATGCTATTGATCATGCAGAATTATTAAAAAAGAGCGATAGAAATTGGATCATTGTAAGAGGGCCTAGGTTGACAGATGAGCCAAGGAAAGGAGTTTACCGAGTTGGATGGGTAGGCGTTAATGCCGGTACAAAAATCGGAAGAGCAGATTTGGCAGATTTTATTGTCAAGCTTTGCAAGAATGAAAGTTTTGCAAAATTCAGTAAGCAGATGCCTTTCGTGAGTTATTAGCGAATACTATTTTCTTAATTATTCAATGAGCTTGCGAATTATTTTTGATCATCTAGAAATGTCTATTGATTATTATCGCCCTAAAAGTTGCCGATAAAAAGTATAATTACGTAAAAGAAGTAATAAGAATATTCATTCATTTTTTAGAATTTACCCACTAGTTATCATGAGAATACTAATTACCGGTGCCACAGGAAATATAGGAAAAGCTATTATTGCTTCTTTACTGGAACTCAAGATCAAATCAGAAATTGTGGCAGGATTACGGGATGTCAAAAAAGATAAATCAGTTTTTGAAAAGTCAGATTCTCTGGAATTTCAAGAATTTGATTTTGAAAAAGTGAATCAATTTAATTCTTACCTAAGTGGAATTGATATCTTGTTTTTGTTGCGGCCACCGCAAATATCCGATACAAAGAAATATTTTATGCCATTAATCGATGAGGCAGTAAAAGTGGGCATATATCAAATTGTTTTTCTGTCTGTTCAGGGAGCAGATAAAAATAGTATCATTCCTCATCATAAGATCGAAAAAATGATAGTGGATTCAGGTGTACCTTATACTTTCTTGAGACCGGCCTATTTTATGCAAAATTTTACCACCACGCTTAGAAGAGATATACTGGAAAAATCTGAAGTCTTTTTACCAGCAGGTAATGCAAGATTCACTATTGTAGATGTAAAGGATATTGGCATAGTAGGAGCTAAAATATTGCAAAACCCAGAAAGTCATCAAAATACAGCTTATGATTTAACGAATAATGAAAAATTGACCTTTGGGGAAATGGTCGATCAAATTAATGAAGTAACTGGCCAAAACATCAAATTCCGCTCACCTAATTTGCTCTCCTTCTTTTTTAGGAAAAGGAAGGAAGGAGTGCCTACTATGTTGATTTTAGTAATGATTATGTTGCATTATTTCCCTAGGTTTCAAGCTACTCCTGAAACGAGTAATTCAATTTTGAAAATCAGTGGAAAAGAGCCTGAAAACTTTAGGAATTTTGTTAAACGGGAGCAGGAATTATTTAAATGATTTGGTGACCCAATTATAAAAGTCTTCTTTACTCCGATAAAGTAAAAAGCAAAGTCTATATATGTGAGTAATTTTTGTGGGATATATCTTTCCAGTGATTAGTGTTTGCTTCGGTTGGAAATTAGTAAGTACTTTAAACATACTCATCTATATTCAGTATATTAAGTTACTAAATAAATATCTTGAAGAAATATTCCTTCAAAAAACACCCTAAAAACGAAATTTATATGAAAAAATTGAATTATAAAGATGAAGTAGCTACCCGTTTTACTGTTTACAACAGTCTTTTCCTTGATCTTCCTTTTGATCATATTTATCGAACGGGAACTTTGTTGCCCCTCCTTCAGCAAATGAGTGCTAAAGGCTATGAAGAGGGAAAAGAGCCTGTGGATATTATTAATCAATTCAAAGAGGAAATTTTAGGGGAAAAGGAGGAGAAGCAACTTCATCAATTATTGTTTCAATTGATTCAGTACGTAGAGAGACAAGTCCTGCTTTTTGATTCAATAGAAGATGCCGCATTTGAGAAAATATTTAATGTAGAAGGAAAAGGTTCTGTGAAAGAACTGATCGGAAGGGTGAGACATGCCAATAAAATGGAGCAATTGAAAGAGAAGCTCAAAACTTTCTCAGTGAGAATTGTTTTAACTGCTCACCCCACTCAGTTCTACCCGGGCAATGTTTTGGCTATCAATACCGATCTGGAAGATGCCATAAGAAAAGATGATTTAGCGAACATTAATTCCCTAATGTTACAATTAGGCAAAACACCCTTTATCAATAAAGAAAAGCCTAGTCCTTATGATGAGGCTGTTAGTTTATGTTGGTATTTAGAGAATGTATTTTATAAAAGTATTCCCGCAATTCTTTATGATTTGGTGGAGGAATTGGATGAGCCTTGGGAAGATTGGGTAAATCCTGATTTACTAACTGTTGGCTTTTGGCCGGGCGGTGATAGGGATGGAAACCCTTTTGTGACGCATGATATCACTGTTAAAGTGGCCGATAGATTAAGAGAGACTATTTTGAAATGCTACTTCAGGGATTTGCGTGCCATTAGGCGTAGGCTAACATTTAAAGGAGTAGAAGGTAAAATTCATGAAGCAGAACAAAAAGTTTACAATGCTTTATATGGAGATCGTTCTAAAGGATTTAAGCAACCTGAAGAATTAATTAAAGTTTTAAAAGAAGCACTCCAAAATCTAAAAAATGATCATAACGGCATATTTTCTGAATTATTGGAGAAATTTATTCTAAAAGTAAGGGTTTTTGGCTTTCATTTCTCCATTATGGATATCAGGCAGGATAGCCGTAAGCATGATGCTTTATGGGAAGATATTTTAGCTCATGAAGCTGATAAAAGTATTGTTGCTCATTATGAAAAAATGCAAGAGCAAGATAAAATCAATCACTTGTTAAACTTGAAAGATCTTCCTCAGGATATCAGCATTTATGATGATTTTCATCAAGAGATGCTAAAAAGCTTTGATGCATTGGAAGAGGTGAAGAAAAGAAATGGAAACAGGGCTTGTCACCGGTATATCATCAGTAATTGCCAATCAGTATTGCATATTATTGAAGTTTTCAAATTGGCTAATCTCAAACTGAGTAAAGAAGCTTTTGAGACATTGGATATAGTGCCACTTTTTGAAACTATTGATGATTTGGCACATGCAGCTGATATTATGCAACAATTATATGAAATTCCTGCTTATAGGGAACATGTGAAAAAGAGAGAAAACAAACAGACTATTATGGTTGGTTTCTCTGACGGAACAAAGGATGGTGGTTATTTACGAGCGAATTGGTCAATTTTCCAAGCCAAAGAAGCATTGACTGAAATATCCAGAAAATATGGAATAAAAGTAATCTTCTTTGATGGCAGGGGAGGGCCGCCTGCAAGAGGGGGCGGGAATATGCATGATTTTTATGCTTCTTTAGGCTCCAAAATTGAAGATGAGGAAGTTCAGGTCACAATACAAGGACAAACGATTAGCTCCAATTATGGGAAGGTGGGTTCTTGCCGATATAACATGGAACAACTGCTTTCCGCAGGATTAGAAAATCATTTGTTTGCAGATGACAATAGAATATTGAATGAAAAGGAGCGTGAACTATTAAATCAATTGGCGGAGACTGCTTATCAATTATATAAGGATTTTAAAAACCATGATAAGTTTACCAGTTATTTAGGTGATGTTACCCCTTTAAAATATTTTGGTGATACGAATATCGGGAGTAGGCCAACCAGCAGAGGTAAAAAAGGAGAATTGAAATTTGAAGACCTAAGAGCTATACCTTTTGTAGGGGCTTGGGCACAAATGAAGCAGAATATTCCCGGCTTTTATGGTGTGGGGACCGCAATTAATAGCTTGAAAAAGGAAGGTAAAGAAAAAGAGATTAAGGGTTTATACGCTGATTCCTTATTTTTCAGGACGCTTTTAGGTAATTCCATGCAATCCATCGCAAAGTCATTTTATCCGGCTACAGCCTATTTAAAAAAGGATAAAGATTATGGGGATTTTTGGCAATTGATGAAAAAAGAATTTGATTTAAGTAAAAAGGAATTGGATGAGATCAGTGGTGAAAAAGGGATTTTACATGAAGCTCCCGTTTCACAAGCTTCAATAGCGATAAGGGAAAAAATTGTATTGCCTTTGATTACAATTCAGCAATATGCTATTCAAAAACTAAGAGCAGGAGTAGAGGATGAGGAAACATTCAAAAAGCTCATTTTGAGAAGTATGTTTGGAATAGTGAATGCAGCTAGGAATGCGGCTTAATCTGTTTCATTTTTTGTACGATTCTTAGAAGATAAATTATTACACAAAAAAGCCCGAAAAACTTTACTTTTTCGGGCTTTTGTTAAAAGTCGTATTCTGATTACTGAAAAGTATCCTCTTTAATTTCTACATTAATTTCAGCTGATTGTAGATCAGCATTCATTTGAAAACCTTGGTTTATAGCTCTTTTTTCAGGAATCATAATACCATCTACTTCCTTATAACTTTTAATTTCTTCAGTTGCTTGAGCAGATGAAGTTTTTACCTTCAATCCTGACTCTGCATCGAAATATGAAGTACTTGTTTGACCAGATGGCATTGTAACCGCTACGCCATAAGCTGGTTTGCCGTTAATTTCTTCCACATTCTTTAATTCAATCGTTGCTCCCATTTCTGAATAGTAGAGCTCTGGAAAAATTTTAGCACCGGCTTTTATGCCTACTTTAGCTTGATCCGGTAAAGGAACTTCCTGGCCTTGTTGAAATACCTTTACGCCTTCATCATTTACCAAAACCTTGCTAACGACCATTGGCCCCATAGCAACTTCTTGCTTATAATTGGTATTATCTTTTACTTCATTAATGCTAATATTCTGACCTTGAACACTTGCACTATAAGAAGTTTTCATAGATTTTACAGCTTCAATTTTTGATTTTCCACCCAATGCTTCAAAATATTTTTCCAATACTTTTTCAGCGGTTAAATCAGCTGGCATAGCACTTTTATCATTAGGGTCATATTCTTCGCCTTTTCGGTTATAATATTTCACCTCGCCAAATCGGGCTAATTTTTCAGCTACATCTTCAGCCTTACCTACTACCAAAATATTGGCATTATTAGGCAAAATGTATTTCTGTGCGGCAGCTTTAACATCTTCTAATGTTACTGCTTCTAAATTTTTAAGATAGTTGGCATAATAATCCTTATGTAAATTATACCGAGCAGTATTGATAGCGAAAGAGGCCACTGTTTGTGGGCTTTCTAATGATCGAGCAAAACTACCGGATATTGAAGCTTTTGCAGCATCCAATTCATCTTGAGTTACGCCTTCTTCATTTATTTTAACTAATTCAGCCATAAATTCATTTACAGCGCTATCGGTTACTTCATTTCGAACACTTGCGCTAGCCGTAAAACTTCCAACAAATTCATCAGCACTTAAAGATGATCTCGCGCCATAAGTAAAAGCTTTATCCTCCCTTAAATTCTGCATCAATCTTGATGAAAATCCGCCACCTAAAATTTGATTTAAAACTCTAGCTTTGATAACATCTTCACTTCCAATAGGTAAATTTACTGGATAAGTAACATTCACTACAGATTGTACGGAAGCCTCTCTATCAACTAAAGCAACATAAGTTTCTTCTGGTGGGGCTGGCATTTCATATTCGGCTGTAGGAACATCACCTTTTTCCCATTTCTCGAAATTTTTCTTGATTAATTTCTTGGCTTCCTTTGGAGTGATGTCTCCAACTATAGCCAAATACCCAATATTTGGTCTGAAATAGCTATTGTAATAAGCTTTAATTTCCTCCAAAGTGATTTTCTCTACTGATTCTTCAGTTTCAAATTCTCCATAAGGGTGATCATCACCATAAACTAATTTTCCTCTCACATTAGAGGCTATAGCATTCGGGTCATCTTTTTGTGCGGCTAATCCAGACAACGTTTGCTTTTTCAGTTTATCTAATTCATCCTCAGGGAATGCAGGGTTGAATAAAACATCGGTCATCAACTCCATTAATTTGTTTTGGTGTTTGGTTAATGAAGTAGCATACATCCCAGTTGAATAGGTGTTGATATTAGCACCAATAAAATCGATAGCTTCATCCAATTCAGCTTTGGATCTGTTTTTCGTACCTTTCATCAACATTTGGCCTGCCATACTCACATAACCAGCTTTATCACCTTCTAAAACTGGGTCTCTGTCAAATGTTAAGGAGAAAGCAACTCTTGGCAATTTGTGATTTTCTACCACAAAAACTTTTAATCCATTTTTCAAAGTAAAGGTAGTGGGCTCCCCTATATTGATTTCCTTTGCCGGTGTTGGTTCCGGAGCAGTTGTCCTATCCACTTGAGCAAACGCAAAGCTTGCCATCAGTGCGAAAACGAAACTTATATATATTTTTTTAATCATTTTTCTAGATTTATTTCGTGAAACGAATTATTGGTTTTGTTGAGATTTCGGTAGGTAGTATAATACCACCCTGTTATCCTCAGTAAGATATTCATTAGCTACTCGCTTAATATCCTCTTTGGTCACCTTCATATATCGATCAATTTCTTTATTGATTAAATTGGCATCACCATAATAAACATGGTAGTTGGCTAAACTTTCTGCAATTCCTGCCATTCGACTATTTCCTGAGATAAAGTCGTTTTCCTTTTGGTTTCTGATTTTCTCAAATTCTCGATCTGAAATTAATTCCTCCTGAACTTTCTTGATTTCAGCATCCATAGCATCCTCCAACTCCTTTAAGTCACCGCCTATGGTCGGTAGTCCGAAAAGAAGGTATAAGCCAGGGTCTTCTGAAGAAAATGGAATTGCAGCCACTTGTAATGCTTTTTGTTGCTCATCAACCAATGATTTATACATTCTAGCTGATTGACCACCGGAAAGTGCTGTACTCAACATCTCTAATGCATAAGAATCCTCAGTTCCTTGTGCCGGCATGTGGTAGGCTTGAATTACAGCAGGCAGTTGAATATTGTCATAAATAGTATCACGAACTTCTGCTTTTTGTTCAGGCTCTACTATATTAGGTCTAGGAATTTCTTTCCCACCTCTTGGAATAGGACCAAAATAATCTTTAATCAATTTTTTAGCTTCCTCTATTTCTATATCACCTGCAATGGATAAAGTAGCATTTTCAGGTACATAGAAAGTTTCGTAAAAATCCACGAATTCATCTAAAGAAGCCGCGTTCAAATGCTCTAAAGAACCAATTGGAGTCCATCGATAAGGATGCTCAGTATAGGCTCTCTTCATGATTTCAGGTAAGATGGTTCCATATGGCTGGTTGTCATATCTTTGTCTTTTCTCTTCTTTTACCACTTCACGCTGTGTTTCCACTCCAATTTCTTGGATTTGGGCATGCATCAATCTTTCTGATTCTAACCACAGTCCTAACTTTAATTGATTTGAGGGTAAAACTTCATAGTAATAAGTTCTATCATTTGAAGTATTGGCATTGTTTACACCACCTGCATTGGTAATATATTTGTCGAATTGCCCTCTTTCAATATTTTTTGACCCTTCAAACAATAAATGCTCAAAGAAATGAGCAAAACCTGTTCTTTCTGGATTTTCGTTTTTTGAACCTACATGGTACATCACGGAAACTACCACAATTGGGGTAGTATTATCTTGATGTAAAATCACATGCATTCCATTGTCTAGGTCGAATTCGGTAAACTCGATCTCCTTTTTTTGTGCTATTGAGCCAAAAGCCATCAATAAACACAAAGACCCGATTATAAGTCTTTTCATCATAAGTTGATTGTTTTAATTTGAACTAATTTTGTAAATTATGTGCGAATATAATACAAATATTACATCTAATTGTTGTGGGTAATATTAAATTTTTGAGGTGGTTTTTGATGATGATAAATGGAGATATGTTGGTTTTTAGTTCTTTTAATTTCCTTTGTTATAGAATTGTAATTGTTCAGTGAAAAGCAATGACCGTCCTAAAATAAAAAAGCCTCCGGAACTTATTCCGAAGGCTTATAGTCTAAAGTATAGAATCTAATATCTTGATTCTGAAATTTATTCTCCCATAAATGGGTATTTGTAATCTGTAGGAGTAACAAATGTTTCTTTCACCATTCTAGCTGAGCACCAACGCAATAGGTTTAGTTTAGAACCTGCTTTGTCATTAGTACCTGATTTTCTGGCTCCTCCAAATGGATTTTGATTAACCACCGCACCTGTTGGTTTATCATTTACATAGAAGTTACCAGCAGCTTGACTTAGGCGCTTTGTGGCTCGCTCTATAATATAGCGGTCGTTGCTAAAAATAGCTCCGGTTAAAGCATAAGGAGAAGTTTCATCAACCAAAGTTAATGTTTCTTCAAAATTTTCAGCATCATAAACATATATCGTTACTACAGGGCCAAAGATTTCTTCTCTCATGGTCAGAAACTGTGGGTCTTTTGTAACAATCACGGTCGGTTGGATGAAATAACCTTTTGAATCATCACATTCTCCACCAGCAATAACTTCAGCCACATTACTTTCTTTTGCTGTATCTATATAATATTTGATTTTATCAAATGCTTTTTTGTCAATCACCGCATTAAAGAAGTTATCAAAATCTTCTGGGCCACCCATTTTTATATCCTTGATATCGGCAGTCAAATTTTCTTTTACTTCATCCCAGATATTATTGGCGATATAAACCCTTGAGGCGGCTGAGCATTTTTGCCCTTGGAATTCAAATGCACCTCTGGTGATAGCTGTAGCTACTTGTTTAGGATTAGCAGTTTTGTGAGCTAGGATAAAATCTTTCCCACCGGTTTCCCCAACAATTCTCGGATATGATTTATAAGTTTCAATATTCTCTCCTATAGTTTTCCAAATAGTTTGGAATACTGCAGTACTTCCAGTAAAGTGAATTCCTGCAAATTCGGGATGTTTGAAAATTACCTCACCAGTGGTAGGACCATCTACGTAAATCAAATTAATAACACCATCAGGAACCCCAGCTTCTCTGAAAATTTCCATGATTACGTTGGCGGCATATATTTGAGAGTAAGCAGGCTTCCAAACTACCGTATTCCCCATTAATGCAGCACTTGAAGGCAAGTTACCTGCAATAGCTGTAAAGTTGAATGGAGTTAGGGCGAATACGAATCCTTCCAATGGTCTATATTCCATTCTATTCCAAATTCCATCCGGTGAAAAGGGTTGCTCTTCGTAGATCTCGGTCATGTATTTCACATTAAACCTTAAGAAATCCGCTAACTCACATGCAGAATCAATCTCAGCTTGGTAAGCATTTTTAGATTGCCCCAACATAGTGGCCGCATTGATTTTATCTCTATATGGGCCAGCAATTAAATCGGCCGCTTTTAAAAATACTGCTGCTCTTTGTTGCCAATGTAGATCAGCCCATTCCTGCTTTGCAGCTAATGCAGCCTTTATGGCCTGTTCAACATGTGTAGCATCACCTTCATGAAATTGACCTAATTTATGTTGATGGTCATGAGGTGGGTTTAACGGAAGTGTTTTTCCCGTTCTTACCTCTTCAGCACCAATATACATCGGAACATCAACTTCCTGAGATCTCATTTCTTTTATTTTAGCTTGTAAAGAAGCTCTTTCAGGAGTTCCCGGTGCATAGCTGTTTACCGGTTCGTTTTTCGGGATAGGTACCTTATAAATTGCTGTTGGCATATTTGTAATATTTTAAACTGTAAAAAATAAAAATCTAAAATTAGGTAATTATTTCAGATTGGCTTATCAAATGCATTGAAATTTTACCTTCTAATCTCCCTTACGTTTTTAAAATATTTTGTTTGGATAGTAAGCATTTTTCTCTTTTTATGCTTCCTTTATATGTTGGGTTAACATTCTGATTATCTGATTTTTGTAATTATGTATCTCATATAAGTATTAACTCAAATAAATCATACCTTATGAATGTACGACACTCTTTGGAAACGCCTAAATTCTTTAGCCCAATGTCCGATATTTCCAATCAGAGTTTTGATTTTAAATTTGCTGGTTTTTAAAATTAGTCATTGACTAAATCATATAAATAAAATCTGACAAAATCTTCTTCTTCATTGAAGTTCTCTTTTCTTTGGAACCATAAGCCTTCGTTATTCACTATAAATCCTTCTACGGATGCATTTTTTGGAAATTTAAGATTAGCCTTTTGTTTGAGGGTTTCTTTATCGATAACTAAAATTTGAGCATAATATTTCTCCCTCAGTTTTCTATATCCTAATTGAAAGTCATCAGGATATTGTTCTTTTACTTCATCCACTTCTTGCTGCGGAATACCTGGGCTATAATTAATTATAATATTGTTCCCATAAGTTTCAATTTGTCTGATAGCGGAAATATCTCCTCTGAAAGTGACACTTCCTTTGGCAAATTCATTTAATGGGAAGCCTTCAATGGGTAAATGCTTTTTAACATCCAAATTGATGGCAGTATCTGGTCCTAAACTAAAATCAGGATTTAGTGTGTATCGGTATAAAACTGGCTCTCCGGCAAAAGCTAAATAGAATTTCTCGTTTTCAATATGGGCCACCGGGTCATAATCGGAAGAATAGTAGGCCATGCCGTTTCTGAAAATGCTACTATCAGGAATTTGTCCGATATTGTATGAAGTATCTTTGCCAATTTTTACCATTTCTATCCCTTTGAATTTTTCATAATAGACTTCTTCACCAGGATAGCTATCAAAGTTTCTGAAAGTGTTGAACACCAAAAACTCTTCATCATGAGCTTCTACTATTTTGATATTTCTACCCACAAGGCCAGCCATTATACCAGCATTGCTTGGTGCTGGACTTTTTTGTTTTCGAATTAGCCTTCCATTTGGATCGAAATAGAAAATCCCATTCATTCCATATAAAACTATTTCTTCTGAATTTCTGATAGCTGGTAATCGATACAAAAATCCTGGATTGTCTGGCAAGTCTTCACTTTTAGAAAATCTGCCCAAAATCTTTCCGTCTCGATCGATGGTAATGTATTCCTCTGAAGCCCAATCAAGAAAGAGAATTTTTTCTCCATTTTTACTTACATCTGAAAACAAAGGGTCTGCAAAAATATTGATACTTACAGAATCTTTAATTTTTAATGAAAACTTATTTTGCAGATTGTTTTCATTTGTTGTTTGGTTTTCACAAGAAGATAAAAAAAGCAGGAATATTAAAATTCCTGCAGTCAAAATAGTTTTCATATTTACTGGTTAATTTTTTATTCTATTTACCGTCCCCAAACATATCTTTCAATTTGTTCTTAGCCTTCTTTTTTAATTTTTCTTTTTCCTCTTCTGCTTTTTTCTTAGCTTCTTCTTCGGCTTGTTTTTTCTTTCTTTCTGCTTCTGCTTTTGCACTATCTTTTGCTGCCTGAACTTTACTTTCAGCCTCAGCTTTCAGTTTTTCTTTTTCTTCATTCAGTTTATCAGCTGCTTGTTCTTTTACTGAAGAAGTAACAGAGCCACCTCCTTCAGTGGTGGTTTTTCCGAGCTTTACTTGCGGATCCTTGTAGGTTCCCCCTATATTGAAGTTTAGATTTACTGAACTTCCGACAGCCTCTACATTACTCCCCAATAAATTTGAAATAGCAGTATTAGCGGCTTTCCCCATACTTCCAGTCGGGACATTCATTTTCAGATTATAGGCAATATCCCCAGCTAAGCCGGTACTTCCATCAATGGTAGCATTGTATTTCCCCATTTTCACATCAAAAGGCTTTACATTTAACCTGCCATCTTTAATTTCTGCCTGTACTTTTACATCATTGATTGTTACTTCATTTGTATTGTCTAGTTTGGAAAGTGAAGTAACTCCCTTAATCACTTTGGAGTCTTTAACTGCCGCTTGTGCAATTTTAATAAGACCGCCACCACTTAATGTAGGTAAGTCCGGCATCATTTCTTGTGTTAATAATCCGTTGATGGAGAAATCCGTACTAAATCTTCCTTCCATTTTTTCGGCTATTGGAACAAACTTTTGGAATGTTAGTACATTCTTGAATGTTTCTGGAATACTTAACTGTGCTATGTCTAATCTGAAATCAAATTTCGGTTCATATTCATCCTGACTATTGTAAAGCCCAGTCATTTTGATAGACCCTCCCAACATATCCACTTTCATAGGGTCAAGCGTCAAAATTCCGTCTTTTACCTTTATTTGACCCACAGCATTT
Source organism: Marivirga sp. (assembly GCF_051117495.1). Classification (NCBI taxonomy): domain Bacteria; kingdom Pseudomonadati; phylum Bacteroidota; class Cytophagia; order Cytophagales; family Marivirgaceae; genus Marivirga; species Marivirga sp. Next base: position 7,724 of record NZ_JBNPEF010000004.1, on the reverse strand, counting down.
TTCATCTCAAAATTATCATATTTTATAGTTTGAGTAGTGGCATCAAAAGTAAAATCAATATTTTTAGGAATCACTACCACTTCCATAGCTGTAGTATCTTCTGTGGTTTCCGCTACATCTTCTTCTGATACACCCATCATTTCGTTAATGTCCAATAAAGTAGAAGTTAATCGCATATTCCCTTTTATGACTGCATTTTCATCAATAGCATAGGCTATATAATTACTCAAACTTCCATTTAAATTAAAATCACTCTTACCGTAATTTCCTTTTAAAGTAGTAAGGTTAATAGACTGTGGATTAAAATCCATAGTGGCATTGGTAATCGTAAAATTAGGAGCATCCTTCTCGGTATAAGAGAAATTTTGCATTGTGAGATTACCTGTAGTTTGAAGTTTGGTGTAATCTTCATTTTCTACATCTACATAAGATCCTTTTGAGTTAATATTGGCCGTAATGATTCCGCCCATTTTGAAATCCTCAGATGGCTCAATTTTGGAGATGATATCTAAATTTAAGGCCCCCTGCATGCTTAAATCCCAAATAGGGGAATCAAAATTATTGACCACAGCGTTTGCAGTAAATCGATCTTTGTCAATAGTTAATCCAAAATTTTTCAACTCCAAAAAACCATCTTTTAAATCTCCTGATTCAGATTTGGCATGCATTTCCATGGCTATTTTTTCGATTGGGAGCGGAACGTCATTTGCTTTAACATAGGCATCTCTAACAATGAAATCTACTGCAAAACCAGGCATTTTTGTATCACTGTAAATCCCTTTTACATATCCTGAAAAATCAAATTCACCCTTTGTTTCCAAATCTTCAAATCCATCTGCATACATTCCAGGGACTAATGACAGAACATTTTTGAATTCGGTATCAGTAGTAGAAAAATTGATGTCCATATCATAATCATCGGTTGGCATAGCAAAATAGCCATCAAAGTTTAGGTGAAAATCATTTAATGTGGCTTTTGCATCCTTAAAAGTGAATTTCCAGTTGTTCATGTCCATTCCAAAAAGCATATCGGCTTTTAAGGTTTTATGGGCAACATATACATCGCCATCATAGGCAAATGAGAAATCTTTGGCAGATGTTTTGGTTTCCATATCAAAGACGGAGAGCGTGAAGTCTCCATTTCCCGTATGGTCAACTCCTAAAAGTGAAATGGCCATATCGTACATTTGGTCATAGTAATTGATTCTTCCGTTTTTGATTTCCCAATGATCAATTCCAAATTTGAATTCTTCATCTGAAGTACTTTCTTCTTCAGCTTCTTCCTCATTGGAAGGATAGGTGATATCATAATTTGCCGCGCCATCTTCCAATACTAAAATATTGATTAAAGGCTCATCAAGCATAATACCTTTTATATTCAATGGTTCTCCTTTTATAATGGCTACTATATCCATCTCAACAGAGAAATCTTTAGCAGAAAAAAGTGTATCTCCTTCAAAAGTGTCTTTCCCAGTGATGGAAAAATCACGAACCCCTAAGGTTAAGTCTGGAAAATTCGATAGAAGCGAAATGCTGATTTTAGAAGGTTCGAAATTGACTTTTGCATTGATTGATTTATCGATTTCCGTCTGAACCGCAGAGACTATTCTATCTTTAAAAAGAACAGGAACCAGAATAATGGTCAGAACAAAAAGTGCGATGATACTGCCTAAGACGATTAATAGCTTTTTCATAAATAAATCTTGATTTTATACTACTGTAAATTTATAAATTATTAACGATAGGAAAAGAATTAGTTATGGTATTCAATTATTATTTTATGAATAATTAAATAAATCATTCTTTAATACAATTAAGGTTCATGTTTAATTAACAATTTCCAAATCATGGAGTTTCTATTCAAATTTCATTTATGAAAAAAACCTTGAGATTAATATTGGGAGATCAGCTTAACCAAAAGCATTCATGGTTTAAAGAGGTAAATCATGATATATTATATGTGATGATGGAGATGCGACAGGAAACGGATTATGTGACGCATCATATTCAAAAAGTGGTGGCTTTTTTCTCAGCCATGCGCGCATTTAAAATTGAAATGCAGGAGAAAGGGCATCAGTTTTTATATTTAGGAATAAATGATGCTAACAATAAGCAATCGTTAAAAGAAAATATCAAAAGAATAATTGAAGAACGTAATATAGAGCATTTTGAATATCTTTTACCCGATGAATATAGGTTAGATGAGCAATTAAAAGCATTGTGTGATGAAATTACTATATCCTCCAGCTCTGTTGATACTGAACATTTTTTGACTCAACGGAATGACATAGCCACCTTTTTTAAGGGCAAAAAACAATTCCTGATGGAAAATTTCTATCGCAAAATGAGAAAAGACCATGATATCCTGATGGAGGGAAAGGAGCCAGTGGGAGGGAAGTGGAATTTTGATCACGATAATCGAAATAAATATAAGGGGGAAGTCCCTATTCCTCCAGCTTATAGTTATAAAAATGATGTTTCTGAGGTAATATCAGATATTAAAAAAGCTAATATCAAAACAATAGGGTTTGTTGATGCTGAAAATTTTCATTGGCCTATTGATAGAAAGCAGGCGCTGCAATTTGCAAGGTATTTTTGTAGAGAGTTATTACCTCATTTCGGTACTTATCAGGATGCTATGCATACTGAAGAAAAGTTTTTATTTCATTCTAGAATCTCCTTTGCACTCAATTCAAAATTAATAGGACCGAAAGAATTGGTCGAAAAAATCATTGAAGCTTGGAAAGAAAATCAAGACAAAATCAATATTGCTCAAGTTGAAGGCTACATTAGGCAGGTAATAGGTTGGCGTGAATATATGCGTGGAATTTATTGGGCGAAAATGCCTGATTATGCAGAAAAGAATTTCTTTGAACATGACCGTAAACTTCCTGATTTTTATTGGACAGGCGAAACCAAAATGAGGTGCATGGAGAAATCCATAAAACAATCATTGTCTGAAGCTTATGCCCATCATATTCAGCGATTGATGGTAACAGGAAATTTCGCACTGCTTAATATGACCGATCCGGATGAAGTGGATCAATGGTATTTAGGAATTTATATTGATGCCATAGAATGGGTGGAAATCACCAACACACGAGGCATGAGCCAATTTGCTGATGGCGGGATTGTAGGCTCCAAGCCTTATCTGTCAAGTGCTAATTATATGCACAAAATGAGTAATTACTGTACTAATTGCCATTATGATCATAAAAAGAAAACGGGTGATAGAGCTTGCCCTTTCAATAGCCTTTATTGGAATTTTTATGACAATCACCGTGATAAATTGGCAAAAAACCAGCGGATTGCCATGATGTATAGAACCTGGGATAAGAAATCCGCGCAAGAAAAAGAAGAATTATTAAAACAAGCCGATTATTATTTAACACATGTTAATGAGTTGTGAAATATCATTTTGTTTAATATAAAAAACTATCAGTTAGATGGTTGAAAAACTTTAAAATCAAGATTTATATTACCTTTTTATTATATTTGTTAATAAATTGTTAACTTTATATAATGTTAATCCGTTATATGTTAACATTTAGGTAATATTGAAATCAATTTTAACACCATATCGCAACTACTTAAATTATGTATTAGGGGGATTATTTTTAATCCTTTTGAACATTAATACTATTTATGCCCAAGATTTTAATCCAAAAAATGAAGAGCTGTTAAAAGATATTGCTTTTATAGCCTCGGTTGATCAATTTGAAAATCATAAGAATTGGAACAGGTTAATTAGAAAATTGGAGCGAAAGTCTGATGCTGATGCTGAATACTTCTTGGAATATCTTTTTTATAAAACTCATCAAAAGCTTTTAAAGAAATACAATAAAGGGACTACTTTCAATAATTTATTAGAAACTGGAAGTTATGATTGTGTTTCTGCGAGTATAACCTATTCCATTTTGCTGAAGTATTTTGATATCGATCATAGTATTATAGAAACCGATTATCATGTATTTATTATCGCTGATATTAATAAGAAAGAATATGTCTTGGAAACCACAGATCCGAGAAATGGATGGATTTCTAATGACAAAGAAATAAAGGAGTTCAAAAGTGATTTTCTACTGGATAATAGTGTAGTTTCTTTAAATCAAAATGAAGCAGTTGGTTCATTAGATTATGGTCAACCAAATTCTAGAACGATTTATAAAGAGATAAGCTTGAGAGAATTAAGTGCATTACAATACTTCAATCAGGGGCTAATTGCTATTCATAATCTGGATTATAAACTTGCCACCAGAAGATTACAACAAGCCTTGAATCTTTACGATTCCGAAAGAATAAATTCTTTATTTAAAATTGTGGCACAGTAATTTTAGGTTCTTTCTTATTGAACTTTATCTAATCCCTTAAGCTTCGGAGGATATTTTTTCATTATGCTTTTCAAATAAATTATTAAAAAGTTAATCTTAAATTAAAGTCTTTTTGAATTAATGCAATAAATTTGCGATATCATTTCAAATTATGAAACTATGCTAAGATTTACTTTATCATTTCTGATCACTCTTTTTATACTTCCTTCTCTTTTTGCCCAAGATCAAAGCTTTGAATTTGATTCGAAAGAGACCTTGACGCTGGCTTTTGGGTCATGTAACCGTCAAAATTTAGAACAGCCATTATGGCAACCCATTATGGATCACAATCCTGATTTATTTATGTTTTTAGGAGATAATATCTATGGTGATACGGATGATATGGAGGTTTTAGAGGAAAAATATGAATTGCAGAAAAACCTTCCGGATTATAGCAAACTAAGAAATGAAATGCCTGTAATTGGAGTGTGGGATGATCATGATTATGGAAAAAATGATGCAGGAAAAGAATATGCATATAAAGAAGAAAGTCAACAATTGTTCTTGGATTTCTTTGATGTGGCTGAGAAAGACCCCAGAAGAGAAAGGGAAGGAGTGTATTCTTCTTATGATTTGAAATGGAATGCACATACTATCAGAGTGATTTTGTTGGATGCGCGATATCATAGAGATGAGTTAGAAAGAAAAAACAGAGTTTATCAAAAGAATGAAAACGGCACTATTCTGGGCAAAGCTCAATGGGATTGGTTGGAAAATGAACTATCAGATGAGGAGGTATCTTTTTACATAATAGCATGTGGTATTCAATTTATTTCTGAAGAACACGCTTATGAGAAATGGGCTAATTTTCCTCAGGAAAGACAAAGACTGTTTGACTTGATAGAAGAAAAGCAACCTAAAGGAGCACTTCTTTTAAGTGGTGATCGGCACATAGCAGAAATTTCTAGATTGCAATTGGAAGGATTGAAATATCCCTTGCTTGATGTTACTTCTAGTGGTCTAACGCATACCTGGAAAGAAGAGCCTAATGAAGCTAATCAGCACAGAATAGGAAAGATGGTCAATGAGCTAAACTATGGATTGGTAAAAATCGAGGAAACAAAAAATGGCTTAAGAGTAATTTCAGAAATAAGAGGTGAAAACCAGGAATTGTTTCAGGTTTTTGGAATGGTATATTGATTAATAGTTGACCTCTGCTTATATGTTTATACTAAAACTGAAGGTTACATTATGGTATAATTTATCTATTGGCACCAAAGGACTTGGATCGTAGATGTTTTGATAAAGTAAGGTTAAACCTAGGTATTTGGTAAGTTTATAAGTTAACCTTGAGCTAATTCCGGCTCGGGGAACATCCAATAGGTTTTGAATGTCATCTTGGTAATAAATACTTAAATCCAATAAGAATTTATCCGATAATCTTTGTTTATAACTAATGTAACTTCCTAAACGAACTAATTCCTTTGTAATTGGAATCGCTGGGTTTGGTATAGTTTCCGAATCAGGTACACCTCTGTAGTCCCAGGTTTCGTATTCATAAAAAGGTCCGATTCCTGCAAAAATTCCTGAATTCTTTTTATAAAGTACTCTCCATCTTAAATTTGCACCAATTGCATATTTCCTGTCCAAACCTCTTATTTCATTCCAATGTGCCTGAAAATAGGGTTCTAAAGCAAAAGGTAGCGTATCTTGAATTCTCCTATATTCGATGTACAAATAACCCCCACTTTCAAAAGTTTCATTCCCAAAGCGGGATAATTCTACTTTGTTGGCTATAGTAAGTGCATTATGGTTAAATAGAACTGAAAAATCGGCTGTATTTTCAAATTTTATCAAGTCTTCTTTTAGGTTTTGATACTGGAAGCTCGGGACGATATTTCCTTTCACATGCTTTGTGGTATCCAAAATCACTGCAAAATTTTCGTAATGAAGAATTTGACCGAATGCTGATTTAAAAAACATCAGTAGAATAATTGATATAGATAATTTAAGCATAAAATTTCTGGCTATCAGTTGTATTTTTTAATATAGGAAAAATTTATAAACCGTGAACTCATAATAAGCCTAATTTTTTAGTATTGACTTAAAAATTTAGCGTGATTTAGGATGTTGGTTTGGGATTTTGAAAGAGGGGTGTATTTATTGAAAATTATTTCTAAGTTTATGAGGTATAAAATCAAATAAATAATTTATGTATGTCAATAAAAATTATGGTTTTTGGATGACCTTCAGATGGTCTTACAAACCTTTTTTGTTCGGATTTCTTTATGCTTTGATAATTTCTTTTTTGGCTTATGTTTTTAATTTGAGCTTTAATTTACCTTGGCAACCCTTAAGTGTAATTGGAATTGCCGTAGCATTTTACCTGGGTTTTAAAAATAACAGTTCTTATGACAGAACATGGGAAGCAAGAAAAATTTGGGGCGAGATTGTAAATAATAGTAGATCATTCGGAGCTGCTGTTTGCAGTTTTGTGAGTGGAGTTAACTCAGAGGCTATTAAAAAGGAATTAATATATAGACATATTGCATGGCTGACTGCTTTGCGCTACCAATTAAGGTTAAGCAAGGAATGGGAGCATAAAGGTATGAGGTTAAATAAGCTTTTTAATGCTACAGTTTGCGATTCCTATATTCATCAACTGGATGGAGAACTTTTGAAATTTATATCTCAGGAAGAATTGGCTAAATATAATAAAATTACTAATGTAGCTACCCAAATCATAAGAGAGCAATCTGAAAGACTGCAAGAATTAAGAGATCAAAATCATTTTGAGGATTTTCGACATATGGAGTTTCACCATTTGATAAGTGAATTTTACAATGGACAAGGTAAATCTGAAAGGATCAAAACATTCCCTTTTCCAAGACAATATGCCTCTACTGCTTTATGGCTGACTTTTGTTTTTGCTTTTTTAGTACCATTTGGAATGTTGGATATCTTTAAAAATATGGCTGAATGGATGTATTGGATTTCACCATTATTGTCGGCTCTTGTGATTTGGGTATTTTTCTTAATGGAAAAGATCGGAGACTATTCTGAAAATCCATTTGAGGGGACTTATAATGATGTACCGATAACAGCAATTTCAAGAACTATAGAAATTGATTTGAGGGAAATGATTAATGACGAAGGTATTCCTGAACCAGCAAAAGCAGAAAATGGGTTTTTGTTGTAAAAGATTTGATAGCCAATCTTATTGTCAATGCTGTTAAATTAAGAAATATTTGCACTTTCTAATATTTTCGCTTTAGCGAAAAATCCTTTTGTTCTCTTTTGTTACTCGTATGTTTGATTCAGTTTACCAGCAACGAAATAATAGATAAATTTGGCAAAAAACAAGGAAAGGGTAGGAATAGCATTTTGTGTGAGATAACAGTTTTGTATATCGGA